>NZ_QODI01000005.1:0-356996 GCF_009935975.1 Pseudomonas sp. Q1 | reverse complement strand
GCAGCTGGCTTGGCGGCTGGTTTCGCAGCAGCGGTTTTGGCAGCTGGCTTGGCGGCTGGTTTCGCAGCAGCAGTTTTAGCAACTGGTTTTGTCACTGGCTTGGCTACCGCTTTTGCAGGGGTACGAGAGCCCAGTACTTTAGCGACGGCTTCCTTCACACGCCCCACGCCCTGTGCCAATTTCAGGCTTTCCTGAGCATCTTTTTTGAGTTGGGAAATGTAGGTGCGGGTTTCAGCTTGGCGATCCTTGAGGGCGTCGAGCAAGTCCTCAAGTTCTTTGACAGCGTCTTTAGCTTTGGCTTGAGCCTTGGCCTTGCCGGCAGTAGCGGCGTCTTGCAGTTTGGTGCGGGATTTGTGCAGTTTCTCTTGCGCTTTACCGCGTTGTTTTTCCAGTTTGGCGAGCAGCTTTTCTGCATCGGCCAAGGCTTGGGAACACGCGCTTTCAAGATGTTCGAGCAAGCTGCCCGAAAGTTGTTGGAGCAAGTGCAACGGGGTATTTACAGGCTTCTGTTTGGCCGACATGGTTTACCTCCTGGCTGACGTGGGTGCGGCTCATACTAGCCCTCTGCTCTTACCGCCGCTAGGGCATGTTGACAGTATCATTTGCCTCGCGTTGCAACGTGAGAAAATTCTTATCGATATAACGAAAAACCACGGCACTTTTTACCGACTCACACTGGCATAATCCGTCGCACTTTCGCCGGGAGAATGCCCATGTCGCGTTACCTTTTTCTAGTGCTTGGCTTGGGGATTTGCGTGGCCAACGCGAACGAGCAATCCGCCTCCAAAACCACCGCGCCCGACCCGCACGACCTCGCATACAGCCTGGGTGCGAGCCTCGGCGAACGACTGCGCCAGGAAGTCCCGGACCTGCAGATCCAGGCGCTCGTCGACGGCCTCAAGCAGGCTTATCAAGGCAAGCCGCTGGCGCTGGATAACACGCGTATCGAACAGATCCTCGCCCAGCATGAGGCACAGAGCGAAGCCGACGCCCAAGCTCCGCAGAGCGAAAAAGCCCTCGCCGCCGAACAGCAATTCCTGGCCCAGGAAAAATCAGCCAAGGGCGTGCGCGAATTGGCGGATGGCATCCTGCTCACCGAGTTGATGCCAGGCACGGGCAACAAGCCGTCAGCAACTGATGAGGTGCAGGTGAAATATGTAGGGCGGTTGCCCGACGGGACGGTTTTCGATCAGAGCACGCAACCGCAGTGGTTCCGCCTGGACAGCGTGATCAGCGGCTGGCATTCAGCGTTACAACAGATGCCGGTAGGCGCGAAATGGCGTCTGGTCATTCCATCTGCACAGGCCTATGGCGCAGACGGCGCGGGCGAGTTGATACCGCCGTATACACCGTTGGTATTCGAGATCGAACTGCTGGGTACGCGCCACTGACCCAATAAAAAACGGTGCGCCATGCGCACCGTTTTTTGTACGGCGATCAAGGGTCAAGCCTGAGTAACAGGTTCTTCCTTGTGAGCGTTGTGCAGCACTTCGATCAAGCAGTCTTCCAGCTCGAAACGCTCATGCAACAGCGCGCCCAGTTCTTTGAATTTTTCCGCAACACATTGTCCTGCATCGCACAGGTCAGTGAACGCCAGCAGTTTCTCAGTGATGGCATCGATCCGCGGGTAGATCGTCTCGGCCAGTTCCAGCCCACGCTGATCGTCAAAGGCTTGCGCCTCCTCGGTCAGTTGCTCGTAGACACCAAAATGGCCAGCAGACACATAGTCCACCAACACACCACAGAAGTCCTGCAACGGTTCGCGGTTCTCAGCCAGAGCTTCGGGCTTGGCACCGAGAGCATCAAAGGCCCGAACCAGTTCGTGACGTGCCTTCAGCCAGCTATCGATCAGCTTGTGCACCCCACCCCAGCGTTCCTGAGCATTCTGACAACTTTCCAGCATGATGATCTCTCTTCCCTATAGGGGCGCTGCTGCCTTGTGCCCGCGCAACATTCAAGGATAAAGCAGCAGCCGGACAAGGCCGCGTCCGATAAACAGATTTGATAACGCGTGCGGGCCAGATTATGCCCGCATGACTATGGCTTCAAGGTACGCAGGAGAGAAAGTTCATACAAGTGTTTAATCCCATCCTACAACTTGAACCTCATATTCATGGCAGTGCAATGCGCAAACGTTGGCTGAACAACAGCCGCGAAAACTGCATGATTCCCAAAATAAGCATCGCTAAAAAGAACAACAGACTCCATTCAGGCAAGCTCAGGTCGAACAGCGTCCAGTTGATCTCGACGCAATCGACCGTGCCGTTGAAAACCGACCGTACCGCCTGCCAAAAGGAAAGGTTTTCAATCATGTACTGGAGGCTCGGCCAACAATCTTAAATCTGGTCCGATGCCGCGTTCTGCAGTAATACCTGACGTACTGCGGTGATGGCGCCGAAGCATGAGCACGCCATGCTCGCCAGCCCGTACAGGTAGAGGCCCGGCCGCGCTGGGTTATGAAGGGCCGCGATCAGGTTGATCAGCGCATAGGCAGCGAGAAACAGCCGCTGTACCTGGCACAGGAAGCAAGGCTGTAACAGCGCGCCGTATTCCAGGTAGAAAGACGCGCCCAACGTCAGCCCACCAACCATGAACGCCAGGAAAAACATAGAGCGTAAGGGGGCCAAAGACATTGTTTATCCGTACCACGAAAGATAGGTCGCTACGGTAGAGGAAAGGCCCGACCCCTTTCAATACGCGCTAGAGCAGACAATTCCGCGAAACCGTAGAGACATCCCGCCAGAATCGGGAGGAAACTCCGCAATTGCACGTAGGAATTGAAGAGCAGGACATTTACAACAAGGGTTTGTGCAAAGTTCAGGGCTGGCTGTCAGATAGCTCCGCACCAACCCTTCCCCCTTTTCGACCTCAAACCCGCGCGGGCACGGGTAATGGAGCGGCCAACAGACGGTTGTCGAGCAACCCCAGGCCCTCCTGGAACAGCTGGTTGCTGCGCTCGGTATCACCCAATTGGGCCAGCAGGCGGGCCAGCTCGGCGCAAGCCTCTGGGTTGCGCTGTACCTGCAGGCTGCTCTCCAGGTAATCCCGCGCTTTGCCCCACAAACTATTTTGCAGGCATAGGCGACCCAACGTCAGAAGCAGGCTGGCGTCACCCGAATGATCCTTGAGCCAGCTTTCGGCAAACTTGAGCTGACGGGCCGGGTCGCTGCCGCGCAACAACCCATAAAGCCGCATGAGATGACTGTCGTAGCCGCGCTTGATCGCACCGCGCAGCACTTCTTCGGCCTTGGCATCAGCGCCCAGTCGACGCAGTTGGTCGGCGTAGGCCAACACCAGTTGCGGCTCCTGGCGCTGGGCGGAAGTCAGTTGCTCCCAGGCCCGTTCAAGCGACTGCAAGCCGGCTTCGCCATGCTCTTCACGCTGGGCCGCCACGCCCAGGTTTTCACCCCAGGCGCGACGCTCCAATTCAGCCAGCTCGCTGGCAGGAAGCACCTTGTCCTTGCGCAGCTCCGGTAACAAGCGAATGACCGACGCCCAATCACCTCGCTGCTGATGCAGGCGCTGCAACTGGCGCAATACCTGAGCGTTATGCGGGTGGCGCTCGTGCATGGCCTGCAGAGTGACCAGGGCGCCGTCGGTATCGCCACGGTCCATCTGCAATTGCGCATGGCTCAAGGCAATGGCCAGTTCCGCCTGGGGCTGGCGCTCCAAAGCGCGTTCCAACAAACCGTCGGACTCTTCGTAACGCCCCTGCTCATTGGCCGCACGTGCTGCGCCAAGGTAATACAGCAAGGGTTGACGCTCCGCCTCGGCGGCGCGATGCAGATGGCGCTCGGCGCTGGCCCAGCGGCCCTCGGCAAGGTCCATCTGGCCCTGCTCGATCGCAATCTGTACCCGACGACTGCGATTGCGCCGCGACCATGGGTTGACCACCCCCCCGGAGGTGGTGATCAGGCTCAATAAAACGCGGGCCAGGTAGATCGCCAGGCCAATGGCACACACCGCCACCAACGTGGCCCACAAGCTCGACTCGTAATGCAGCACATGGGGATAGGTAATCAGCACGTAGCCGGTGTGTTTCGAAATGCCCACTGCCAATGCCAGAGCGATTGCAATCGCCAGCACCAGGACCACATAGAAACGTTTCATCGGCTCTACTCCTGGGTCGCCGGCGTGCCCGCCGATGCTTTGGCTTCATCGGCAGACAGGTGACGACGCTCAAGATACGCCTGCACTGCCGCGAGACTTGCCGCCAGGTCCGGCGTCACCACCGAAACTGCCTTGGGCTCCAGTTCAGCGATACGCGCCAGCATCGCTTTGCTCTGCGGGTTGTCCTGGTTGAAGTTGTCCTGCAGCACGCTGCGCGCCTCAGCCAGAGAGCGGCTGTACACCGCCGCCTCACCGTTGAGCGCCGCCCATTGGGCTTGCTCCAGAGCCAGGCTCAGGGCCAGGCGTACCTGGTTCAAGCCCTGGCCGGCCAGCAGTGGGCGAATATTATCGTCGGGGTTGAAGTCGATGCGGAAGTAGCGGGAAATCTGCTCCCACCATTCGCTCAAGCGGTTGTCTGTATCGGTGGTCGGACGCCCTTGGGAGGCAGGCTCGGTGAGCTGGTATTCAGGTGCGACAGCCGCCAGTTGCACAATCTGGTCACGCAGCGCGGCCAATTGCAAGTACAGCCCGGTGCGGTCCGGCTGCTCGGTGCTACGCAGCGCGGCAAGGCTCTTGGCCAACTGCTCGCGGGCGGCGAAGGAGCCGGGATCGCTCTGTTCGCGAATAATTTCGTCGGCGCCCTGGACCAGCGACTGAGCGCTGTTGATGTCCTGCAGGGCGGACAAACGCAAACTGGCCAGACGAATCAAGTGCTCGGCCTCGGCCAGACGCCAATCCTTGCGGCTGGCGCCCAGCACCGTTTCCAGGCGCTGGCTCAAACGTTGCTGGTCGCCCTGCAACTGGGCCACCAGGCGGCGGCGCTCCTCCAGCTCGTCAGCACTGGGCAACTGCGCCAGCCGCGCCGTCAGCTGTTGCTGGCTCTGCTTGAAGGATTGGGATTGGTCGTCGAGGCTTTGCACTTGGCTCAACTGCTGCTGGTTACTGGCCTGCAGGCTGCGCACCTGCCAGATTCCCCAGCCGCCGGCGGCAACACCTGCGGCGCCCAGCAGCAGGGCGAGGATCGCCAGGCCATTGCCACGGCGTGGTTCGGTGACCGGTGCAACCGGCGCATCGAGCGCGGGCTGAGCTTCATCTTTAGGCAAGGCTGTTTCGCTCACGTATCCGTCCTTTGCGTATCAGAGAGTGGGAACGGGAAAGCTCCGTAACGCCACTAACAAAGCCGCGGCACTCGCACCGCGACAATCCACAACTTTTTCTGCGCCCGCAGCCCGCGCCATCTCAAAGACTCGCGGGCTGGGCACGAACAATGGCAGCCGTGCCACCTGTGGCCAGTCCGGCCCAGCCAGGGCTTGCAGGTGCAGCAAACCCTGCCCACTGCTGACCACCACGCCGTTCAAGCGTTCCAACTGGATGCGTTGCATCAGCACCCCAGTGTCATAAGCCGGCAAGAAACGGCGATACAACTCCAGATAGTCGACACTAGCACCTTGTTCGCGCAAACGCTCAGCCAGCAGCTCTCGGCCGCCCTCACCCCGCAGGATCAATACACGGGCGCCTGGGCCTGCGATAGCCTCACGCAGGGTCGGCAATGCAAGCAAGGCCTCGCTGTCGTCGCCGGTTTGCGGATATTGAACGTTGAGGCCGTGATCGGCCAGTACCTGTGCGGTGGCCGCGCCGACACTGAACCAGGACAGTTGCGGCCAGACTCGATCCAACTGCTGCAAGGCCAGGC
This sequence comes from Pseudomonas sp. Q1, assembly GCF_009935975.1. Classification (NCBI taxonomy): domain Bacteria; kingdom Pseudomonadati; phylum Pseudomonadota; class Gammaproteobacteria; order Pseudomonadales; family Pseudomonadaceae; genus Pseudomonas; species Pseudomonas sp. Q1. Next base: position 351,193 of record NZ_QODI01000005.1, on the reverse strand, counting down.
GTGCGGCAGGCTTGCTCACCACAATCACCGCACAATAGCGGCCCAGGCCACTAAACACAGCTTGTTGCTCAGCCGTGACCGGCAAAGCTTCGATATCCAGCAAGGGCAGGCTGCTGCTGAAAATGCCGGCCTCGGACAATGACGCCGCCAGCGCCATCGACTCTTCGGCTGGCCGCGTCAGCAGCACACGCCACTGGGTCACTGCGGACCCGCCTCACCGTAGACCTTTTGCAGAATGGCGCCGGCACCCTTGGCCAACAGTTCCTCAGCCACCTGGATGCCCAAGGCTGTGGCGTCACGCTGTGCCCCACGCACTTGAGCGGTGAGCAACGTGCCGCCGTCCGGGTCGCCTACCAAGCCACGCAGCCAAAGGTTTTCACCTTCAAGCACGGCATAACAGGCAATCGGCACCTGGCACCCCCCGTTAAGATGCTTGTTCAGGGCGCGCTCGGCGGTGACACGGACTTCAGTATCCGGATGATCAAGGGGCTTGAGCAGGGCGTGAATTTCACTGTCGGCGGTACGGCATTCGATGCCCACGGCGCCCTGCCCGCCTGCGGGCAAGCTGTCTTCGACGCTGATCGGCGAAGTGATGCGGTCTTCGAAGCCCAGGCGGATCAAACCGGCGGACGCGAGAATGATCGCGTCGTACTCTCCGGCGTCCAGCTTGGCCAGGCGGGTATTGACATTGCCACGCAGGAAGCGGATCTGCAGGTCCGGGCGACGGGTGAGCAACTGCGCCTGGCGACGCAGGCTGGAGGTGCCGACGATACTGCCCAACGGCAGTTCGTCCAGAGACTTGTAGGTATTGGAAACAAACGCATCACGCGGGTCTTCGCGTTCGCAGATGCAATACAGGCCCAGGCCTTCGGGGAAGTCCATGGGCACGTCTTTCATCGAGTGCACGGCGATATCGGCTTCGTTTTCCAGCAGTGCGGTTTCCAGTTCCTTGACGAACAAACCCTTGCCGCCGATCTTCGACAGGGGCGAATCCAGCAGTTTGTCGCCGCGACTGACCATGGGCACCAGGGTCACCTTGAGACCCGGATGGGCCTGTTCAAGACGTGCTTTGACGTATTCGGCCTGCCACAAGGCCAAGGCGCTTTTACGGGTGGCGATGCGGATTTCGCGAGAGGACATGGATCAATCCGTACTGAATAGATACGGCAGATAATAACAGCTCAGGCAGACACGCTTTGATTTGAATCAGCAAGTGCGGGGCCTCCCTGGCCGCATCGCACCGGGATCGGGGCTGAAAACCTCGCCGCAGCCTTTGGGCTAAAGCTGCTGCATCATCTTGCGCACACCCGCGACATGGCGTCGGCTGACGATCAGGGCATCACCGTTAAGCCCTTTCAAAAACAGCTGAAAGTGCCCAAGGGGGGTGCGCTGCAGGCGCTCTATTCGCTCACGGGCCACCAACGCGTTGCGATGGATACGCACGAAGCGGTCGCCGAACTCATCCTCGAGGGCCTTGAGGGGCTCATCAAGCAACACCTCGCCCGCCTCGTGCCGCAGGGTCACGTATTTGTGGTCGGCAATAAAGTAGACCACCTGGTCCAAGGGGATCAGCTCGATACCCTTGCGGGTGCGCGCACTGATATGGCTGCGCGGCCCGTTGCCACTTTGGGCGGCGGGCAGCGTCAGGGCACCGAGTTGGACGCGGTTTGGGCGCTCGGCCTTTTTCAGGGCCTTGAGCAAGGCTTCGCCAGTCACCGGCTTGACCAGGAAGCTGACGCCACTGGCCTCAAGCGTGGGTGCGGCGAACTCTTCGTGAGCGGCGCACAACACCACTGCGGGTGGCGACTCTCGCTCGCTCAAGCGAGCCGCGACTTGCAGGCCATCCAGGCCTGGCATGCGGATATCGAGCAACACCACATCCGGCTTGAGGCTGTCGATCAGCGTCAACGCCTCCTCGCCGTTGGTGGCGCTCGGTTCAAGGACTGTATAACCCTCGAGTTCACTGACCAAACGGCTCAGTCGCTCGCGGGCTTGGGGTTCGTCATCAACGATCAGGACATTCATATTGCGCTGGATTCCTGCGTGAGTCTCGCACAAGGATAGCGTAGACAGGTGCGGTGACTTGCGTCACAGCGATCCACGCTAAGACTAGCGCGAGCGGCAAAAAGTGCCCCAAGAGTGGCACCCATATTTACCCGGACCTGTTCAATTGCGCCCAAGACCGCCTGCCTCAGGGCATCGTCGTAGGGTTTACTGATACACAATCCGAATACCCCCCTTTTCTAATGGATAGTCAGGGCTTCGACCGCATCACCCGACTTTGGTGCATTCACGCTCTATCAGTGCAACTGTAGACGCTCACTGAGACCACATTGCTCAATCGTCAAATATCGTTTCAATAAACATCTGGCTCCAGTCTCTTCCCGGACGCGTTCGGCGGCAAGGCACTTAGCCACCCTTTGTACAAATAAAAATGCCGACCACCCGCAGCACCGCCTCCCCAGGCAACCCTGTTATTATCGCCGGTACACCTCCATGCCTCTTTTAAGCAGATCACGAGCGAATCCATGAGCACCGACAAGACCAACCAGTCCTGGGGCGGCCGCTTCAGTGAACCCGTCGACGCCTTCGTCGCCCGCTTCACCGCCTCCGTCACCTTCGACCAGCGCCTGTACCGCCACGACATCATGGGCTCGATCGCCCACGCCACGATGCTGGCCAAGGTGGGCGTGCTGACCGACGCCGAGCGCGACAGCATCATCGACGGCCTGACCACCATTCGCGGTGAGATCGAAGCCGGTACGTTCGACTGGCGCGTCGACCTGGAAGACGTGCACATGAATATCGAAGCGCGCCTCACTGATCGCATCGGTGTGACCGGCAAGAAGCTGCATACCGGTCGCAGCCGTAACGACCAGGTGGCCACCGATATCCGCCTGTGGCTGCGCGACGAAATCGACCTGATCCTGTCCGAGATCACCCGCCTGCAAAAAGGTTTGCTGGAGCAGGCCGAGCGCGAATCGGACACCATCATGCCCGGCTTCACCCATCTGCAGACTGCACAGCCTGTAACCTTCGGCCACCACCTGCTGGCCTGGTTCGAAATGCTCAGCCGCGACTACGAGCGCCTGGTGGATTGCCGCAAACGTGCCAACCGCATGCCGCTGGGCAGCGCCGCGCTGGCCGGTACCACGTACCCGATCGATCGTGAGTACACCGCACAACTGCTAGGTTTTGACGCCGTTGGCGGCAACTCCCTGGACGGCGTGTCGGACCGTGACTTCGCCATCGAATTCTGCGCCGCAGCCAGCATCGCGATGATGCACCTGTCGCGCTTTTCCGAAGAGCTGGTGCTGTGGACCAGCGCGCAATTTCAATTCATCGACCTGCCAGACCGCTTCTGCACCGGCAGCTCGATCATGCCGCAAAAGAAAAACCCCGATGTGCCCGAGCTGGTGCGCGGCAAGAGCGGTCGCGTGTTCGGTGCACTGATGGGCCTGCTGACCCTGATGAAAGGCCAGCCGCTGGCCTACAACAAGGACAACCAGGAAGACAAGGAGCCGCTGTTCGACGCGGCCGATACCCTGCGCGACTCGCTGCGCGCCTTTGCCGACATGATCCCGGCGATCAAGCCCAAGCACGCAATCATGCGTGAAGCGGCCCTGCGTGGGTTCTCCACCGCGACCGACCTGGCGGACTACCTGGTGCGCCGTGGCCTGCCGTTCCGTGACTGCCATGAAATCGTCGGGCATGCCGTCAAATACGGCGTGGATACCGGCAAGGACTTGGCGGAAATGAGCCTGGAAGAGCTGCGCCAGTTCAGCGACCAGATCGAGCAGGACGTGTTTGCCGTGCTGACCCTGGAAGGCTCGGTCAACGCCCGCAACCACGTGGGCGGCACTGCGCCGGCGCAGGTCAAGGCAGCCGTCGCGCGCGGCCAGGCACTGCTCGCCAGCCGCTGATGCATGCTTGTGGGAGGGGGCTTGCTCCCTCCCACATTTTGAACAGCACCCATGCTGACTATTTCTTGGCAGCGATCATCGCCAAAAATGCTGGCATCGCCGCTTCCCTGTCCGCCGCCACCTTCTGGGCATTAGGCATGGCGTGCAGTCGCTCCAGCAACGCCTTGGCCTTCTCCAGACCTTCCAGAAAATCCAGCCCGAACAGCTTTTCGCCTACCGCACAGGCAAGGTTCACGCTGTACATGAAATAGAGGTCGGCAATCGTCAAACTCTCACCCGCCACATACGGTGCAAATTTGCCGTGGCGCCCTAATGATGCGATCCCCAACAGCAAATCAGCCTTGGATTTCTCCTTGATTGCGTCCGGCACCGGCATACCGAAAAATGCCTCGGCAAAACACGCGCGGGCCGGTAACTCGATATACAGTTCAATTTCCCGGCACAGCGCCAACACCTGGGCGCGCTGAAACGGCTCGCCCGGCAACAGGGCAGGGCCTTCCTGGGTTTGCTCGATATATTCAAGGATCACGCTGGTCTCATTGATGAAACCCTGCTTCACGCCCAGCACCGGCACTTTGCCACGCGGGCTTACCGCCAGTGCCTCTGGAGTCTGACTTGGGAAAAACAGCACTTCCTCAAACGGCAGTCCTTTCTCCATCAGCGCCAGTTTGACCATGTTGTAGTAGTTACTGACCGAAAAACCGTAAAGCTTGAGCATTGCGCGTGCCTCCATGCCATGTGTGGGGTTGGCTGCAAGCGTTATAGCCTCCCGAACCCGACCTTGCCAGCAGCATCACTTGCCTGAATGGGCGTAGACTGGCGTCCTTTCCTTGAGGAGCCTGCCATGAGCGAGCCGACCGATATCGACAACGACGAAGAAGAGTTCACCGAGAGCACGCTGACCCAGGCGATTGAAAACCAGATCGAGAGCGACAACCCGCCTGCCGCCAAGGCCACCTTCAACAAGCTGACGCTGGTGGGTTACGAGCGCGAAGACATTCTGAATCTCATGGCCCATGTATTGGCTGTCGAAATCGACAAGATGCTCGAAGAAGACCGCGCATTCGATACCCAATGGTACGAAACCGCGCTGCGTGCATTGCCCGACCTGCCTCCGGAAAACGCCTGAATCCAGGGATATTGGTGGCAGGGAAGCCCGCTTCCTCGCCACAAACTTGCGCCATATCAAGACCCAGGAGTTTGTGACTGGACAGCCCGGCAAAGTGCGTTCACCTTATGTCCTGCTAGCCTCTAATAAATTCTAGAAAGTCTGGAGTCCTTATGTCGTATACCCCTGAGTTGGTTGCCGAACTGGAAATCCTTGCACTCTTCAGCCTGGACAGCTCCCAGGAAGGTCTTAAAGTCCACCAGACCGCTGCCCCCACTGCCATCGCCGCTGCCAGGCGCCTGTTTGAAAAAGAGCTGATCACCCAACCCGACGGTGGCTACCTGACAAGCCTCGGTCGGGATGCAGCCGAGCACGCCCAAGGCCTGCTGAGGATTCTGAGCACCACGAAAAAAGAAGCCGCCTGAGACCTGATACCGCCCACGGAGTCTGCTGGCTGCGGATTCCGTGGGCATTGCTGTGTAATAGTGAAAAATCTGGCGCCAATAAGCCTTTTCCCCTCTAAACCTCCTACCCTTCTGACTGTAAACTCCTACACGGCCGCCCATGTCGGGCTCTTCGAGCCAACGCCTGCGAAATGACCCGCACCCACGAAATCCGTCCCGATCTGGATGAAGGCATCGACCGCAAGGTGCTGGCCCAGTTGCGCGCACGCTTCATGACCCTGAACGAGGGCCGCATGGCCCGCGCCGTCGAAGGGCTGACACCACGCCAGCAGAGCGTCTTGGCGATGTTGCCGCTGTTTTTCCACGTCAATCACCCGCTGTTGCCTGGCTACGTGTCCGGCAGCACCCCGGCCGGCCTGTCCAACTTCGAGCCCGACGCCCAAGCCCTCAATGAAGCCCAACGCCTGACTCGCTCGTTCTCCTACAAGCCACGCCCGGTCAATCAGCCCAGGCCGATCCACGGCCTGTTCCTGATGGGCAGCCTCGGCACCCTGGCCCAGGCGGATCAAAGCGATATGGACGTGTGGGTGTGCCACGCCCCGGACCTCAACGACAACGAACTGGCCGAGCTACGTAAAAAGTGCCAGCTACTGGAAGCCTGGGCCCTGACCATGGGCACCGAGGCGCACTTCTTCCTGATCGAACCGACGCGCTTTGTACTGGGTGAGCGTGATACGCAGCTCAGCTCCGACGACTGCGGGACCACCCAGCATTACCTGCTGCTGGATGAGTTCTACCGCACCGCGATCTGGCTGGCCGGGCGCACGCCGATCTGGTGGCTGGTGCCGGTGTATGAAGAAACCCGCTATGCCGAGTTCACCCATGCGCTGATTTCCAAGCGCTTTATCCGCGCCGACGAAACCCTCGATCTGGGCCACCTGGCGTACATTCCTCCAGGCGAGTTCATTGGCGCCGGCCTCTGGCAACTGTTCAAAGGCATCGAGTCGCCCTACAAGTCGGTGCTCAAGTTGCTGCTGACCGAGGTCTACGCCAGCGAACACCCGAACGTGCAGTGCCTGAGCCTGCGCTTCAAACGGGCGGTGTTCGCCAACCAGTTGGACCTGGATGAGTTGGACCCGTACATCGTGGTCTATCGGCGGATCGAGGAGTACCTCAAGGCCCGCAACGAGCCGGAGCGCCTTGAGCTGGTGCGGCGCGCGCTGTATTTGAAGGTCAACCGCAAACTCAGCGCCGGCCAGCGCACCACCAGTTGGCAACGCCTGCTGCTGGAACGGCTGGCCCACGAGTGGGGCTGGGACCCGCGTCAGCTGACCCTGCTGGACAGCCGCAGCCAGTGGAAAGTGCGCCAGGTCGCGCTGGAACGCCGGGCGTTGGTCAATGAGCTCAATTACAGCTACCGCTTCCTGACCCAGTTCGCCCGCACCGAGAAGACCGTCAGCCCGATCAACCGGCGTGACCTCAATGTGCTGGGTCGACGCTTATATGCAGCCTTTGAACGCAAGGCCGGCAAGGTCGAGTTCATCAACCCCGGCATCGCCCCGGACCTGGCCGAAGACACCCTGACCCTGGTGCAATCGCCCAACCGCAAAGAACCCGGCCGGCATTACTGGGGCCTGTATAACGGTAACCTTACGGCCTTGGAATGGGAGCACTTCGCGCCGATCAAGCGCAGCCGCGACCTGCTGGAAATGCTCACCTGGTGCCATCGCAACGGTGTGATCGACAGCAGCACCCGCCTGGCGCTGCACCCGGGCACCAGTGACATGACGGAGTTCGAGCTGTTCAACCTGCTGGGCAGCCTGCAGCAGACCATCGCCCTGCCCTTGGTCAGCGTCGATGAAGAACGCCTGCTGCGTTCGGCGGTTCCGGAAGAAGTGTTGTTGCTTATCAATGTCGGCGTCGACCCGCTCAAACATCACCGCGACCTGAACATCCTGATGACCACCGAGCGCACCGACTCGCTCAGCTATGCCGGTGTACGCGACAACCTCGTGCTGACCCTGGATCAGGTCACGCTCAATAGCTGGAACGAGGTGATGGTCAGCCGTTACGACGGCCCCCACGCGCTGCTCGAATGCTTGCGTGACTACCTCAACCAACTGCCGCCGAATCACTTGCCCAGGTTGCGGGTACGCTGCTTCTGCCACAACCGTGCGCAGTTCATTGCCCAGCGCGTCGAAGAAATCTTCGATACCGCACAAAACCTGCTGATCGGCCAAGGCAATCACCGTTACCTGCTCCAGGTGCAGCAGCATTATCACGTGATGGAACTGGTGCCGGGGCAGGCCAACCATGTGTCGCTGCCAACCCAGGACGCACTGATCGCCTACCTCAGCGAAGAACTCGCCAGCTACAGCCCGCTGCACCTGGACGCCATGGCCCTGGAAGACCACGACTTGGCGTTGCTGCTGCCCATGGGCCTGGCCGATTGCGTGCAGGTGTTCTACCGGGTCAATGAAGGTCATGCCGAGTTGTACGTACTGGATGAGTTCAATGCGCTCTGGCAGCAACGCCTGCCCTTTCATGACGAACAGAGCCTGTTGGCACCGTTGCAACGTTTCCTTCAATCGATCATCTATCGCCGCGAAGCCCTGTCGTCCCTGGACACGCAACAACCGCTGGGCGAAGTGCGAACCCTGTATTACCAGCTATTGCCGTCCGGCAGCACCCGTGCACGCGGCATCGAGCCTCGGCCGGCACCTTCGACCCCGGCCGACAAAGCGTTTTATGAGGTACAGGCGATTATCGGCAAAGCCGCTCACGGCCGAGTGGGCATCACGCTGTACTGCAATCAGCGCGAGTTTTCCGAACTGGAATTTGGCGACCAACTGTTTGCCGTGGTCGCCCAGGAGATCGTCGGGCAACGCCGCGAAGCCGAGCGCTACCGCTGCTACATCACCGACCTGGACCTCTCGGGCCTGCTCGGTGACGTGCAAAGCCCAAGCAACCTGTATCTGCGCTACAAGGCCGAGCTCGAACTCTCGCTCAACAAGGCGCTGAACCAGGTTTAGAGAGGAAAGGCGCCGCCATCCTTGGGCTGGCCTTCAACGCTGAGCAACTCCAGCTTGAGGGTCTTGCCGCCCGGTGCCGGCCAGTCGATGTGCTGGCCTATCTGCAGGCCGAGCAACGCACTGCCCACCGGTGCCAGGATCGAGATTTTGCCTTCATCGGCGTTCGCGTGTTTCGGGTAGACCAGGGTCAGGTGGTAGTCCTTGCCGCTGCCTTGCTCGCGACAATGCACGCTGGAGTTCATGGTCACGACACCCGCAGGCACTTCATCGTGACCAACCACGTCTTCGGCGCGGTCGAGTTCGGCTTGCAACGCTTCGACGCCGGGAGACTCGTCGCCCAAGCGGTCGATCAATTGCTCCAGGCGCTGCACGTCAAGACGGGTGAGGATGATGGAAGGTGCGGTGGTCATGATTCAGGCAGACTCCTTTTTTCTGCACAAAAAAGCAAAACCCCGCCAAAAAAAGGCGGGGTTCTCGCGGACCTCGATGAGTTGAGGTGTATCCGGACACTACCACAGCGTCACAAATAAACAAGACGGCCTCAGACGCGCGCCCTGCGCTGCTCGGCTTCGGCACAAATCACCCGGCGCCGGGAATCGTCGGCAGAGCGCCATTCACGGATGTCTTCCACGTGACGAAAGCAGCCAAGGCAGACTTTCTGCTCATCCAGTCGACACAAACTGATACAAGGTGACGGCACCGCCGGGCTAACATTACTGAACAGTGGCTTTGGCGGGCGTGCAGGTGCGGGCTGGGTCACCGTCAGATCTCGTCGAAGTCCAGCTCGACGCCGGTGTAGTCGTTGACCAGGCGCGTGAGCATCTCGCTCAGCAGCTCTTCACTCTTGTCGCACTGCCATTTGCCGCTTTCTTCGTCGTAGTCGAAGTGAACACCACCAGAACGCGCCGCCAGCCAGAGCTGACGCAGCGGCTCCTGACGACTGAAGATCAGCTGCTGGCCGCTCTCGAACTTGACCGTCAGCACGCCAGCCGAATTTTCCAGATCCACGTCCAGGCCGCTGTCGTCGAAAATATCTTCCAGCGCCTGCTGGGTCGAATCCACCAAGTCGTGAAAACGGGCTTCGGTCAAACTCATTGTGGCAACCTCAAAAGTGTCTGGTTCTGCTCAAGCGCCGCACCATACGGGCGAGCTTCGCCGATTGCAAAGGATACCGATTTCAACACGATTGGCGGCGTGAAATATCCTCAAGCAGCGTAGTACGCTTCCCGGCCGTCTCGGCAAACCCCCGCCGGACGGGTATTTCAGCGCATAGGCAAGCTGGCGGGTGGTCGGTATACTCGGGCGCAATTAATGCATATTCAAGGATTTCGCCATGAAGCGCCTGATCTCTTCCCTTGCTGCGCTCGTCGCGGTCGCTTGCCTCGTTAGTGCCTGTGGTCAAAAAGGCCCGCTGTACCTGCCGGATGACAGCAAAGACCCGAACGACCAGGCACAATCGTCGCAAAAGCCATCCAAAGCGCATAAGCACGACACCTACGAATAAGGGAACTCCATGGACGCTTTTAACTACCGGGACGGCGAGCTGTTCGCGGAAGGCGTGGCGTTGTCCGCGATTGCCGAGCGCTTTGGCACCCCGACCTATGTGTACTCCCGTGCGCATATCGAAGCCCAATACCGCAGCTTTGCCGACGCGCTGGAAGGCACACCAAGCCTGGTGTGCTACGCGGTCAAGGCCAATTCCAACCTGGGTGTACTGAATGTCCTGGCGCGCCTGGGCGCCGGTTTCGACATCGTCTCCCGTGGCGAGCTGGAACGCGTGCTGGCAGCCGGTGGCAAAGCGGACAAGATCGTGTTTTCCGGCGTCGGCAAAACCCGCGAAGACATGCGCCGTGCGCTGGAAGTCGGCGTGCATTGCTTCAACGTCGAATCCACCGACGAGCTTGAGCGCCTGCAAGTGGTCGCCGCCGAGATGGGTGTTCGTGCGCCGATCTCCCTGCGCGTCAACCCGGACGTCGATGCCGGCACCCACCCGTACATTTCCACCGGTCTCAAAGAGAACAAGTTCGGCATCGCCATTGCCGACGCCGAAGACGTGTACATCCGCGCCGCCCAACTGCCCAACCTGGAAGTGCTGGGTGTTGACTGCCACATCGGCTCGCAACTGACCACGCTGCCACCGTTCCTGGACGCCCTCGACCGCCTGCTGGCACTGGTCGACCGTCTCGGCGAATGTGGTATCTACCTGCACCACATCGACCTCGGTGGTGGTGTGGGCGTGCGTTATCGCGACGAAGAGCCGCCGCTGGTGGCCGACTACATCAAGGCAGCACTCCAGCGCATCGAGGGCCGCGGCCTGACGCTGATGTTCGAGCCGGGCCGCTACATCGTTGCCAATGCCGGCGTGCTGCTGACCCAGGTCGAGTACCTCAAGCACACCGAGCACAAGGATTTCGCCATCGTCGACGCGGCGATGAACGACCTGATCCGCCCGGCGCTGTACCAGGCCTGGATGAACGTCACCGCTGTAACACCACGCGAAGGTGTTGCACGCGCCTACGACATCGTCGGCCCGATCTGCGAGACCGGCGATTTCCTGGCCAAGGATCGTCAGTTGGCCCTGGAAGAAGGCGACCTGCTGGCCGTACATTCGGCGGGTGCCTATGGGTTTGTCATGAGTTCCAACTACAACACCCGCGGCCGTACCGCCGAGGTGCTGGTGGACGGTGATCAAGCGTTCGAAGTGCGTCGCCGCGAGACGGTAGCCGAGTTGTATGCTGGCGAAAGCCTGCTGCCGGAGTAAGCCATGCTGCTGCGTTTTACCAAGATGCACGGGCTGGGCAATGACTTCATGGTCCTCGACCTGGTCAGCCAGCACGCGCACATCCAGCCCAAACACGCCAAACAGTGGGGCGACCGTCACACCGGCATTGGCTTCGACCAGCTGCTGATCGTCGAGGCGCCAAGCAACCCGGAGGTGGATTTCCGTTATCGGATCTTCAACTCCGACGGTTCCGAAGTGGAACAGTGCGGCAACGGTGCACGTTGCTTTGCGCGCTTCGTGCTGGACAAGCGCCTGACCGCCAAACGCCAGATTCGCGTCGAGACCAAGGGCGGCGTGATTGAACTGGATGTCCGCAACGACGGCCAGATCAGCGTCAACATGGGCGAGCCCCGCCTAGTGCCGGCAGACATTCCGTTCCAGGCTACCGAGCAGGCCGCAAGCTACGCGCTGGAGGTTGACGGCAAAAACGTCGACATCGCTGCCGTCTCCATGGGCAACCCGCATGCCGTGCTGCGGGTCAATGACATCAACAACGCTCCTGTGCATGAATTGGGGCCGAAAATCGAACATCACCCGCGCTTTCCGGCACGGGTCAATGTGGGCTTCCTGCAGGTGATCGACCGTTCCCGCGCGCAATTGCGTGTATGGGAACGCGGCGCCGGCGAAACCCAGGCTTGCGGTACCGGCGCTTGCGCCGCTGCCGTGGCCGCGATCAGCCAGGGGTGGATGGATTCGCCGTTGCTGATCGACCTGCCCGGCGGACGCTTGTCCATCGAATGGGCAGGCCCTGGCCACCCGGTGATGATGACCGGGCCGGCCTCGCGCGTATACGAAGGACAGGTCCGTCTATGAGTGAGCCAAACCAATGACCGATAAGCCTCAAGTACCCGCACAAGCATCCCCAACCGACAGTCTGGAGGCCGCTGCCGTCGCGGCGTACCTTGAGGCTCATCCGGACTTTTTCGTCGATCACGAAGAACTGCTGCCGGCCCTGCGCATTCCTCACCGGCGCGGCGACACCGTTTCGCTGGTTGAGCGCCAGATGAACATCCTGCGCGAGCGCAATATCGAAATGCGCCATCGGCTCTCCCATCTGATGGACGTGGCCCGCGACAATGACCGCCTGTTCGACAAGACACGCCGCCTGATCCTGACCCTGATGGACGCCAACAGCCTGGAAGAGACGGTGATCGCCGTGGAAGACAGCCTGCGCCAGGACTTCCAGGTCCCGTTTGTCAGCCTGATCCTGTTCAGCGACAACCCGATGCCGGTGGGTCGCTGGGTCAGCGGTGGCGAGGCACAGACCGCTATCGGTGGCCTGCTGTCCGAAGGCAAGACCATCAGCGGCACCTTGCGCGAACACGAGCTGGACTTCCTGTTTGGTGCCGAACAACGCAAGCAGATCGGCTCCACCGCCGTGGTCGCCCTCAGCCACCAGGGCCTGCATGGCGTATTGGCCATCGCCAGTCGGGATCCTGCGCACTACAAGAGCTCGGTGGGCACGTTGTTCCTGACCTACATCGCCGAAGTGCTTGGCCGCGTATTACCGCGCTTCACCAGCACCTTGCGCGCGGTGCGCTAGCCATGGAACGGCAACTGGACGCTTATTGCGCTCACCTGCGCAACGAGCGCCAGGTGTCGCCCCATACCCTGCAAGCCTATCGGCGGGACCTGGACAAGGTCCTGGCACACTGTAAAAAACAGCAGATCACCAGCTGGAAAGCCCTGGATATCCAGAGCCTGCGCAGCCTGATCGCCCGCCTGCACCAGGCCGGCCAATCTTCGCGCAGCCTGTCACGCCTGCTATCAGCGGTGCGTGGCCTGTATCACTTTCTGAACCGCGAGGGTCTGTGCGACCACGACCCGGCCAATGGCCTCTCTCCGCCGAAGGGCGAACGACGCCTGCCGAAGACGCTGGATACCGATCGCGCCCTGCAATTGCTCGATGGCGCCGTTGAAGACGACTTCCTCGCCCATCGCGACCAGGCGATCCTTGAGCTGTTCTACTCTTCTGGCCTGCGGCTGTCGGAGCTGACCGGCCTGAACCTTGACCAACTGGACCTGGCCGACGGCCTGGTGCAAGTGCTCGGCAAGGGCAGCAAGACCCGCGTGCTGCCGGTGGGCCGCAAAGCCCGGGAAGCGTTGCAACTGTGGCTGCCGCTGCGCGCCCTGGCCAATCCGGTGGACGATGCCGTGTTTATCAGCCAACAAGGGCGGCGCCTCGGACCACGAGCAATCCAACTGCGGGTCAAGGCGGCCGGAGAGCGAGAATTGGGGCAGAACCTGCACCCACACATGCTGCGCCACTCCTTTGCCAGCCATCTGCTCGAATCCTCCCAGGACCTGCGTGCGGTACAGGAGCTGCTCGGCCACTCCGATATCAAGACCACGCAGATCTACACCCACCTCGATTTCCAACACCTGGCAACGGTATACGACAGCGCCCATCCTCGGGCCAAACGTATCAAGGGCGGCGACTCATGAGTATCAAGCTGATCACTTTCGACCTGGACGACACCCTGTGGGACAACGTCCCCGTCATTATCAGTGCCGAAGCGTCGATGCGCGAATGGCTGGCGACCCATGCCGCCAAGGTCGGCGACCTGCCGCTTGAGCATTTCGCCAGCCTGCGCCAGCAAGTGCTGGAGCGCCATCCCGAGTTGAAGCATCGCATCAGCATCCTGCGTCACCGGATACTGCTGCACGCATTTGAAGAGGCCGGCTATCCACCGCCTGAAGCCGCACAGATGGCGGACATATGCTTCGAAGCCTTCATCCATGCGCGTCATCAACTCACCCCTTTTCCCGAGGCCGAGCCCATGCTTCAAGCCTTGCGCCAGCACTTCCTGCTGGGGGTGATCACCAATGGCAATGCCGATGTGCAACGTGTGGGGCTGGCGGACTACTTTCACTTCGCCCTGCGCGCTGAAGATATCGGCATTGCCAAGCCGGATGCGCGACTGTTTCAAGAGGCATTGCAGCGGGGTGGCGTGGATGCCGACCAGGCGGTGCATATTGGCGATCATCCGGGGGATGACATCGCTGGGGCGCAACAGGCGGGCCTTCGGGCGGTGTGGTTCAACCCGACGGGCAAGGCGTGGGAAGCGGACAAGCGTCCGGACGCGGAGATCCGCAGCCTGACCGAGTTACCGCCACTGCTCGCCAGCTGGCAATGACCTGTCTACGGTTCTACACCCGCGCCGGGGGGCGAAGCCGCCCCAACAAGGACATCGCGGTATTTCAGAAAGACCGAGGCGCCTGGGTTTAGGGCGGCTTTGCCCCCCCAGCGCGGGGCAAGCCCGCTCACTACAATGACCAGGGCATGAAAAAGCCCGCAGCGACGGCGGGCTTTTTCTTACAAGCAGGTGACTGACCTCAGATAGGTCGGCTGCCGTACTTGTTATCCGGCTTCTTCGGTGGGTCTGCCACCACGTTAGCCTCGACTTCCTGCACTTTGCCACCTTTGGCGAGGAACTCTTCCATCGCACGGGCCAGCGCGTCGCGCTCTTTGTTCTTGGCTTCAACACTCGGCAGTTCGTCTACCGAAACCGCAGCCTTGGCTTTGCCTTTGGCCGCAGGAACAGGTACATCATCGCCACCGTCGTCTTCAGCAACGTCTTCCGCCGCGGCTTCAAGACCTTCTTCGGTGTCGTCGTCGTCACCGACTTCGAGGTCGTCGTTTTCCAGATCATCGTCGCTCATGTTCTACCTCATGACTTGCGAAAAGCAGATTAGTTATAGCCCAGCTTCGCCTTCTGTCGAAGGTCGCCGGAAAAAAATCAACATCCACCGGATAACCAGTGGCTTATGCCTCATCACCGTGCAAGGTGGCGAGGACTTTACGAGCACCGCCATGATCACGGTGCTCGCCCAGATAAACACCTTGCCAGGTCCCCATCGCCAAGCGGCCGGCCTTGACCGGCAGACTCAGCTGGCAGCCCAGGAGACTGGCCTTGAAGTGCGCCGGCAGATCATCCGGCCCCTCGTCGTTGTGTTCAAACCCCGCACGGCCCTGCGGCACCAGTGAGTTGAAATAACGTTCGAAGTCACGGCGAACCGCCGGATCGGCGTTCTCGTTGACCGTCAACGAGGCCGAGGTGTGCTGCAGCCACAGATGCAACAGGCCCACGCGACATGCCTTCAATTCAGGCAAGCCGGCGAGCAACTCATCGGTTACCAAGTGAAAGCCCCGGGGCTTGGCCCGCAGAGTAATCAGGGTCTGTTGCCACATACAGTTCTCCGCCTATCGGCGCGCATTCTAGCGTGCTCTGGAAAAAAACAAAGTGCCGAATACGCCTACATGCCTGTAAGACATTCGCACAGTAAAAAGTGCCGTGTGCGGCCCATCACAAAGTCCGCACAAAAACCGTTACAGCCTTTTGGAACTGACAAACGCCAGACAAAAAAATGCCCGGCAAGCCGGGCATCTTTTTTTCGCGGATTTACAAGTTGTAACCGCGTTCGTTGTGTTGCGCCAGATCGAGGCCGACCGCCTCTTCTTCGTCGGTAACCCGCAGGCCCATCACCACATCCAGCACCTTGAGGATGATGAAGGTCACGATGGCCGTGTAGATCACGGTGAAGCCGACGCCTTTGCACTGAATCCAGACTTGCGCCGCGATATCAGTGGTGGCTGCGTTGAAGCCGCCCAGCGAAGGCGCCGCGAACACACCAGTCAGGATCGCACCCAGGATACCGCCGATACCGTGCACGCCGAAGGCATCCAGGGAGTCGTCGTAACCGAGCTTGCGTTTCAGGGTAGTGGCGCAGAAGAAACACACCACACCGGCGGCCAGGCCGATCACCAGTGCGCCCATCGGGCCCACGGTGCCGGCGGCTGGAGTGATTGCCACCAGGCCAGCCACCACGCCCGAGGCGATGCCCAGTGCGCTCGGCTTACCGTGGGTGATCCACTCGGCGAACATCCAGCCCAGTGCCGCAGCAGCGGTAGCGATCTGGGTCACCAGCATTGCCATACCGGCAGTACCGTTGGCAGCCGCCGCGGAGCCGGCGTTGAAGCCGAACCAACCCACCCACAGCATGGCCGCGCCGACCAGGGTGTAACCCAGGTTGTGCGGTGCCATCGGGGTGGTCGGGAAGCCTTTACGCTTGCCGAGTACCAGGCACGCCACCAGGCCAGCCACACCCGCGTTGATGTGCACCACGGTGCCACCGGCGAAGTCCAGCACGCCCCAGTCGCCCAGCAACGAACCCGGACCGCCCCATACCATGTGGGCAATCGGTGCGTAGACCAGGGTGAACCAGACGCCCATGAAGATCAGCATCGCGGAGAACTTCATACGCTCGGCAAAAGCACCGACGATCAGCGCAGGAGTAATGATGGCGAAAGTCATCTGGAAGGTGACGAACACCGCCTCGGGAAACAGCGCCGCAGGGCCCGTGATGCTCGCTGGGGTCACGCCCGACAGGAACAACTTGGACAGGCCGCCCACGAAGGAGTTGAAGTTGACGACGCCCGCTTCCATACCGGTGGTATCGAACGCCATGCTGTAGCCGTAGACAAACCACAGGATGGTGATCAGGCCAGTGATGGCGAAGCACTGCATCATCACGGAAAGAATGTTTTTAGAGCGCACCATGCCGCCGTAAAACAGCGCCAGACCCGGAATGGTCATGAACAGCACCAGCGCGGTGGAGGTGAGCATCCATGCCGTGTCGCCGGAATTGAGGACTGGAGCAGGTGCTGGGTCCGCCGCCAATGCCAGGGCGGGCATTACGAGGGACAACAGGGCTCCTAGCCCTGCGAATTTACGCAGAGTCATATTGTTTTCTCCTGGGGCGTTAAGGGGTTTGGCGGCTTAGATTGCGTCGGTATCGGTTTCGCCGGTACGGATGCGAATAGCCTGTTCCAGATTGACCACGAAGATCTTGCCGTCACCGATCTTGCCGGTGTTGGCCGCCTTGGTTATCGCCTCGATAACCCGGTCAAGATCCTTGTCGTCAATGGCGACATCAATCTTCACCTTCGGCAGGAAATCGACCACGTATTCCGCGCCGCGATACAGCTCGGTATGACCCTTCTGCCGACCGAAGCCTTTGACCTCAGTAACGGTAATGCCCTGCACGCCGATCTCGGACAGTGACTCGCGTACATCGTCCAACTTGAACGGCTTGATGATGGCAGTGACTAGCTTCATGAAAACTCTCTCCCGAATTGGTGGACTTGCCCCAGGAAAACAAACCCGTCTCAAGTCTAAGCGCAGTGCCTGGCTTTGTAACGCATCGTCGCCTCGACAATTACCGTGGCGACGCCAGCGAACCACTGGTGACGAAACCTGTACCCCTGATCCGTCGGCGCACTGCATTCGTCACAGCGACTGCATCAGTGCATGGGTCATGATCGTCTAAGCAGAAACCTTGCCAGCTCCGTAAAAATCATTGAAATCAGTCCATTGCCCACTTGTGCCCACCCGCGGGGCGTTTTGACGACGCCAATGCGCACAAAAACAGTGCGCTACCGCCAGACCTCCTGCGCGAAAAGCGTGCGCTCGCGGCCGTGAAAAAGACTATAGACGCTGCGTGATACACTGGCGCCCAACAGTTTTCCGGAATATTTCCCATGCTCGCGCCCAAAGACTTCCTCGACGCCCTCAGCGGCCACGCCTCTCGCTTGTTCAGCGGCGAAACCCCGCTGCCTCGCACTGAAATCGAAAGCCAATTCAAGGCGCTGTTGCAAAGCGGCTTCAGCAAGCTCGACCTGGTGAGCCGGGAAGAATTTGACAGCCAGATGGTCGTGCTTGCCCGCACGCGAGCGCGACTCGAGAGCCTGGAGGCGAAGGTGGCGGAACTGGAAGCCAGGCTGACGCCACCCGCCGAATGAGCACGGTCAGTGTGGGCGCTGTCGAGCGTTAGCCCGGCAGAGCCCACATAAAGCGCTGCTGCCTGCGCCGGATACGTTCTGTAAAACCTCCCCCGCTTCGCTCTTCCCCGCCTCGTCTACCCTTGAAAAACCGCAAGAAGCGGCACCCTTTTCAAGGAACGCGCATGTCCCTCGCCATCGTCCACAGCCGCGCCCAGGTTGGCGTCGAAGCCCCCGCAGTGACCGTCGAAGTGCACATGGCCAATGGTCTGCCTTCGCTCACATTGGTGGGTCTGCCGGAAACGGCTGTGAAGGAAAGCAAGGACCGCGTGCGCAGTGCGATCCTCAACTGCGCACTGCAATACCCGTCCCGCCGCATCACCCTCAACCTCGCGCCCGCCGACCTGCCCAAGGACGGCGGGCGTTTTGATCTGGCGATTGCCTTGGGGATCCTGGCGGCCAGTGTGCAGGTGCCGGCATTGATGCTCGATGATGTGGAATGCCTGGGAGAGTTGGCACTGTCCGGCGAGGTACGGGCAGTCAAAGGGGTGCTGCCGGCGGCGCTGGCAGCGCGCAAGGCCGGGCGCACTGTAATAGTGCCTCGGGCGAATGCCGAAGAAGCCTGCCTGGCGTCGGGGTTGAAGGTAATTGCGGTGGATCACCTGTTGCAGGTGGTGGCGCACTTGAACGGGCATGTACCGATCGAGCCCTACAAGTCCGACGGTTTGCTGTGCCTGAACAAACCTTACCCGGACCTGAGCGAAGTACAGGGTCAGCTTGCAGCCAAGCGCGCGCTGCTGATTGCCGCTGCGGGCGCGCATAACCTGCTGCTCAGCGGGCCGCCCGGCACCGGCAAGACCTTGCTCGCCAGCCGGCTGCCCGGGTTATTGCCACCGTTGAGTGAGCAGGAAGCGTTGGAAGTCGCGGCGATTCAATCGGTGGTCAGCGAGGCGCCGCTGAGCCATTGGCCGCACCGGCCCTTTCGCCAGCCGCACCACTCGGCTTCCGGGCCGGCGCTGGTAGGCGGCGGTTCAAAACCACAGCCGGGCGAAATTACCCTGGCCCATCACGGCGTGTTGTTTCTGGATGAGTTGCCAGAGTTTGATCGCAAGGTACTGGAGGTGCTGCGCGAACCGCTGGAATCAGGGCATATCGTCATCTCCCGCGCCCGTGATCGCGTCAGTTTCCCGGCCCGCTTCCAGTTGGTCGCCGCCATGAACCCCTGCCCTTGCGGCTACATGGGCGAACCCAGTGGACGCTGCCGCTGTACACCGGAGCAGGTCCAGCGCTACCGCAACAAACTCTCGGGGCCATTGCTGGATCGCATCGACCTGCACCTGACCGTCGCCCGGGAAACAACCGCACTTAATCCGACGCCGCAGCCTGGCGATAACACGCAGAAGGCTTCAGCACGCGTAGCCGAGGCTCGGGAGCGCCAGCGAACGCGTCAGGGCTGCGCCAATGCGTTTCTCGACCTACCGGGGTTACGCCAGCATTGCGCGCTGTCCAAACCGGATGAGGCCTGGCTGGAGAGTGCGTGCGAGCGGCTCACCCTATCCCTTCGAGCAGCCCACCGGCTGCTGAAAGTTGCGCGCACTCTCGCAGATCTGGAGTGCTCGACCAAAATAGGTCGAGACCACATTGCCGAAGCGCTGCAGTACCGGCCTGCGGCGTCCAGCCCGGCCGATCAACGATGAACCGTTCGAAGCCAGCGCCGCCACTCAGGCCAAGACGATCAACGAAACCGATCTACTTCATGGCGCAAGCCCGCCGCCAGGGTTTCCAACTCCTTGGCGGTAATCGCCAGGTTCGACACCACTTCACGCTGCTCGCTGTTGGCCAACGCAATGCTCTGCAGATTGCTGCTGAGCACATTTGCGGTGCTGCTCTGCTCCTGGGTCGCCGTGGTGATCGCCGCGAACTGCTGCCCGGCCGAGCGGCTTTGTTCGTCGATACGTGCCAGGGCCGAGGCCACGTCGGCGTTACGCGACAAGCCTTCCTGCATCAGCACATTGCCGTGTTCCATGGTGCTGATGGCGTTGCCGGTTTCCTGTTGGATGCTCTGGATCATCCCGGAAATTTCGTCAGTGGCTTGGCGGGTACGCGACGCCAAGTTGCGCACTTCGTCAGCAACCACGGCAAAGCCACGCCCCTGCTCACCGGCACGGGCGGCCTCGATCGCGGCGTTGAGCGCCAACAGGTTGGTCTGTTCGGCGATCGAGGTGATCACCCCCACAATCCCGCCGATTTCCTGGGAACGCTGGCCCAAGGTGTTGATCACCGTGGCCGTGCTGTTCAGCGCGGCGGCGATGTGTTCCAGGGACGACGACGCCTCTTGCATCGAGGTACGACCAATGCGGGTTTGCTGGGCGTTTTCCTGGGCCAGGCGTTCGGTATTGCCCATGTTGTCGGCAATGTTCAACGACGTGGCGCTGAATTCTTCCACCGCACCGGCCATGCTGGTGATCTCGCCGGACTGTTGCTCCATGCCTTCATACGCGCCGCCGGACAGACCGGACAATGCCTGCGCCCGGCTATTGACCTCTTCGGCTGCCTTGCGGATGTGCGACACCATGGTCGACAGCGCTTCGCCCATCTGGTTGAAGGCGCGCGCCAACTGGCCGATTTCATCATGGCTGGACACGTTCAAGCGTGCGCTCAAATCGCCGGCACCCAGGGCTTCGGCCTGGCGCACCAGGTCACTCAGGGGCTGCAGTTTGCGGCGCAGCAACCACACCACTGCGCCCACCGCCAGCAACATCGCCAACACGCTGCCGATCACCAGGCGGATCCCCACCGCCCAGGTCACCGAGCGAATCTCGGACTTCGGCATGCTCGCCACAACCGACCACGGGCCGCCCTCAAAGGGCACCGCGACGCTATAGAAGTCTTCGTTCTTGTCACTCCAGAATTGCCCTTCGCCCGGCGCTTTCGCCAGTTCGAGCATCACTGGGATGGCCTGGTCCGGTGCCTGCACGCCAGCGGGTGGTACCAGCCAGTGTTTCTGTTCATCGAGCAAGGCCAGGGAACCGGTCTGGCCGATACGGAAACGCTTGAGATTGTCGAACTGGGCCTTCTGCTCATCGGTGTAGTCAAAACCGATGAACAACACGGCGATCACTTTGCCGCCAGCGTCACGCACCGGGGTGTACTGGGTCATATAGGCCCGGTCGAACAACACCGCACGGCCGACATAACCCTGCCCAGCCAGCAGGCGCTGGTACGCCGGGTGCTGGTGATCGAGCACGGTGCCGATGGCGCGGTTGCCGTCCTGCTTGGTCAAGGAGGTGCTGACGCGGACAAAGTCTTCACCGCTGCGTACGAATACCGTCGCCACACCGCCGGACATTTGCTTGAAAGCGTCCACTTCCCCGAAGTTGTTGTTCAACACCACATCGCCCAGGTACAAGCTCGGCGTTTGCACACCGGCCACGCTAACCGGCTGGTCCGCCCGCACGCTCAACCCGGCGCCGAAGCGCTTTTCAAACAGCCCGCTCAAACGCTGGGTACTTTCGCGCAAGGTGCCGTGGAAGGTATTGAGTTGATCGGCGAGCAGGCGTGCCTCGCTGGCCAGGTGTTCCTCGCGGGTGTCGAGGTTGGCGGAGTCGAGGGAACGCAGGGCGAAAACCGTACTGCCGCTGATGGCGACAGCCAGAATCACGGCCAAGGCGAGACCTAATTGGGAGGCGATCCGAGCGCGAGGTTGAGACATGACAGCTCCTGGCCGAGGCCAGGATCATCCTGATCTCATAGCGTTGCTCGGCAAATTATCTAGTGGGTAGCAAGGGTGCACGATGGTTCCACACCCCTTCTTCGGCGGGTGTTGGCAATACTTGAGTGCTGTGCAGAGGTATCGCGCAAACGATTGCAATCTACGCTCAATCCAGGCGCTCAACCTGTGGCAATTCCATCGCACGGACTTCCCCTTGAAGAAACTCCGCCAACCGCCGCAAGCGCTCACCACCGGGGCGGGTTTTCGGCCATACCAGGTAGTAATTTTCCCCACTGGCGACCGCTGTCGGCCAGGGCAGGCTCAAGCGCCCCTGGGCCACATCCTCGGCCACCATCAACAGATCGCCCATGGAGACCCCGTAACCTCTCGCGGCAGCGATCATGCCCAACTCAAGGGTGTCGAGCACCTGCCCGCCCTTGAGCGACACCTGGGATGACAGCCCCATGCGCTCCAGCCAGTTTCGCCAATCGCGGCGGTCGGGCGTGGGATGCAACAATTCGGCGCCGGCCAGGCGCGCGACGTCCCAAGGCCCATCCTCCAGCAGGTTCGGCGCCCCCACTGGAACCAGCAACTCGGGGAACAGGTAAACGGCCTCCAGATCCGCCGGAAAATGCCCGTAGCTGAGCAGCACCGCGCAGTCGAAGGGCTCCTGGTTGAAGTCGACCTCATCCACGCTCATCCACGCGCTGGTCAGCTGCACCTCATTGCCCGGCTGCAGGGCCCGGAAGCGACTGAGCCGCGCCAGCAGCCAACGCATGGTCAACGTGGGCGGTGCCTTCATGCGCACAATGTCATCTTCGGCGTTCAAGGTCTCGCAGGCCCGCTCGAGGGCAGCGAAACCTTCGCGCACGCCGGGCAACAACAGGCGCGCGGCTTCAGTGAGCTGCAAGGTCCGACCGCTGCGCTGGAACAGGCGGCAGGCAAAATGCTCCTCCAGCGTGCGAATGTGCCGGCTCACTGCACTCTGGGTAATCGACAGCTCCTGCGCCGCACGGGTGAAGGAGTTATGCCGGGAAGCGGCTTCAAAGGCGCGCAAGGCATAAAGCGCAGGCATACGACGAGACATTGAGAAGCTCCTACGGGGCAATCCCCAAACCCTACCAGAATCCCTCAGGCATGAGTTTTAATCATGCTGATGATCGCATTTATCGTTTTGTGCATTGAACCCAGAGCGTCGAGAATCAACCCTTCCCCAACCCTCTGACTTTTCGAGCGTGATGATCATGCAACATCCGGCGCGTACCGAACTCTGGGCCATTCTGCGGCTGTCGGGGCCGTTGATTGCCTCACAGTTGGCCCACATGCTGATGGTGCTGACCGACACCCTGATGATGGCCCGCCTGAGCCCCGAAGCCCTGGCCGGTGGTGGCCTGGGTGCGGCGAGTTACTCATTCGTGGCGATTTTCTGCATTGGCGTGATTGCCGCCGTGGGCACCCTGGTTGCCATTCGTCACGGCGCGGGCGATATCGAAGGCGCCACCCGTCTGACCCAGGCCGGGCTGTGGCTCGCCTGGCTGATGGCCCTGGCGGCGGCGCTGCTGCTGTGGAACCTCAAGCCAGTGCTATTGATGTTCGGCCAAACCGAATCCAACGTGCACGCGGCAGGGCAATTCCTGACGATCCTGCCGTTCGCCCTGCCCGGCTACCTGAGCTTCATGGCCCTGCGCGGCTTTACCAGCGCCATCGGCAAGGCGACGCCGGTCATGGTGATCAGCCTGTGCGGCACCGTGCTCAACTACCTGCTCAACCATGCGTTGATCGAAGGCATGTTCGGCCTGCCGAAACTGGGCTTGATGGGCATCGGCCTGGTGACGGCCATCGTAGCCACCAGCATGGCCCTGGCACTGATGTGGTACATCCGCAGCAACCGGGCCTACGGGGCCTACCCGCTGGGTTCGGGCCTGCTACGCCTCAACACCCAATACCTGCGCGAGCTGTGGCGCCTGGGCCTGCCGATTGGTGGCACCTATGCGGTGGAAGTCGGGCTGTTCGCCTTCGCGGCGTTGTGCATGGGCACCATGGGCAGCACGCAGCTGGCGGCGCACCAGATCGCGCTGCAAATTGTTTCGGTCGCGTTCATGGTGCCGGCGGGCATGTCATACGCGGTAACCATGCGCATCGGCCAGCATTACGGTGCCGGGCAGCTGCTGCAGGCGCGCTTGGCCGGGCGAGTCGGCATCGGCTTTGGCGCGATGATAATGCTAGGGTTTGCGGCAGTACTCTGGTTGTTTTCCGACCCGCTGATCGGACTTTTCCTGGACCATGACGACCCCGCCTTCCACGATGTCATCGTCCTGGCCGTCAGCCTGCTGGCCGTGGCCGCCTGGTTTGAGCTGTTCGACGGCGTGCAGACCATCGCCATGGGCTGCATCCGCGGACTGAAGGACGCCAAGACCACTTTTCTGGTGGGCTTGGGTTGCTATTGGCTGATCGGCGCACCCTCGGCGTGGTTGATGGCCTTTACCCTGGGCTGGGGACCGACCGGGGTGTGGTGGGGCCTGGCGCTGGGGTTGGCGTGCGCGGCCATCGCCCTGACCTGGGCGTTTGAAGCGAAGATGAAGCGGATGATTCGCCAGGAGCCTGAAATTCGCACTGAATTTCAGGCCATGCTGCCGGACTAGGGTCTGCAAGCCACTAGCCCAACAGCGCCTCCTGGCTCTTGCCGAACGTCAGGTACTCCACCAGCTCCGGCAAGGGCAGCGGCTTGCTGATCAGGTAACCCTGGGCCTGGTCGCAGCCAAACAGACGCAACAACGCCAGCTGCTCAGGGGTTTCCACGCCTTCGGCCACCACTTCGAGGTTGAGGTTGTGGGCCAGGTTGATCATCGCGTGGACTAATTTGCGGTTCTCTTCGCGCTCTTCCATGCCCCCCACGAAACTCTTGTCGATCTTCAACAAGGCAATCGGCAAGCTGTTGAGGTGCACGAACGATGAGAAACCGGTGCCGAAGTCATCCAGGGAGAACCGCACACCGAGGCGCCCCAAGGCATCCATGGTCTGCTTGACCAGATCGCTGCGACGCATCACGGCGGTCTCGGTCAACTCGAACTCCAGCCACTTGGCCTCCACGCCACGCTCGGCGATCAACCGACTGAGAGTGGAGAGCAACTGGCTGTCCTGGAACTGGCGAAACGACAGGTTGACGGCCATGTGCAGCCGCGGCAGATCGCGCTCGCGCAGGTCTTGCATGTCGCGCAAGGCTCGAGAGATCACCCAATAACCCAGCGGCACGATCAAACCGCTCTGTTCGGCCAGGGGTACGAACTCACTGGGCGGCAACAGGCCCCGTTCACCATGGCGCCAGCGCACCAGGGCTTCCAGGCCAACGATATGCCCGTCGTCCAGGTCCAGGCGCGGCTGGTAATGCAATTCCAGCTCGTCACGGCGCAACGCGCGGCGCAGCTCGCTTTCCAGGTCGGCCAGGCTGCGGGCGTTACGGTTGATGCGTTCGTTGAAGATGTGAAAGGTACAGCCCTGGGTGCTCTTGGCCTGCTGCATGGCGATATGGGCGTGCCACATCAACGGATCGGCACCGGCGCGTGCGCGGGCATGCGCCACACCGAGGCTGCAACCGATCAACAAGCTTTCGCCGTCGACCCAGTACGGCTCGGCCATCACTTCGGTGATGCGCTCGGCCATCCATTCGGCACGCTGGGGCGCACGCCGGGTATCGATCAGCAGGGCGAACTCATCACTGCCCAGGCGCGCCAACTGGTCCCCGGCTTCAAGCTGGCTCTTGAGCCGTGAGACCACTTGCAGGATCAACCGGTCGCCGGCCTGGTGGCCCAGGGCATCGTTGGCATGACGGAAGTTATCGAGGTCCAGATGGCCGAGCGCCAGGCCTCGCCCTTCGTTTTCCGCCAGTCGTGCGGCCAGCAGGGTCTGGAAACCCTGGCGGTTGGCAATACCGGTGAGCGGATCCTGCTCGGCCAGGCGCTGCAAGGTGTTCTCCAACACACCGCGCTCACGGACATGGCGCAGGCAGCGGCGCAACGTATCGGCATCCAATACACTGCGCACCAGCCAGTCGCTGACACCCAGCGGCGAAACCAGTGGTTCCTGCTCCAACAGCAAGACGCACGGCAGGCTGCAACGGCCAGGGCCGGGTTGCAGGCTGGGCGTGGTCAATAGCACGGCACTGTGGTCGTCATCGAACAGACGACTCACCGAGTCCCAGTTGGGCGCACTGATCAGCACAGCCCCATCGCCCATCGGCACCAGGCACTCGCGCAACAACGCTGCCCACTCAGGCGGATCGGCCAGAAGCAGCAAACGCAAGGGTTCGACAGGCGTAGACAAGCTAGCTCCCTAGACTCTGCAAGATTTCAATGGCGGCGGGCAGTATGACGTGCGGCCTGAGAATCACCCATGATAAGGCTTATCAGAGGCACAGGCTGCACACATCCGCTGCAAAAAGCTCCCACATCCTGCGACAAAGTATCAAAACCGGCAAATTTAGATCGAGTGGTACGTCACACCGTCGTTCTGTGAGAGCAGAATCCTGCCAGCCTGTTAAAATGCCCGCCCTTTTGAACAACGACCCCCTGAATTCCGTATGTCCCGACTCAATCCCCGGCAGCAAGAAGCCGTGAACTACGTCGGCGGCCCTCTATTGGTGCTCGCCGGCGCCGGCTCCGGCAAGACCAGCGTGATCACCCGCAAGATTGCGCACCTGATCCAGAACTGCGGCATCCGCGCCCAGTACATCGTCGCCATGACCTTTACCAACAAGGCGGCGCGCGAAATGAAAGAGCGTGTCGGCACGCTGCTCAAGAGCGGCGAAGGCCGTGGCCTGACTGTGTGCACCTTCCACAACCTGGGCCTGAACATCATCCGCAAGGAGCATGTGCGGCTGGGCTATAAGCCAGGTTTCTCGATCTTCGACGAAACCGATGTGAAGTCGCTGATGACCGACATCATGCAGAAGGAATACGCAGGCGACGACGGCGTGGATGAGATCAAGAACATGATCGGCGCCTGGAAAAACGACCTGATCCTGCCGGCCCAGGCCCTGGAAAATGCGCGCAACCCCAAGGAACAGACCGCCGCCATCGTCTACACCCACTATCAACGCACGCTCAAGGCGTTCAACGCGGTGGACTTCGACGACCTGATCCTGCTGCCGGTGAAGTTGTTCGAGGAACACGCCGACATCCTCGAAAAATGGCAGAACAAAGTGCGCTACCTGCTGGTGGACGAATACCAGGACACCAACGCCAGCCAATACCTGCTGGTGAAAATGCTGATCGGCAAGCGCAACCAGTTCACCGTGGTAGGCGACGACGACCAGTCGATCTACGCCTGGCGTGGCGCCCGCCCGGAAAACCTGATGCTGCTCAAGGAGGACTACCCGTCCCTGAAAGTGGTGATGCTGGAGCAGAACTACCGCTCCACCAGCCGTATCCTGCGCTGCGCCAACGTGCTGATCTCCAACAACCCCCACGAGTTCGAAAAGCAACTGTGGAGTGAGATGGGGCATGGTGATGAGATCCGCGTGATCCGCTGCCGTAACGAAGACGCCGAAGCCGAGCGCGTGGCCGTGGAAATCCTCAGCCTGCACCTGCGTACCGACCGGCCCTACAGCGATTTCGCGATTCTGTACCGAGGCAACTACCAGGCCAAACTGATCGAACTGAAATTGCAGCACCACCAGGTGCCGTATCGCCTGTCGGGCGGCAACAGCTTCTTCGGACGCCAGGAAGTAAAGGACCTGATGGCCTACTTCCGGTTGATCGTGAACCCGGACGACGACAACGCCTTCCTGCGCGTGATCAACGTGCCACGTCGGGAAATCGGTTCCACCACCCTGGAAAAGCTCGGCAACTATGCCACCGAACGCAAGATCTCGATGTACGCGGCCACCGATGAAATCGGCCTGGGCGAGCATCTGGATACCCGCTTCACCGACCGTCTGTCGCGCTTCAAGCGCTTCATGGACAAGGTGCGCGAGCAGTGCGCCGGCGAAGATCCGATCAGCGCGCTGCGCAGCATGGTCATGGACATCGACTATGAGAACTGGCTGCGCACCAACAGCTCCAGCGACAAGGCCGCGGATTACCGCATGGGTAACGTCTGGTTCCTGATCGAAGCGCTGAAGAACACCCTGGAAAAAGACGAAGACGGCGAGATGACCGTCGAGGACGCCATCGGCAAGCTGGTGCTGCGCGACATGCTCGAACGCCAGCAGGAAGAGGAAGACGGCGCCGAAGGTGTGCAAATGATGACCTTGCATGCCTCCAAGGGCCTGGAGTTCCCCTACGTGTTCATCATGGGCATGGAGGAGGAAATTCTCCCGCACCGCTCCAGTATCGAAGCCGACACCATTGAAGAAGAACGGCGACTGGCCTACGTGGGTATTACCCGCGCGCGCCAGACCCTGGCCTTCACCTTTGCTGCCAAGCGCAAGCAATATGGCGAAATCATCGATTGTGCCCCCAGCCGGTTCCTCGACGAACTCCCGCCGGATGATCTGGCCTGGGAAGGCAATGACGACACCCCCACCGAGGTGAAGGCCGTTCGCGGCAACACCGCCTTGGCAGATATACGCGCGATGTTAAAGCGCTAGAATCGACTACTTTTTAATCTACTTTCGACGCACGCTGCGTCAACAGAGGAAGCTTTCCGTGGAAGCACTGCACAAGAAAATTCGCGAAGAAGGCATCGTGCTTTCCGATCAGGTACTCAAGGTCGATGCCTTTCTGAACCACCAGATCGACCCGGCACTGATGAAGCTGATCGGCGACGAATTCGCCGCGCTGTTCAAGGATTCAGGCATCACCAAGATCGTCACCATCGAAGCTTCGGGCATCGCACCAGCGATCATGACCGGTCTGAACCTCGGCGTGCCGGTAATCTTCGCCCGCAAACAACAGTCCCTGACCCTGACTGAAAACCTGCTGTCGGCCACGGTGTACTCCTTCACCAAGAAAACCGAAAGCACCGTGGCCATTTCCCCGCGCCACCTGACCAGCAGCGACCGCGTGTTGGTCATCGACGACTTCCTGGCCAACGGCAAGGCATCGCAGGCGCTGATTTCGATCATCAAGCAAGCCGGCGCAACCGTCGCGGGCCTGGGCATCGTGATCGAGAAATCCTTCCAGGGTGGCCGTGCGGAGCTGGACGCGCAGGGTTATCGGGTTGAGTCGCTGGCGCGGGTTAAATCGCTGGCCGGTGGTGTTGTCACTTTCATCGAGTGATTTGCTGCACAGCAAATACCCGGTGAATACAGATCAAAATGTGGGGCTTGCTCCCGATGGCAGTGGGTCCGCTAACACATTCGGTGACTGGCGCACCGCTATCGGGGGCAAGCCCCCTCCCACATTTTATTCAGGTTAGCTGTCAGTGCGCGGTGGCCTGCAGGCCGGCCAGTAGCAGGCGCTGATACAGGTCCTCTTTCAGCCCCTCGGGCTTATCCAACCGCATCCGCTTGAGGTGCTGAGGAAATGCCCCCGGCTCCGGCGCATCCAGCGCAGCCTTGCCCAACTCCAGAATCTCCGTCAGCTTGAATTTGCTCTTGAGCCAGTTCAATGCGCGCAACAGATCTTTTTCTTCATCAGTGAAATCAGTGCCCAGTGGATACTCGGGAAACAACCGCCGATGCCGAGCCTGAAGCGCCTGTAGCCGCTGCGGCGTATTGTCGGTAAAACGCGGGTCCAGCTGGAAATCCTCGGGCAGCTTGCCGGCCTTCTGTGCCTGTTTGATCAAGTCGTCCTGGAAACGGGAGTCGGTAATATTGAGCAGCGCCTCGATCACCTTGGCGTCCGTCTGCCCACGCAGGTCGGCAATGCCGTATTCGGTGATGACGATGTCCCGCAGGTGCCGTGGGATAGTGCGGTGGCCATACTCCCAGACGAGATTGGAACTGACCTCCCCTGCCGACTCGCGCCAACTGCGCAGAATCAGGATCGAACGCGCGCCCTCCAGCGCATGGCCTTGGGCGACAAAGTTGTACTGCCCGCCCACGCCGCTGAGCACGCGACCGTCTTCCAACTGGTCGGCCACACCCGCACCGAGCAACGTCACCATGATCGCGCTGTTGATAAAGCGGGCATCCTGGCGCTGCAAACGCTTGAGTTCTTCCTGGCCATACAGCTCGTTGATGTAGCTGATGCGGGTCATGTTGAATTCAAGACGCTTGCCGTGGGTCATTTCCTGCAAGCGCTGGTAAAAACTGCGTGGCCCGAGGAAGAAACCGCCATGGATCGATACGCCGTCGGGCTGCGCTGCATCATCCAGGGTGCCGGCGTTGGCTTGCACCTGGGTCGCCACGTCCGGGTAGACCTTACGCCGCACAATGCCGGCATCGGCCAGCACCAGCAGGCCATTGACGAACATTTCGCTGCAGCCATAGAGGCCCCGCGCAAAGGGCGCGACGCCGCCTTCACGGCTGATCAGCGGTGCCCACTGGTACACATCCAGGTCCGTCAACAGTAGCCGGTAGGCTTCGTTATCCGCCTGGCGCGCCAGCAGAGCGGCGGTCAGCGCATCGCCCATGGAGCCGATACCGATCTGCAGGGTGCCGCCATCGCGCACCAAGGTGCTGGCATGCAGGCCGATAAAATGATCCTGGAAACCCACCGGCATATTCGGTGTGGAGAACAGCGTGGTGCTGTCCTTTTCGTCGAGCAGGTAGTCGAATGCGTCCATGCCCAGCTCGGCATCGCCAGGCATGTAAGGCAAATCGCTGTGGACCTGGCCGACGATCAGGATGGTCTCACCCGCCTCGCGGCGCTTGGCGATCAGCGGCAACAGGTCAAGGGTGATATCCGGGTTGCAGCTCAGGCTCAGGCGGTCAGGGTGTTCGGCGCTGCTGGCCACCAACTGCGCCACCAGGTTCAGGCCGGCTGAGTTGATGTCGCGAGCGGCGTGGCTGTAGTTGCTGCTGACGTAGTCCTGCTGGGCCGACGCACTGTGGAGCAGGCTGCCAGGCTGCATGAAGAACTGTTGTACGCGGATATTGCTGGGCAAGCTGTCCTTGTGCAGGTCGGCGAGAAAATCCAGTTCCGGGTAATCGCCGAATACCCGTTCGATAAAGGGTTCGAGAAAGCGCTTCTGCAAACCATCACCCAAGGTGGGACGGCCCAGGCTCAGTGCGGTGTAGATCGTCAGCGACCGCTCCGGCAGCTTGGCGATACGCCGATACAGCGCGTTGGCGAACAGGTTGGGCTTGCCCAGCCCCAGCGGCATGCCCATGTGGATATGCGCCGGCAAGCGCGCCAGCACGTCGTCAACTGCTTGCTCGATTGAACACAACTGCACCATCCGACACTCCTGAACATTCCGTGATTAGGGGTTGGACCGAGCTTGCCGGGTCTTTGCTGCAATGAACAGCTGCGAATCATAAACAACGGGCACAAAAAAGCCGCTGGTCAGCGGCTTTTTGGCGAAGTTCGGCGGATTACAGGCCAGACATCTTCTTGATTGCGCCTTCAAGGTCTTCAAGGCTGCAATCAGCACAGGTGCCCATCGGCGGCATTGCGTTCAAGCCATGCTTGGCGACCTGCGCCAAACCTTTGGTACCTTTTTCGGGAGCCTCGATCTTGAGTTCTGCCAGTACGGAATCGACATGGCCAAGCCGTTCTTTCCAGGCGGCCGTATCACCAATTTTCGGCGCGTTCAGCAGTCCGGTGCCATGGCACGCGTTGCAATGCTTGGCAATCACATCATCCGGCGTTTTAGCCGCGCCACCGCCGGCCGCCGCCACGGCAACCTCCATTCCCTTGCATTCCTGGCCCTGAACACAGACTTGGCCGACAGGCTCCAAGCGTTTGGCAATCTCATCATTGGTCGCAGCTTGAGCGCTGACAGCCCATAGGGCCAATACGGTTGCTGGTGCAGCCAGCATTTTCATAATTAGGTTCACGCGTTCACCCTCAATGGTGGCTATTCACGCCTGCGGCCACGGTTTCGCAGGCGGCGAAAGTATAACGGTTAGCCCGTTGGGCCGAAACAACCCTATTAAATAAAGGGAGATTCGACCTCACGGAATACAGCGACGGATGCCTCTGCAACGCTGGCAGGGCGCCTCTTCTTTAAAAGTTCGCGGGTGTGGCTGCGCTGATTAGTCGCGCCGGCACGTCGAACGGATTGCGAAAACGGTGCGGCTTGGTGCTTTCAAAGTAGTAGCTATCGCCGGCTTCGAGCACAAAAGTTTCAAGACCGACCACCAACTCCAGCCGCCCCTCCACCAGAATCCCGGTTTCCTCGCCTTCGTGAGTGAGCATCTCTTCGCCGGTGTCGGCACCCGGCGGGTAGATTTCGTTGAGAAACGCAATCGCCCGGCTGGGGTGTGCACGGCCCACCAGCTTCATGGTGACGGCACCGTCCGAGATGTCGATCAGCTCATTGGCTTTATAGACGATCTGCGTCGGTATTTCCTGGAGGATCTCCTCGGAAAAAAACTCGACCATGGACATGGGGATGCCGCCCAGCACCTTGCGCAAGGAGCTGATCGAGGGGCTGACGCTGTTTTTTTCGATCATCGAAATGGTGCTGTTGGTGACGCCCGCACGCTTGGCGAGCTCACGCTGGGAAAGACCTTTGAGCTTACGGATGGATTGCAGTCGTTCGCCGACGTCCAATGCAGGAGCCTCCTAGGATTCAGGCGTTGTTGTATTTGAGCGTTATCATGGCGACAGCGTTCAGTATTTACAACACTTGGGCCTAAATCCCGGGCAGCTGTGTTCGTACCTGGCGCTCAAGCGCCGCAATAGAGCCTTGGCACACGGCGCAGGTTGCAGAAGATCTGGTAGGGAATCGTCTCGGCAGCGGCGGCGACGTCACTGGCCAGGATATTTTTACCCCATAGCTCCACCGTCGAACCGAGACCGGCCTGCGGTACGTCCGTCAGGTCGATACACAGCATGTCCATGGAAACACGGCCCAGCAATTGGCTGCGCTGGCCGGCCACCAGCACGGGTGTGCCGGTAGGCGCGTGACGTGGATAACCGTCCGCATAGCCCATGGCAACCACACCGATGCGCATCGGCTTGGGTGTGACGAATTTTGCGCCGTAGCCCACCGGCTCGCCGGCCGGCAACTCACGCACACAGATGACTTTGGACTCCAGGGTCATCACCGGCTGCAAACGCGCGGCAATGGCCTGGTCTTCACCAAACGGCGTGGCGCCATACAGCATGATGCCCGGGCGTACCCAGTCGCTGCCCACCGCCGGCCAACCCATCACCGAAGGCGAATTGCGCAGGCTCACCTCGGCCGACAAGCCTTGGCGCGCCGCGTCAAACACCGCTACCTGCTCATCACTGCTTACGCAATCCAGCTCATCCGCGCGGGCGAAGTGGCTCATCAACACGATCTTGGCGACTTTGCCGCTGGCCAGCAGGCGCTGGTAAGCCTCGTGATAGTCCTTGGGGTGCAGGCCCACGCGGTGCATGCCCGAATCCAGCTTGAGCCAGACCGTCAGCGGTTTGCTCAAGCGGGCCTGCTCGATGGCCTCCAGTTGCCATAACGAATGCACCACGCACCAGAAATCATGCTCGATGATCAGCGGCAGCTCGCTGGCTTCGAAAAAACCTTCCAGCAGCAGTACCGGCGCACGAATACCGGCGGCGCGCAGTTCCAGCGCCTCTTCGATACACGCCACGGCAAACCCGTCCGCCTCGGTTTCCAGCGCCTGTGCCACACGCACGGCGCCATGGCCGTAGGCATCGGCCTTAATCACGGCGAGGGCCTTGGCCCCCGTGACTTCACGGGCCAATTGGTAATTGTGGCGCAGGGCTTGGAGGTCGATCAGGGCACGGGCAGGACGCATGGCGGCAGGCTTCTAGGCGGCAAAGTGAAGAAAAACCGGTACCGACCCATAACGTCGGCACCGGGGAGGAATCCGGGTTTAAGGCAGCGCGGCCACGACGGACAGCTCTACCAGAATTTGCGGCTCGCACAGTTTGGCTTCAACCGTGGCACGCGCCGGAGCGACGCCTTTGGGCAGCCATTTGTCCCATACCGCGTTCATACCGGCGAAATCGGCGTCGATGTCTTTCAAGTAGATCGTCACCGACAGCAGTCTGGTTTTGTCGGTGCCGGCCAGGTCGAGCAAGCGCTCGATATTGGCCAGGGTTTCACGGGTCTGCTGTTCAATCCCGGCACTCATGTCGTCGCCGACTTGACCGGCCAGATACACGGTACCGCTGTGAACGACGATCTGGCTCATGCGCTCATTGGTGAGCTGGCGCTGGATTGACATGTTTTGCGGACTCCTGGTGGTTGCCATAACGGGAAATATCGAGACCTTCGGCACTGATCTGCGGGGTTTTCTTGGCCATCAGGTCGGCCAACAAACGACCGGAGCCGCAGGCCATGGTCCAGCCGAGCGTGCCATGGCCGGTGTTCAGGAACAGGTTCTTGAACGGGGTTGCACCGACAATCGGTGTACCGTCGGGGGTGGTCGGGCGCAGGCCGGTCCAGAACGTGGCTTCGGCCAAATTGCCGCCCTGAGGATAAAGGTCGTTGACGATCATCTCCAGGGTTTCCCGCCGACGCGGGTTGAGCGACAGGTCAAAACCGGCTATTTCAGCCATGCCGCCGACCCGGATGCGGTTGTCGAAACGGGTGATGGCGACCTTGTAGGTCTCGTCGAGAATGGTCGACGTCGGCGCCATCGCCGGGTTGGTGATCGGTACGGTCAACGAGTAACCCTTGAGCGGGTATACCGGCGCCTTGATCCCCAGGGGCTTGAGCAATTTCGGCGAGTAGCTGCCCAGGGCCAGCACGTAGCGGTCGGCAACTTCCAGCTTGCCGTCGACCCACACGCCATTGATGCGGTCGCCGGCATAATCCAGGCGCTGGATGTCTTGTCCGAAACGGAACTCGACGCCCAGTTGCTTGCACATTTCGACCAAACGCGTGGTGAACATCTGGCAATCACCGGTCTGGTCGTTGGGCAGGCGCAGGGCGCCGGCTAAAATATCCGTAACACTGGCCAACGCCGGCTCCACGCGGGCAATTCCAGCGCGATCAAGCAGCTCGAACGGCACGCCAGACTCTTCCAGCACGGCAATATCCTTGGCGGCGCCATCGAGCTGGGCCTGGGTACGGAACAGTTGGGTTGTGCCCAGGCTGCGGCCCTCGTAGGCAATGCCGGTCTCGGCGCGCAACTCATCGAGGCAGTCGCGGCTGTACTCGGACAGGCGGACCATGCGCTCCTTGTTCACCGCATAACGGCTGGCGGTGCAGTTGCGCAGCATCTGCGCCATCCACAGGTATTGATCGATATCGGCGGTGGCTTTGATCGCCAGCGGTGCATGACGCTGCAACAGCCACTTGATGGCCTTGAGCGGCACGCCCGGCGCGGCCCAGGGCGAGGCATAACCAGGGGAAACCTGGCCTGCGTTGGCGAAACTGGTTTCCATGGCAGCGGCAGGCTGACGGTCGACCACCACGACTTCAAAGCCGGCCCGAGCCAAATAGTAGGCACTGGTCACGCCAATGACGCCGCTACCCAAGACCAGAACGCGCATTTTTATATCCTCATCACGGCTTGGCCGCTGACGTGTGTTGTTCGAGCAATGATGCGCGCAGTATAAAAAGCAATCGCCAGTGCATTTCACTATATAACTGCCTATATTTGGCGACAATTCTCGGCAGTAACCCTTTTCACAGAGGCGTATCCCCTATGCGTACCAACACTCAGACCAAGCGGGAGCTGGATAAGATCGACCGCAATATCCTGCGCATCCTGCAAACCGACGGACGCATTTCATTCACGGAGCTTGGCGAAAAGGTGGGGCTGTCGACCACGCCATGCACCGAGCGCGTGCGTCGGCTGGAGCGCGAAGGGATCATCATGGGCTACAACGCGCGGCTGAACCCGCAGCACTTGAAGGGTAGCTTGCTGGTATTTGTCGAGATCAGCCTCGATTACAAGTCCGGCGACACCTTTGAAGAATTCCGCCGCGCCGTACTGAAACTGCCCCATGTGCTGGAGTGCCACCTGGTGTCGGGGGACTTTGACTACCTGGTGAAAGCGCGGATTTCGGAGATGGCCTCCTACCGCAAATTGCTTGGCGATATCCTGCTCAAGCTGCCCCATGTGCGGGAGTCCAAGAGTTATATCGTGATGGAAGAAGTCAAAGAGAGCCTGAACCTGCCGATCCCGGATTGACTGGCCCACCCGGATCAACTGTGGGAGGGGGCTTGCCCCCGATAGCGGTGGATCACTCAGCACTTCTGCTGCCTGACACACTGCAATCGGGAGCACGTCCCCTCCCACATTTTTTGACTGCCTATATCCGTCAGACCAGTACCTGCCGCGTACTCGCCATGTATTCGTGGATCTGCTTCTCCACCCGTGGGTGAATCAGCTCCACCGGGCGCCGCCCATTGGGGCACGGCAAGGTCTTGGTGGTACCGAACAACCGACAGATCAACGGGCGTTCGTCATACACCGTGCAACCGTTGGGGCCCAGGTGCACGCAGTTCAGCTCGTCCATGGCCGCCTCCTGTTCGGCGGCAGTCTTGCGTGGCAGGCGCGACATTTCTTCAGGTGACGTGGTCACTGGCCCACAGCAGTCGTGGCAACCGGGAACGCACTCGAACGAGGGAATCTGTCGGCGCAGCGCGCTGATTTTCTGACTGTTGCAACTCATCAACACAGTTACCGAACGGCGAATAGGCATGAATTCTGACACAAAACGCCCTGCGCAGACAGCTTCATCCGACCGCTGTATCCTGCGTCAAATTTTCCAAACAGGGATGCGCCCATGACTGCCAGCGCCCGGCACACCACGTCTTACTACGCTGCCAGCAGCGTTCTGCAACCCGACTACCCGGCGCTGGCCGGTGAAATGCGTGCGGATGTGTGCGTGATCGGCGGTGGTTATTCCGGGCTCAATACCGCGCTGGAACTGGCCGAGCGCGGCTTCAGCGTAGTGCTGCTGGAAGCCCGCAAGATCGGTTGGGGCGCCAGCGGGCGTAACGGCGGCCAGTTGATTCGGGGCGTCGGTCACGGCCTGGACCAGTTCGCCAACGTTATCGGCACCGACGGCGTGCGCCAGATGAAGTTGATGGGCCTGGAGGCGGTGCAAATCGTGCGCGAGCGCATCGAGCGCTATCAGATCCCCTGTGACCTGACCTGGGGTTATTGCGACCTGGCGAACAAACCTCAGCACCTGCAGGGCCTGGCAGAAGACGCCGAAGAACTGCGCAGCCTCGGCTACCGGCATGAAGTGCGCCTGCTGCAAGCCAGCGAAATGAGCAGCGTGATCGGCTCCGAGCGTTATGCCGGCGGCATGATCGACATGGGCTCCGGCCACCTGCACCCGCTGAACCTGGCCCTCGGCGAGGCCGCCGTTGCGCAGCAATTGGGGGTGAAGCTGTTCGAACAATCGGCCGTCACACGCATCGACTATGGCCCTGAGGTCAACGTACACACGGCTCAAGGCAACGTACGCGCCAAGACGCTGGTGCTGGCCTGCAACGCTTATCTCAATGGCCTGAACCCGCAGTTGAGCGGCAAGGTGCTGCCCGCCGGCAGCTACATCATCGCCACCGAGCCGTTGAGCGAAGCCCAGGCCGCCAACCTGCTGCCGCAGAACATGGCGGTGTGTGACCAACGGGTGACGGTGGATTACTTCCGCCTGTCCGCCGACCGCCGCCTGCTGTTCGGCGGTGCCTGCCATTACTCCGGCCGGGATCCCCAGGACATCGCTGCCTATATGCGACCGAAGATGCTCAAGGTGTTCCCACAATTGGCTGACGCAAAAATCGATTACCAGTGGGGCGGCATGATCGGCATCGGCGCCAACCGCCTGCCGCAGATCGGCCGGTTGGCGGAGCAACCCAATGTGTATTACGCCCAAGCCTATGCAGGCCACGGCCTCAATGCCACGCACCTGGCCGGCAAACTGCTGGCCGAAGCCATCAGCGGCCAGCAACAGGGCCGCTTCGACCTGTTCGCCCGAGTGCCGCACATCACTTTCCCCGGCGGCAAGCATTTGCGCTCGCCG
The DNA here is from genome assembly GCF_009935975.1 of Pseudomonas sp. Q1. Classification (NCBI taxonomy): domain Bacteria; kingdom Pseudomonadati; phylum Pseudomonadota; class Gammaproteobacteria; order Pseudomonadales; family Pseudomonadaceae; genus Pseudomonas; species Pseudomonas sp. Q1. The sequence goes on along the minus strand of NZ_QODI01000005.1, from coordinate 313,468 downwards.
CTGTTGGCATTGGGAATGCTCTGGCACCGTTTCAGGGAGTGGGTCTGATTCAGCCGCGCCAGAAGGGTTTCAAACCTTCCTCGCGGGCCTGCTCAGCGGTCAGCCCCACATCGCGCAATTGCTCCGGGGTAAGCGCCAGCAGAGCCTTGCGCGTGTGACGACGGTGCCAGAACAGGTTCCAGCGGCAGCGGGTCGACATCGACAGCGTGCGTGCCTGCCCCGCTTCCAGTTCCTGACCGTGTAACACCAACCGCACATCGCTCATGCCTCTCATTTTGCCGCCCCTCATTTGCCTGTTGCCATGAGTGACTAGGATCACCGAGCGGATGAAACCATTACAGATTCAACTCAGCTTTATTAAATCCATACAGATACTGCCTTTAGTCCCTTGAATCCTGTATTTTCCTTGCATCTGTACTGGTCCCTCAGGAGCGGCCACCATGACCCTTTACGTCAACCTTGCCGAACTACTGGGCACGCGCATCGAGCAAGGCTTCTATCGCCCCGGTGATCGCCTGCCCTCCGTGCGGGCGCTGAGCGTGGAACACGGGGTCAGCCTGAGTACCGTGCAACAGGCGTATCGCGTGCTGGAAGACAATGGCCTGGCCATGCCCAAGCCCAAGTCCGGCTACTTCGTGCCCGTCGGCCGCGAGCTGCCAGCCCTCCCCGAGGTGGGTCGCCCGGCCCAACGGCCGGTCGAGATTTCCCAGTGGGACCAAGTCCTGGAACTGATTCGCGCGGTGCCACGCAAAGATGTCATACAGATGGGCCGCGGTATGCCGGATGTATTGTCACCCACCATCAAGCCTTTGCTGCGCAGCCTGGCCCGCGTGAGTCGTCGCCAGGATCTGCCTGGGCTGTATTACGACAACATCCTCGGCTGTATGGAGTTACGTGAACAGATTGCCCGGCTGTCGCTGGATTCCGGATGCCAACTCACCGCCGAAGATATCGTTATCACCACCGGTTGCCATGAGGCACTGTCGGCCAGCATTCATGCCATCTGCGAGCCGGGCGACATCGTTGCGGTGGACTCGCCGAGCTTCCACGGCGCCATGCAAACCCTCAAGGGCCTGGGCATGAAAGCCCTGGAAATCCCCACCGACCCCATCACCGGCATCAGCCTGGAAGCCCTGGAGCTGGCACTGGAGCAGTGGCCCATCAAGGTCATCCAACTGACCCCCAACTGCAATAATCCGCTGGGCTACATCATGCCCGAGGCCCGCAAACGTGCGCTGCTGACGCTGGCCCAACGCTTTGATGTTGCGATCATCGAAGACGACGTATATGGCGACCTGGCCTACAGCTACCCACGCCCGCGCACCATCAAGTCCTTCGACGAAGATGGCCGTGTCTTGCTCTGCAGCTCCTTTTCGAAAACCCTGGCACCGGGCCTGCGTATCGGCTGGGTGGCTCCGGGCCGGTATCTGGAGCGGGTGCTGCACATGAAATACATCAGCACCGGCTCCACGGCGACGCAGCCGCAGATTGCCATTGCCGAATTCCTCAAGAACGGTCATTTCGAACCGCATTTGCGGCGGATGCGCACCCAATACCAGCGCAATCGCGACCTGATCCTCGACTGGGTCAGCCGCTACTTCCCGGCCGGCACCCGCGCCAGCCGACCCCAGGGCAGCTTCATGCTGTGGGTCGAACTACCGGAAGGTTTCGACACCCTCAAGCTCAATCGCGTGCTGATGGAACAAGGCGTACAGGTGGCTGTGGGCAGTATCTTTTCCGCATCGGGCAAATACCGGAACTGCCTGCGCATGAATTACTCTGCCAAGCCAACCCCGCAGATCGAAGAAGCGGTACGCAAGATCGGCGCAGCCGCGATCAAGTTACTGGCCGAGGCCGAAGACTGACCTTTCCTCAAAATTAACCGTCATATGCCCACAACCGCCCTGATCGGAATGCAGCGCCTTTGATGACTCGACGGCTTTTACCTTTTTTCCTGCTGGGCGCCCTAGCCCTGAGTGGCTGCGCCACGGTGGACGCCCCGCGCATTCCCAGCGACGCGCTGCCCGCCGCGCAATCGTCGTTCGGCCGCTCGATCCAGGCCCAGGCCGCGCCCTACCAGGGCCGCTCCGGCTTTCGCCTGCTCCCCAACAGCAGCGAAGCGTTCATGGCGCGCGCCGAACTGATCCGCAATGCCCAGAGCAGCCTCGACCTGCAGTACTACATCGTCCACGACGGCCTCAGCACGCGCATGCTGGTGGACGAACTGCTCAAGGCGGCGGATCGTGGCGTACGTATCCGCATTTTGCTGGATGACACCACCAGCGACGGTCTCGACCAGGTCATCGCCACCCTCGCCACCCACCCGCAGATCCAGATTCGCCTGTTCAACCCACTGCACCTCGGACGCAGCACCGGCGTGACGCGGGCCATGGGGCGCTTGTTCAACCTGTCGCTGCAACATCGGCGCATGCACAACAAACTGTGGCTGGCGGATAACAGCGTGGCCATCGTCGGCGGACGCAACCTGGGCGATGAGTACTTTGACGCCGAGCCGAACCTGAACTTCACCGATATCGACATGCTCAGCGTGGGGCCGGTGGCTGAGCAGCTCGGGCATAGCTTTGATCAGTACTGGAACAGCGCACTGAGCAAGCCCATCGACGACTTTGTCTCAAGCAGCCCGTCCAAAGACGACCTGACCGCAGCCCGCTTACGCCTGCAAGACTCGCTGGCCGAATACCGTCAGCAGCATCACGTCCTGTATAACCGGCTGCGTACTTACCAGACCCAACCGCGCATGGACATCTGGCGACGCGAGCTGATCTGGGCCTGGAACCAGGCGCTGTGGGACGCGCCGAGCAAGGTGCTGGCCAAAGCCGACCCGGACCCGCGCTTGCTGCTCACCACCCAACTGGCGCCGGAGCTGAACAGCGTCAGCCATGAACTGATGATGATCTCGGCGTATTTTGTGCCGGGGCAGCCCGGGCTGGTTTACCTGACCGGCCGCGCCGATGCCGGCGTGTCGGTGAGCCTGCTCACCAATTCCCTGGAAGCCACCGATGTACCGGCGGTCCATGGCGGCTACGCACCTTATCGCAAGGCGCTGCTCGAACATGGAGTGAAACTCTACGAGTTGCGCCGTCAGCCGGGCGCAGGCGGCAGCGGCAGTGGCGCGCACCTGTTTCGCCGGGGAGCTTTTCACGGCTCGGACTCCAGCCTGCACAGCAAAGCCATGATCTTCGACCGGGAAAAATCGTTTATCGGTTCGTTCAACTTCGACCCACGCTCGGTGCTGTGGAACACCGAAGTCGGCGTGCTGGTGGACAGTCCCGAGCTGGCGGAACACGTGCGCAACCTGGCGCTGGAAGGTATGTCACCGGCCTTGAGCTACCAGGCGAAATTGCAGGACGGCCAGCTGGTGTGGGTCACCGAGGACAACGGCCAGATGCACACGCTGACTCGCGAACCAGGCAACTGGTGGCGGCGGTTCAATGCCTGGTTCGCTACGAGTGTTGGGCTGGAGCGCATGCTTTAGGGTGGGAGGGGGCTTGCTCCCGATAACGGTGGATCAGTCAGTGCATGGGTCACTGGTGGACCGCTATCGGGAGCAAGCCCCCTCCCACAGTTGATCGAATTCAGGCCGGTTGCGCGACGCCAAATGCGCCCTGGCGCATTAACAACAGCACCAGGCCCAACGCGCCGGCGGCCATCAGCAATGGCAATGCATGCCCGCTGATCCACTGACCGCCCGCGCCAGCCACCAACGGACCGATCAGGCAACCGATGCCCCATAGCTGCGCCACATGGGCATTGGCGCGTACCAGCGCGTCATCGCGGTAGCGCTCGCCGATCAGGATCAACGACAGCGTGAACAACCCGCCGGCACTGGCGCCGAAGATCACCGATACCGGCCAGATCAGCAAGGTGTGCATCAGCACCGGAATCGCCAGGCTTGAGGCCAGCAACAGCACCGCACAACTCAAGAACAACGTACGCCGCGGCAGGTAGTCGGCCAAGGCGCCGATCGGCAATTGCAACAGAGCATCACCGACCACCACGGTGCTGACCATCGCCAGGGCGATCTCGGCAGTGAAGCCTTGCTGCAGGCAATACACCGGCAGCAGCGTCAGAATCATCGCTTCGAACGCCGCAAATAACGCCACCGCCCACGCAATCGCCGGCAAGCTGCGACAGAAGCGCCACAGGTCGCCGAAAGTCACGCTGAAAGATTCGGCAGTGGGTGCGCCGGACCGCCCCAACAGCAGCAGCGGTGCAACCATCAACAGACCCACGCCAACCCAAAAGCCATAATCCTGATCGGTGCCCAGTAGGCCCAGCAGCAGCGGCCCCGAGAGTTGGCTCAAGGCATAGCTGCAGCCATACAGCGCCACCAGGCGGCCACGCCATTGCTCCACCACCAACTGGTTGATCCAGCTTTCACCGAGGATGAATACGATGGTCAGGATCACCCCGATCATCAGGCGCAGCACCAGCCAAACCGGGTAACTCGGCAGGATCGCCAGCAACCCTATGGAGACCGCCCCGGCCCACAGGCACAAGCGCATCAGGTTGGCGGTGCCCAACCAGGAGGCCATGCGGCTGGAAACCTTGGCGCCGAGCAGCACGCCAAAGGCCGGCATCGCAGCCATCACCCCAATGGCGAAGCTGCCGTAGCCCCAGCCCTCCAGGCGCAGCGACACCAGCGGCATGCTGACGCCCAAGGCCAGGCCCACACTCAGCACCGAAGCCAGCACGGCGAAATAAGTCGCCCAACGCATGTCCACGCTCCTGTGGGGAATTATCAAAACACACAAAATGAAAGTGGGAGGGGGCTTGCTCCCGATAGCAGAGTGCCAGTCACTGCATGGGGTGACTGATACACCGCTATCGGGGGCCAGCCCCCTCCCACATCTGACCTGCGGTGTTGCTTAGAGCTTGATCCAGGTGGCCTTAAGCTCGGTGTACTTGTCGAACGCATGCAGCGATTTGTCGCGACCGTTGCCCGACTGCTTGAAACCACCAAACGGTGCAGTCATGTCGCCACCGTCGTACTGGTTGACCCACACGCTACCGGCGCGCAAGGCCTTGGCAGTCAGGTGCGCCTTGGAGATATCAGATGTCCATACGGCTGCGGCCAGGCCATAGACGGTATCGTTGGCAATCTTGACCGCTTCCTCGGCACTGTCGAAGGTGATCACCGACAGAACCGGGCCAAAGATCTCTTCCTGCGCGATCTTCATGGCATTGGTCACACCGTCGAAGATGGTCGGCTCGACATAAGTGCCGCCGGTTTCTTCCAGCGTACGCTTGCCACCGACCACCAGCTTGGCGCCGTCGGCATGGCCAGCCTCGATGTAGGACAGCACATTGTTCATCTGTTGGGTGTCCACCAGCGCGCCGACGTTGGTCGCCGGGTCCAGTGGGTTGCCCGGCTTCCAGCCTTTGAGGGCCTCGATCACCAGCGGCAGGAAGGTGTCCTTGATGGAACGTTCGACGAGCAGGCGCGAACCTGCGGTGCAGACTTCGCCCTGGTTGAAGGCGATCGCGCTGGCAGCGGATTCGGCAGCGGCCTGCAGGTCCGGCGCATCGGCAAACACGATGTTCGGGCTCTTGCCGCCCGCTTCCAGCCACACGCGCTTCATGTTCGACTCGCCGGAGCGGATCAACAGTTGCTTGGCGATCTTGGTGGAGCCGGTGAACACCAGCGTGTCGACGTCCATGTGCAGCGCCAGTGCGTTACCCACGGTGTGGCCGTAACCCGGCAGCACGTTAAACACACCTTTTGGAATACCGGCCTCAACGGCCAGGGCCGCGATGCGTATGGCCGTCAGTGGCGATTTTTCGGACGGCTTCAGGATCACCGAGTTACCGGTGGACAGGGCCGGGCCGAGCTTCCAACAAGCCATCATCAAGGGGAAGTTCCACGGCACAATGGCGCCTACGACGCCCACCGGCTCGCGGGTCACCAGACCCAGCTGATCGTGAGGGGTGGCAGCCACTTCGTCATAGATCTTGTCGATCGCTTCGCCGCTCCAGCTCAGGGCACCCGCCGCGCCGGGTACGTCGATATTCAAGGAGTCGCTGATCGGCTTACCCATGTCCAGGGTTTCAAGCAGTGCCAGTTCTTCGGCGTTGGCCTTGAGCAACGCGGCGAAACGCAGCATGGCGGACTTTCGCTTGGCCGGCGCCAGGCGCGACCAGACACCGGAATTGAACGTGGCACGGGCATTTTCCACGGCACGCTGGGCGTCAGCGGCGTCGCAGCTGACAATGGTGGCCAGTACGCGGCCATCGACCGGGCTGATGCATTCGAAAGTGTCGCCGGAAGCAGCGGCGGTGTACTCGCCATTGATGTAGGCGCGGCCTTCGATCTTCAGATCCTTGGCGCGTTGTTCCCAGTCGGCACGGGTCAGGGTGGTCATTCGAGTGTCCTCCTCTTATTGAATACAAGGCCCGGGTGATGTCCCACGGCATCCTCAAAGAATTCTTGCCCGGCCAGCCTGCTGTTCGGCTCAAGGCAGCTGCCACCCTAAACCAGCGGCTGGGGATGTTTCAATATATTTGACACAACCCCGGCAAACGCCCTTGCGATGTTCATTTTAATAAACATAGACTTTGGTCTCTCCAACCCCAGGCCAGACGGGACACGCACATGAGCATCCAGGACATCGTCGACTTCAGCCAAGCCAACACCGCTCCCGAGCGCTACCGCCCTGCCGCCGAAAAAATCCTCAAGGGCGATCCCGAACAAACGCTCTACAACCACTACAACAGTCCGTGCGGACAGATGAGCGCCGGAGTGTGGGAAGGCGAGGTCGGGCACTGGAAGGTCAATTACACCGAACACGAGTACTGCGAGATTGTGCAGGGTGTTTCTGTATTGCGGGATGTCGACGGCAATGCCAAAACCTTACGCGCCGGCGACCGCTTCGTGATCCCCGCAGGCTTCAGCGGCACCTGGGAAGTGCTGGAGGCGTGTCGCAAGATCTACGTGGTGTTCGAACAGAAAGCCTGAACCGCAAATTTCAGGCAAAAAAAAGCCCGGATCGTGAGATACGGGCTTTTTTTCACAAGAAAGGCAACCAATTACTTGATTTTGCCTTCTTTGTAGATCACGTGCTTGCGAACGCGCGGGTCGAACATTTTCTTTTCGAGCTTGTCCGGGGTAGTACGCTTGTTCTTGTCGGTAGTGTAGAAGTGACCAGTACCGGCGCTAGAGATCATTCGAATCAATTCACGCATGATATAGCTCCTTAGATTGTGCCAGCGCGGCGCAATTCAGCCAGCACGACAGTGATGCCACGCTTGTCGATGATGCGCATGCCTTTGGCAGATACGCGCAGACGGACGAAACGTTTCTCTTCTTCAACCCAGAAGCGGTGATGCTGCAGGTTCGGCAGGAAACGACGACGGGTTTTGTTATTTGCGTGGGAAATGTTATTCCCAGTCACCGGACCCTTACCGGTAACTTGACAGACTCTCGACATGCCTCAGCCCTCTAAAACCACATGCCCAACCCGGCATGGGTTGGCCGCTTAATCTCTCAGTCATTTGGCGCCAGGCGCCGCGTTTCTTTAGGGTCTTACCGGCTACACCTACAAGCGAAGGAACCGGGCCCCTAGAAAAGAGCGCTGCTTTATACCAGAAAGACCCCGGTGCAACAACAGCCCGTGCGTTTTTACCGACTTAAATCTCGGCTCCGGACGCCCGAACCATTGCCGGCAGGGCCCGCTGAACAGCCGACCGCTCGTCGCACAGAATGATTGGCACAGCCTGCGCGCGCGGATGAAGCGCACAGCGAAATGCACCAGGCCGCCATCAAAACAGCATTTGAGGCAAAAGCACAGGCAAAAATGGGCTAGTCATTTATCCGGCAGACCACTACGGTAGGCTTTTTTCCAGACTGCACTCGCAGATGGGCCTTCGATCTGCACAGGAAACCGAATATGCGCCTCGCAGCCCTACCGCTACTGCTAGCCCCTCTATTTATCGCGCCGCTGGCCGTTGCCGCCACCAGCTTGAGTGTTTGCACCGAAGCCAGCCCCGAAGGGTTCGATGTGGTGCAATACAACTCGCTGACCACCACCAACGCCTCGGCCGACGTACTGATGAATCGCCTGGTGGACTACGACGTAACCAGCGGCAAGCTGGTACCCAGCCTGGCAGACAGCTGGGAAGTGTCCCCGGACGGCCTGACGTATACCTTCAAGCTGCGCCCGAATGTGAAGTTTCATCGCACCGAATATTTCACCCCAAGCCGCACCTTGACCGCCGAAGACGTGCGTTTCAGCTTCGAGCGCATGCTCGACCCGGCCAACCCATGGCACCAGATCGCCCAAAGCGGCTTCCCCCATGCGCAGTCGCTGCAACTGCCCACGCTGGTCAAAAAAATCGACGCCCTTGACCCGCTCACCGTGCGTTTCACCCTCGATCACGCCGACTCCACTTTCCTCGCGGCGTTGAGCATGGGATTCGCATCGATCTATTCAGCGGAATATGCCGACAAACTGCTCAAGGCCGGCACACCGGAGAAGCTCAACAGCCAACCGATAGGAACTGGCCCGTTCGTGTTTGTGCGTTTTCAAAAAGATGCCGTGGTTCGCTACAAGGCCAACCCGGACTACTTCGCCGGCAAACCGGCTGTGGACAACCTGATCTTCGCCATCACCCCGGATGCCAATGTGCGCTTGCAGAAACTGCATCGCGACGAATGCCAGATCGCTCTTTCGCCCAAGCCATTGGACGTCGGCGAAGCCGAAAAGGACCCAGCGCTCAAGGTGGAAAAAACGGCCGCCTTCATGACGGCCTTCGTGGCCATCAATAGCCAGCACCCACCTCTGGACAAGCCGGAAGTGCGTCAGGCAATCAACCTCGCCTTCGATAAGAGCAGTTACCTCAAGGCTGTGTTCGAAGGGACCGCCGAAGCCGCCAATGGACCCTACCCGCCCAACACCTGGAGCTACGCCAAGGACTTGCCGGGTTACCCGCAGGACCTCGCCAAGGCCAAGACGCTTCTGGAGCGTGCCGGGCTCAAGGACGGCTTCAAGACCACCATTTGGACGCGTCCCACGGGCAGCCTGCTGAACCCCAACCCAAACCTCGGCGCGCAGCTGCTGCAAGCGGACCTGGCCAAGGTAGGCATCCAGGCCGAGATCCGGGTGATCGAGTGGGGTGAGCTGATTCGCCGTGCCAAGGCGGGCGAGCATGACCTGCTATTCATGGGGTGGGCTGGCGACAACGGCGACCCGGATAACTTCCTGACCCCGCAATTCTCGTGTGCCGCGGTGAAATCCGGAACGAATTTCGCCCGCTACTGCGACCCGACGCTGGACAAACTGATCAGCGCCGGCAAGACCACCAGCGAGCAAGGCGTGCGCAGCAAGCTGTATCAACAGGCCCAGGCACAGATCCAGCAACAGGCGCTGTGGCTGCCGTTGGCGCATCCGACGGCGTTTGCCCTGACGCGCAAGCATGTCGAGGGGTATCAGGTGAGCCCGTTTGGTCGCCAGGACTTTTCAAAGGTCAGCGTCAAGCCCTGAAAACCAGGCCCGCCCCACCGGGGCGGGCTTACATCCACCCATATTCCGCCATCGATAACGGGTCTCCATCCCCCACGATGATGTGATCCAGCACCCGTACATCCACCAACTCCAGCGTCTTCTGCAGCAACTTGGTCAATTTCCGATCAGCCGCGCTCGGTTCAAGACTTCCAGAGGGGTGGTTGTGGCACAGGATCAAGGCTGCTGCGTTGTACGACAGCGCACGCTTGACCACTTGCCGGGGGTAGACTATCGCCGCATCGATGGTGCCCTGGGACAACACTTCAAACCCCAGCACCCGGTGTTTCGAGTCGAGAAACAGGCAGCCGAAGGTTTCGTGGGATTCATGGCGCAACAATGCCTTGAGGTATTCGCGCACGGCTACCGGGCTTTCCAGTACGGAGTCTGTGCGCAGCCGTTCGGCCAGGTGACGCCGGGACATTTCCAATACCGCCTGCAACTGTGCGAACTTCGCCGGCCCCAGCCCCAAATGCTGGCTGAACAGTGTCTGGCTGGCCTCCAGAAGCTGACGAAGCCCACCAAATTGCACCAACAGATGGCGCGCCAGGTCGACCGCGCTTCTGCCGGAAACCCCAGTGCGCAGGAAAATTGCCAGCAACTCGGCATCGGACAGGCTTGCCGCACCCCACTCCAGAAGTTTCTCCCGCGGACGTTCCGCCACGGGCCAATCACGAATACTCATCCCACCTCCCTCTCCATACGCCCCATGGCATGTGCGTCGCTGTTGCCTGGCGGACGCTGTGTTATCGTAGGCCCTCTTTTTTGCGTGCGATTTCACCTGGGGAGGGGGCATCGCAGGCGTCACTGAACTGGCAACACTGAACTGGAAAGGCAAACCAATGCAGCGTCTGTATCGGAAACGCATCGTTCTCGGCGTCGGCGGCGGCATTGCCGCCTATAAGAGCGCAGAGCTGGTTCGCAGGCTCCTGGACCAAGGCGCCGAAGTACGGGTGGTCATGACCCGCGGCGGCAGTGAGTTCATCACCCCGCTGACCATGCAGGCCCTGTCCGGCCACCCGGTTCACCTGGACTTGCTCGACCCGGCGGCAGAAGCCGCCATGGGCCATATCGAACTGGCCAAATGGGCCGACCTGGTACTGATCGCCCCGGCCACCGCAGACCTGATCGCCCGCCTGGCCCAAGGCATCGCCGATGACCTGCTGACCACGCTGGTACTGGCTACCGACGCCACCGTTGCCATTGCACCGGCCATGAACCAGGCCATGTGGCGCGACCCGGCCACCCAGGCCAACACCCAGCTCCTGCAAAGCCGTGGCCTCAAGGTGTTCGGCCCGGCATCCGGCAGCCAGGCCTGCGGCGACGTCGGCATGGGCCGCATGCTCGAAGCCACGGACCTGGCACTGTGTGCCGCAGAGTGCTTCCAGCACCTGGCCCTGACCGGCAAGCACGTATTGATTACTGCCGGCCCCACCCAGGAAAACATCGACCCGGTGCGCTACATCACCAACCATAGCTCAGGAAAAATGGGCTTTGCCTTGGCAGAGGCTGCGGTTGAGGCAGGCGCACGCGTCACCCTGATCACCGGCCCGGTTCATTTGCCGACCCCTGATCGCGTCACGCGAATCGACGTAGTGAGCGCCCGCGACATGCTGGCGGCTTGCGAAGCAGCCATTCCGTGCGACCTGTTTATCGCCTCGGCAGCGGTAGCGGATTACCGCCCGGAAGTCGTAGCCCCGCAAAAGCTCAAGAAAGACCCTACAAACGGTGACGGCCTGCTCCTGCAAATGGTGCGCAACCCGGACATTCTTGCCAGCATCGCAACGCGCCCGGATCGCCCCTTCAGCGTCGGCTTTGCAGCCGAGACCGAGCATCTGCTGGACTATGCCGCACGTAAATTGAAAGACAAAAACCTCGACCTGATCGTTGCCAATGATGTCGCCAACCCGAGCATCGGCTTCAACAGCGAGGAAAATGCCTGCAGCGTGATCGACCGCGAACTGCACGCCACCCTTTTCGCCCAGACCAGCAAGGGCAAGATTGCCCGCCAACTGATCTCCTTTATCGCCCAACGGCTGAACCAGGTTTAATTTCCATGCACGCTTTGCAAGCCAAGATCCTCGACCCACGCATCGGCAACGAATTCCCACTGCCGGCCTACGCCACACCGGGCTCCGCCGGGCTGGACCTGCGCGCCATGCTCAAAGAGGACACGGTCCTCGAACCAGGCCAGACGATCCTGATCCCCACTGGGCTATCGATCTATGTGGGTGACCCAGGCCTGGCGGCATTGATCCTGCCGCGTTCCGGCCTGGGCCACAAACACGGGATTGTGCTGGGCAACCTCGTGGGCCTGATCGACTCTGACTATCAGGGCGAACTGATGGTGTCCTGCTGGAACCGTGGCCAGACGGCCTTCAACATTGCCGTCGGCGAACGCATCGCCCAGTTGGTATTGGTACCGGTGGTACAGGCGCACTTCGAACTGGTACAGGAGTTCGACGAAACCCAGCGCGGCGCAGGTGGTTTTGGGCATTCCGGCAGCCACTGACTAAGCTGAATCAGGCCGGATGCTGCTGTCCGGCCTGATACCACCGCACGGCTTTTCAGGATGAAGAATGCGCGGATTTAACCAGCGATATTTCCCTAAAGAAATCAATGGATTACGCGATTGCCATAGCAAAGCCAGCACGCCGATGGCATTTTTGCACCACGAACTCTCTGCCGAAAACGTCGTCTTACCCTTCAGTTTGAGCCTGCCGGTCAGCCACATTAAGGCCAGCTTTGCCCCCTTCAGATGGAGTTCCCACCGCGATGAGTACCGCAGCCCGAGTAGCCCCGACCTTCCCCGACAGCATCTTCCGCGCCTACGACATCCGTGGCGTGGTGCCCAAGACCCTGACCGCTGAAACCGCTTACTGGATTGGCCGCGCCATCGGCTCCCAAAGCCTGGCGCAGAATGAGCCCAACGTTTCGGTCGGCCGTGACGGTCGCCTGTCCGGCCCGGAGTTGGTGGAACAACTGATCCAGGGCCTGGCCGATAGCGGTTGCCATGTGAGCGACGTCGGCCTGGTGCCGACGCCGGCGCTGTACTACGCAGCCAATGTGCTGGCAGGCAAGTCCGGGGTGATGCTCACCGGCAGTCATAATCCGTCGGACTACAACGGCTTCAAGATCGTCATCGCGGGCGACACCCTGGCCAATGAACAGATCCAGGCCCTGCACCACCGCCTGAAAACCAACGACCTGACCAGCGGCAAGGGCAGCATCACCAAAGTCGACATCCTGCAGCGCTACTCTGACGAAATCACCCGCGACGTCAAACTCGCACGCCGCCTGAAAGTGGTGGTGGACTGTGGCAACGGCGCGGCCGGCGTAATTGCGCCGCAACTGCTCGAAGCCCTGAACTGTGAAGTCATCCCGCTGTTCTGCGAAGTCGACGGCAACTTCCCCAACCACCACCCGGACCCAGGCAAGCCTGAAAACCTGGTGGACCTGATCGCCAAGGTCAAGGAAGTGGGCGCCGATGTGGGGCTGGCCTTCGACGGCGACGGCGACCGCGTGGGCGTGGTGACTGAAACCGGTGAGATCGTGTTCCCGGATCGCCTGTTGATGCTTTTCGCCCGTGATGTGGTGGCCCGCAATCCCAACGCCGAGATCATCTTCGACGTGAAATGCACCCGCCGCCTCACCCCGCTGATCAAGGAGTACGGCGGTCGCCCGCTAATGTGGAAGACCGGTCACTCGTTGATCAAAAAGAAAATGAAGGAAACCGGTGCGTTATTGGCCGGCGAAATGAGCGGCCACGTGTTCTTCAAGGAGCGTTGGTTCGGGTTTGACGACGGTATTTACAGCGCCGCCCGCCTGCTGGAGATCCTCAGCAAGGAAAAATCCTCCGCCGAAGAACTGTTTCAGACCTTCCCGAATGATATTTCTACTCCAGAGATCAATATCCATGTGACCGAGGAGAGCAAATTCAGCATCATTGATGCACTGCACGATGCACAATGGGGTGAAGGCGCCAACCTGACCATCATTGATGGTGTGCGAGTCGATTACGCCAAAGGCTGGGGCCTGGTTCGCGCATCCAACACCACACCGGTGCTGGTGCTGCGTTTCGAGGCGGATACCGAGGCTGAGTTGCAGCGCATCAAGGACGTGTTCCACGCCCAGTTGAAACGTGTTGCCCCTGATCTCCAATTACCGTTCTGATTTTTTACCGGAGCCCTGAATGACCCTCGAACGCGAAGCCGCCGCCAACACCGCCAAGGTCCTGTCCGAAGCGTTGCCTTATATCCGACGCTACGTCGGCAAGACGCTGGTGATCAAGTACGGCGGCAATGCCATGGAAAGCGATGAGCTCAAGACCGGCTTTGCCCGCGATATCGTGATGATGAAAGCGGTGGGCATCAACCCGGTGGTGGTTCACGGTGGCGGCCCGCAAATCGGCGACCTGCTCAAGCGCTTGTCGATCGAGAGTCATTTCATCGATGGTATGCGTGTGACTGACGCACAGACTATGGACGTGGTGGAGATGGTCCTCGGCGGCCAGGTGAACAAAGACATTGTCAACCTGATCAACCGCCATGGCGGCAGCGCCATCGGCCTGACCGGTAAGGACGCCGAACTGATCCGTGCGAAAAAACTGACGGTAACCCGTCAGACGCCGGAAATGACCCAGCCGGAAATCATCGATATCGGCCAGGTGGGCGAAGTGGTTGGCGTGAATACCGACCTGCTGAACCTGCTGGTCAAGGGTGATTTCATCCCGGTAATCGCACCCATCGGCGTAGGTGCCAACGGTGAGTCCTACAACATCAACGCCGACCTTGTGGCGGGCAAGGTGGCTGAAGCGCTGAAAGCTGAAAAGCTCATGCTGCTGACCAACATTGCCGGCCTGATGGACAAGCAAGGCAAGGTCCTCACCGGCCTGACCACTCAGCAAGTGGACGACCTGATCGCCGACGGGACCATCTATGGCGGCATGCTGCCAAAAATCCGTTGCGCGCTGGAAGCGGTGCAAGGCGGCGTCGGCAGCTCGCTGATCATCGATGGGCGTGTACCGAACGCGGTACTGCTGGAAATCTTCACGGATACCGGCATGGGTACGTTGATCAGTAACCGCAAGCGTCCTTGATCAATAGGCACTAAAAAGCCCCACCTCCTGCAGGAGGTGGGGCTTTTTGTTGTGCGGCGCTTACTGGACGCCGAACTGCTCGCGGTACGCCTTCACCGCCGGCAGGTGCTGCTTGAGCTGCGGATCATCTTCCAGGAACTGCAACACCTGGTTCAGCGATACGATGCTCACTACGGGAATGCCGAAATCGCGCTCGACTTCCTGAATCGCCGACAATTCACCATTGCCACGCTCCTGACGGTTCAGCGCGATCAGTACGCCGGCAGCCTTGGCGCCTTCCTGGGATGCAATGATCTGCATCACTTCGCGGATCGCAGTACCGGCGGTGATCACGTCGTCGATGATCAGCACTTCGCCCTTGAGCGGTGCCCCGACCAGGCTACCGCCTTCGCCGTGGGCCTTGGCCTCTTTGCGGTTGAAGCACCATGGCAGGTCCTGGCCATGATGTTCAGCCAGGGCCACAGCAGTAGCCGCCGCCAGGGGGATACCCTTGTAGGCTGGACCGAACAACACGTCGAACGAAATACCGCTTTCAACGATGGCCGCCGCGTAGAAACGACCCAGCTGGGCCAGGGCCGAACCCGAGTTGAACAAGCCCGCATTGAAGAAGTACGGGCTGGTGCGCCCGGACTTGAGAGTGAACTCACCGAAGCGCAAAACGCCGCGATCGATGGCAAAACGAATGAAATCGCGTTGATACGCCTGCATGAAAAAAGCCTCAGATACCACGGATTTAGCTAATTAGGTAGACGGCGTGTATCATACACGCACGCGATTTTTGGGGCCATTTATGCGGATCATCAGTGTGAACGTTAATGGTATTCAGGCTGCAGTCGAGCGTGGTTTGCTCAGTTGGCTGCAAGCACAGAATGCCGACGTCATCTGCCTGCAGGACACCCGCGCCTCCGCCTTTGAACTGGACGACCCAGCCTTCCAACTGGATGGCTACTTCCTTTATGCCTGCGATGCCGAAGTGCCCACCCAAGGTGGCGTGGCTTTGTACTCGCGGTTGCAACCCAAGGCGGTCATCAGCGGCCTCGGCTTCGAGACAGCCGACCGCTACGGGCGCTACCTGCAAGCCGATTTCGACAAGGTCAGCATCGCGACCTTGCTGCTCCCTTCGGGGCAGAACGGCGATGAAGACTTGAACCAGAAGTTCAAGCTAATGGACGATTTCGCCCGTTATCTGGATAAACAGCGGCGCAAACGTCGCGAGTACATTTATTGTGGCTCGCTGTACGTGGCGCAACAGAAGCTGGATATCAAGAACTGGCGCGACAGCCAGCAATCCCCGGGTTTCCTGGCGCCGGAACGGGCCTGGATGGACGAGATTGTCGGCAACATGGGTTATGTCGATGCCCTGCGCGAAGTCAGCCGTGAAGGCGACCAGTACAGCTGGTGGCCGGATAACGAACAGGCTGAGATGCTCAACCTGGGCTGGCGTTTCGACTACCAGTTGCTGACCCCTGGTCTGCGCCGGTTTGTACGCAGCGCACGCCTGCCACGCCAGCCACGCTTCTCGCAGCACGCGCCGCTGATCGTGGATTACGACTGGACACTGACCATCTGAGGTCTTTTTCCAGGCACAAAAAAACCGACATCGCTGTCGGTTTTTTTGTGCCTGCCGGTCAGCTGGGTGCGCGTTACTTGATCACACGCCAGGTCAAGGGATAGCGGTAGGCGATCCCCTTGTTGGCCTTGATACTGCCAATGATGGTCAGCACCACCGTGGCGATCGCCAGGGCGAACATCAGGAAAAAGCCAATCACCGCAAAGGCCAGCACGATGCAAGCGATCCAGGCAATGGCCACGGTGATCTGGAAATTCAAGGCTTCCTTGCCCTGGTCATCAATGAACGGGTCCACTTCCTTCTTCATCTGCCACAGGATCAGCGGCCCCACGACGCTGCCGAAGGGGAACACAAACCCCAGGAACGCCGCGAGATGGCACAACATCGCGCCCTGGCGCACTTCGTAGGAAGGCGTAGGGACAGGCATTTGGCTGTTGTCATTCATGGCGCTTCTCCTTGAGGCGGGTTCAGTCAGCCAGTGCGGCGGTCTGCAGTGCGAAGATTTCGGTCATGCCCTTCTGGGCCAAGGCCAGCATGGCATTCAGCTCAGCCGGCTGGAACGGTGCGCCCTCAGCGGTGCCCTGCACTTCGATGAAACCACCGGTGCTGGTCATCACCACGTTCAGGTCGGTCTCGGCAGCCGAGTCTTCCAGATAGTCCAGGTCCAGCACAGGCTCGCCCTGGTACATGCCCACCGAGACGGCGGCGATCATTTGCTTGAGCGGGTCACCGCCCTTCAGGCCGCCACGTTTCTTGATCACTTTCAACGCGTCGACCAGGGCCACCATGGCGCCGGTGATAGACGCCGTGCGGGTGCCGCCGTCAGCCTGGATCACGTCGCAGTCGACATACAGGGTCACGTCTCCCAGCTTGGACATATCCAGCGCGGCGCGCAGGGAACGACCAATCAGGCGTTGGATTTCCAGGGTACGGCCACCTTGCTTGCCACGGCTGGCTTCACGCTGGTTCCGCTCGCCGGTCGCACGCGGCAACATGCCGTATTCGGCGGTCAACCAGCCCTGGCCCTGGCCCTTGAGGAAGCGTGGTACGCCATTTTCGACGCTGACCGTACAGATGACTTTGGTATCGCCAAACTCGACCAGTACAGATCCCTCGGCGTGTTTGGTGTAGTTGCGGGTGATGCGGATCGAGCGGAGCTGATCGGCAACGCGACCACTTGGACGTTTCATAGGGAGACACCTGTACTGAGGACGAAAAACTGCCGAGCATTATAGAGCCGCGAGCCGATTCGGGGCACTGCTAAAAAATTCGGTTACGAATGCTCGGGTTTGGGCGTGCCCGCCCCACTACGCTACAATCCTGCGCCTTCCTAACCATCAGCCCGTATTTGCTGGGCTGCAACGCGAGGTACCTCCATGGTGCACAGCATGACCGCCTTCGCCCGCGTCGAAAAAGCCGGCGCCCAAGGCACCCTGAGCTGGGAACTGCGCTCGGTCAACAGCCGCTACCTGGAGCCGCACCTGCGCCTGCCGGAGTCTTTCCGTGACCTCGAAGGCGCCGTGCGTGAAGCGCTGCGCCAAGGTATCTCGCGCGGCAAGCTGGAATGCACCCTGCGCTTTACCGAAGAAACCACCGGCAAGCCCTTGCAGGTCGATCGCGACCGCGCCGCGCAACTGGTCGCTGCGGCAGAAACCATCGCCGGCCTGATCCAACAGCCCGCCGCGCTTAACCCACTGGAAGTGCTGGCCTGGCCCGGCGTACTGGTGGCCGACGCTACCGACCCGCAAGCGCTCAACGCCGAAGCCCTGGCCCTGTTCAATCAGGGCTTGAAGGAGCTCAAGGCCGGCCGCGAGCGCGAAGGCGCCGAACTGGCCCGCCTGATCAACGAACGCCTGACGTCAATCGAAGAAGACGTGGTCATCCTGCGCGAACTGGTGCCGCAAATGCTCGCCACCCAGCGCCAGAAGGTCCTCGATCGCTTTGCCGACATGAAGGCTGACCTGGACCCGACACGCCTGGAGCAGGAAATGGTCCTGCTGGCCCAGAAGAGCGACGTTGCGGAAGAACTCGACCGCCTCAGCACCCATATCCTCGAAGTGCGCCGCGTACTCAAGTCCGCCGGTGCCGCCGGTCGGCGCCTGGACTTCCTGATGCAGGAACTCAACCGCGAAGCCAATACACTGGGTTCCAAGGCGTTTGACCCACGCAGCACACAAGCGGCGGTCAACCTCAAAGTGTTGATCGAGCAGATGCGCGAACAAGTACAGAATATTGAGTAAGGCAACTTCCATGACCCACAGCACCGGCACCCTTTACATCATTTCCGCCCCTTCGGGCGCGGGCAAGAGCAGCTTGGTCAAGGCCCTGACCGACGCTGACGAGCACATCCGCATCTCGGTTTCCCACACCACCCGCGCCATGCGCCCGGGCGAGGTCAACGGCGAGCACTACCATTTCGTCGAGCGCACCGAGTTCGTCAAGATGATCGAGCACGGCGACTTCCTGGAGCGTGCCGAAGTCTTCGGCAACCTCTACGGCACCTCGCAGAGCCACTTGCAGCAGACCCTGGACGAAGGCCACGACCTGATCCTGGAAATCGACTGGCAGGGCGCCGAACAGGTACGCAAGCTGATGCCCCAGGCGCGCTCGATCTTTATCCTGCCGCCGTCCCTGGAAGCCTTGCACCAGCGTCTGACCAATCGCGGCCAGGACAGCAACGAGATCATCGAAGGTCGCATGCGCGAAGCCGTCAGTGAAATGAGCCACTACGTCGATTACGATTACCTGATCATCAATGACGACTTTGCCCACGCACTGGATGATCTGAAGGCCATTTTCCGCACCAATCAGCTGCAGCAAAAGCGCCAACAGCAGCGTTTCGGCAAATTGCTCGCCGAACTGCTTGGTTGATTGGCTCTTCCCAAAACCGCCGCAAGGGCTTTACATTGGTGCCTGTAGCGGTTTTGCGAGGGCCTGCGGAAAATCAGCGCTTCCCTAAACGCTGGTGATTTTTTAAACTGTTTAGTCCGCTCGCCCAACCGGGCAGCGCGCATCTTGCATTCGCTCCGAGGAATACCATGGCCCGCGTAACCGTTGAAGACTGCCTAGAACACGTGGATAACCGCTTTGAGCTGGTCATGCTCTCTACCAAGCGTGCCCGTCAATTGGCCACCGGTGGCAAAGAGCCTCTGGTCCAGTGGGAAAACGACAAGCCTACCGTTGTAGCCCTGCGTGAAATCGCTGAAGGCCTGATGAGCTACGAGTTCATCGCCGAGCAGGAAATCGTTCAGGACGAACCGCTGTTTGCAGCGTTCGAGGACGAGTCCAACGAGGCCGTCTAAGCCTATGCCTGGTCGACGTAGCACGGCGCAGGGTCACAGCCAACGGCAGGAGTTCGCACTTTGCCGAGCATAGACGCCCTCGCCGATCGCTTATCGGCCTACCTCGGCCCAGACCAGGTCAACCTGGTCCGCCGAGCGTATTTCTACGCCGAACAAGCCCACGACGGCCAACGCCGCCGCAGTGGCGAGGCGTATGTCACCCATCCTCTTGCGGTGGCAAATATTCTTGCCGACATGCACATGGACCATCAAAGCCTGATGGCCGCGATGCTGCATGACGTGATCGAAGACACCGGCATCGCCAAGGAAGCGCTGAGCGCGCAATTTGGCGAAACCGTGGCCGAACTGGTCGACGGGGTCAGCAAACTGACCCAGATGAACTTCGAGACCAAGGCCGAAGCCCAGGCGGAAAACTTCCAGAAGATGGCCATGGCCATGGCCCGCGATATCCGGGTGATCCTGGTCAAGCTGGCCGACCGGCTGCACAACATGCGCACACTGGAAGTGCTGTCCGGCGAAAAGCGTCGGCGCATTGCCAAGGAAACCCTGGAAATCTATGCGCCCATCGCCAACCGGCTGGGCATGCATGCCATTCGTATCGAATTCGAAGACCTCGGCTTCAAAGCGATGCATCCGATGCGCTCGGCGCGCATCTACCAGGCCGTCAAGCGCGCCCGTGGCAATCGCAAGGAAATCGTCAACAAGATCGAAGAGTCCCTGAGCCATTGCCTGGCGATCGACGAGATCGAAGGCGAAGTCAGCGGCCGGCAGAAACACATCTACGGCATCTATAAAAAGATGCGCGGCAAGCGTCGGGCCTTCAACGAGATCATGGACGTTTATGCGTTCCGGATCATCGTCGACAAGGTCGACACCTGCTACCGCGTGCTGGGCGCCGTACATAATTTGTACAAGCCGCTGCCGGGTCGCTTCAAGGACTACATCGCCATTCCCAAGGCCAACGGCTATCAATCGCTGCATACCACGTTGTTCGGTATGCACGGGGTGCCGATCGAGATCCAGATCCGCACTCGGGAAATGGAAGAAATGGCCAACAATGGCATCGCTGCCCACTGGCTCTACAAGTCCAGCGGCGACGAGCAACCCAAAGGCACCCATGCCCGCGCCCGCCAATGGGTAAAAGGCGTGCTGGAAATGCAGCAACGTGCCGGTAACTCCCTGGAATTCATCGAAAGCGTGAAGATCGACCTGTTCCCGGACGAGGTCTACGTCTTCACGCCCAAAGGCCGCATCATGGAGTTGCCCAAAGGCTCCACGGCGGTCGACTTTGCCTACGCCGTGCATACCGACGTGGGTAACAGCTGCATTGCCTGCCGGATCAACCGTCGCCTCGCGCCGCTGTCCGAGCCCCTGCAAAGCGGTTCCACGGTCGAGATCGTCAGCGCCCCGGGCGCACGCCCGAACCCGGCGTGGCTCAATTTCGTCGTCACCGGCAAGGCACGCACGCACATCCGCCACGCCCTGAAACTGCAACGCCGTTCCGAGTCCATCAGCCTGGGCGAACGCCTGCTGAACAAGGTGCTCAACGGTTTCGACAGCGCCCTCGACAAGATCCCGCACGAGCGTGTGCAGGCGATACTCAACGAGTACCACCAGCAAAACATCGAAGACCTGCTGGAAGATATCGGCCTGGGAAACCGCATGGCCTACGTGGTCGCCCGTCGCTTGTTGGGCGAAGGCGAGCAGTTGCCAAGCCCCGAAGGCCCGCTGGCGATTCGCGGTACCGAGGGCCTGGTGCTCAGCTACGCCAAGTGCTGCACGCCGATCCCGGGCGACCCGATTGTCGGCCATCTGTCCGCCGGCAAAGGCATGGTGGTGCACCTGGACAACTGCCGAAACATCAGCGAAATCCGCCACAACCCGGAAAAATGCATCCAGCTCTCGTGGGCCAAGGATGTCACCGGCGAATTCAACGTCGAGTTGCGAGTGGAGTTGGAACACCAGCGCGGCTTGATCGCCCTGTTGGCCAGCAGCGTCAACGCAGCCGATGGCAATATCGAAAAAATCAGCATGGATGAACGCGACGGCCGCATCAGCGTGGTCCAGTTGGTGGTCAGCGTCCACGACCGCGTGCACCTGGCCCGCGTGATCAAGAAACTGCGCGCCCTGACCGGGGTGATCCGCATCACCCGCATGCGTGCTTAGCGCATCAAATAAGTCATCTTCTCTTACAAGGAGTCACAAATGACCAAGACTGTTATCAACAGCGACAAGGCCCCGGCCGCCATCGGTACTTATTCCCAGGCGATCAAGGCAGGCAATACCGTCTACATGTCCGGCCAGATCCCGCTGGACCCAAAGACCATGGAACTGGTTGAAGGCTTCGAAGCACAGACCGTACAGGTCTTCGAAAACCTCAAGTCCGTCGCCGAAGCTGCTGGTGGTTCGTTCAAGGACATCGTCAAACTGAACATCTTCCTGACTGACCTGAGCCACTTCGCCAAGGTCAACGAGATCATGGGCAAGTACTTCGAACAACCCTACCCAGCCCGCGCCGCGATTGGCGTGGCCGCTCTGCCAAAGGGCGCGCAGGTTGAGATGGACGCGATTCTGGTCATCGAGTAAAAACACCCGGCGCAGCCTCCACAGGCCGCGCCGACTTTGTTTTAAAAGGATTTCGTATGCGCAAAGCGCTTGTAGCCTCTTCGTTGCTCGCCCTGCTGCTGGGCGGCTGCGCCAGCAACCCTGCAGACCTGGATGTGAGTGGCACCTGGATCAACCAGGCCGCCATCGACGCAGCAGCCAAGGGCGGCCCTTTGCGTGAAGCACTGCAGAGCAATGGGCCGAACCTCGAATGGGAGGTCAATACCAAAGCGCTGCAGGCGCGCTACTACAACGGTTTTGAAGTCGCCGAAGGCAAGTTGATCGGCGAGAAACCAGGTGCCTGGAGCGTCGACTTCTACGGCAGCGCAGCCACCGAACTCAAGCGCAAAGGCAAACAACTGCTGCAAGTGGCCAACGACAACGAGCCTGAACAGTTGTTCGCCCGCGCCAAAGACCCGGCCCCGGAAGGCGCACCGCTGGGTGCCAACTTCGAGCGGGCACTGTATGCAGCTTACATGGGCGGCGACTGGAAGATCACCGACGGCAACGGTGACGGCTCCACGGTGCAGTTCCAGGCCAACGGCAAGGTCGCCGGCCTGCCTGGGGTCGATCACTACTCGCTGTGCCTGGCCGGCGACTGCGCCTCCATGAGCGGCGGCTACGACAGCATCTGGCTGCAACTGAACGGCAAGGGTAACCCGTGGATCTTCGCCCGCAAGGGCAAGCAACTGGAAATATTCCAGGCGGTGAACACTGCTCAGGCGGACGAAGTACCTTCGTTTACGCCGGGGCCGCGTCAATGGCTACTGGAAAAGCAATGACGCACGCAGCTCTGTAGTGAGCGGGCTTGCCCCGCGCTGGGCGGCGCAGCCGCCCCAAACCTAGGCACCTCGGTTTTTCTGAAACACCACAGCGTCCCTGATGGGGCGGCTGCGCCACCCAGCGCGGGGCAAGCCCGCTCACTACAAATTAGCTGTTTTATTCAGCACTTACCCTCAAGAATCGCCGCATACCCTTCGCGGTAACTCGGATAGGCCGGGCGCCAACCCAGTGCTTTAGCTCGAGCATTACTGCATTGCTTGCTGCCGGCACGCCGCACACTGGCGTCTTCGGCCCATTCGGTCACCCCCAGATACTCGCGTAGCCAAGCCACCACTTCAGCCAGCGGCGCAGGCGCATCGTCGACACCGATATAGATCTTGTCCAGCGAACCACCCTGCTCCACATGGCGCAACAAAAACGCCAGCAGGCCTGCCGCATCATCCGCATGGATCCGGTTGCCATACAAAGGTGGCTCGATCGCCACGCGATAACCTTGGCGAACCTGGGTCAACAGCCACTCACGGCCCGGGCCGTAAATACCGGTCAAGCGCACGACGGTCGCGGGAATACCGCTGTTGAGGGCGACTTGCTCAGCCTCCAGCATCACTTGGCCGGAGTAACCTTTGGCCTGAGTGTCGGAGGTTTCATCGACCCACTCACCATTCTGCTGTCCATACACGCTGCTGCTGGACACAAACAGCAGGTGCTTCGGCGCCTGGCCGTAGTCCTGCAGCCACTCCAGCACATGCTGCAAGCCTTGCACATAAGCGGCGCGGTAGCCGGCTTCATCGTGGTCCGTTGCGGCAGCGCAATACACCAGGTAATCCACCCCGCCGATCGGCCAGGTGTCAGGGCAGTCCTTGTTGAACAGGTCACCGGCAATGCCGATTACGCCGTCGGGCAGACGCGAAATATCGCGACGCAAGCCGTGTACCTCCCATTCCGAGGCCAGCAATTGGCTAGCCAACCGACTACCCACATCACCGCAACCGGCAATCACAACAGAAGGCGCAGACATTTCAAAACTCCGTTCTTAAAGGCGCAGATTAGCCGCCGAAGATGACCAGCGGCCAGCAAAAGGACAAATAAAGTAACTGTATTACTTTAGTTAACAAGAATTACTTGCAATAATGTCCGCCCATTTGTCCTCGGCCCAAAGGGTCTGGAAGGGCGATCACCCATTTTCTTCTCTCAGGTCCGGCCAGCATGACACGTAATATCAACCCCGCTTCGCCAACCCTGCTTCACAGTCCCTCCCGCGCCTGGCGTGCGGTGGCTGCGATGCTGTTCAGCGTACTGCTGGCGCCGACCGCCGCATTCGCTGACGCCACTGCCCCAGCCACTCCGGCCACTGCCGAGCACAGCGCTGCAGCCCCGGCGGCTCCTGCCGCCGCACCGGTTGCCACTGACCCATCCCAGGCCGCCACTCCAGCGCCTGCCGCCGAACCCGGCGTTGTGCTGGAAGAAGACAACACCCTGGGCATGGCCCATGACCTGTCGCCGTGGGGCATGTACCAGAACGCTGACGTGGTGGTAAAAGCCGTGATGATCGGCCTGGCCATCGCCTCGATCATTACCTGGACCATCTGGATCGCCAAAGGCTTTGAACTGCTGGGCGCCAAGCGTCGTCTGCGCAGTGAAATCGCCCACCTGAAAAAGGCCACCACCCTCAAGGAAGCGAGCGACACCGCGACCAAGAAGGGCACCCTGGCCAACCTGCTGGTGCACGACGCACTGGAAGAAATGCGCCTGTCGGCCAACACGCGTGAAAAAGAAGGCATCAAGGAACGCGTCAGCTTCCGCCTGGAGCGCCTGGTGGCCGCCTGCGGTCGCAACATGAGCAGCGGCACCGGTGTACTCGCGACCATCGGCTCTACCGCGCCATTCGTCGGCCTGTTCGGCACCGTATGGGGCATCATGAACAGCTTCATCGGTATCGCCAAAACCCAGACCACCAACCTCGCCGTCGTTGCCCCCGGTATCGCAGAAGCCTTGCTGGCTACCGCCCTGGGCCTGGTTGCGGCGATTCCTGCGGTGGTGATCTACAACGTGTTCGCCCGTTCGATTGCCGGCTACAAGGCGCAGGTGTCGGATGCGTCGGCAGAAGTCCTGTTGCTGGTCAGCCGTGACCTCGATCACCTGCCTACCGAGCGCAGCTCGCAACCGCACATGGTGAAAGTGGGGTAATCGGCCATGGGCCTGCATTTGAATCAAGGCGACGACGAGCTCGTCGAGAACCACGAGATCAATGTCACGCCGTTTATCGACGTGATGCTGGTGCTGCTGATCATCTTCATGGTGGCGGCTCCACTGGCGACTGTAGACATCAAGGTCGACCTGCCCGCGTCCAGCGCCAAGCCCGCGCCGCGGCCGGAGAAACCGATCTTCCTCAGCGTCAAGGCGGACCAACGCCTGTTCCTGGGTGAAGAAGAAGTCAAGGCTGAAACCCTGGGCCCGGTGCTCGACGCCAAGACCCAAGGCAAGAAAGACACGACGATCTTCTTCCAGGCCGACAAGGGCGTGGACTACGGCGACCTGATGAGCGTGATGGATGCCCTGCGGGCAGCCGGCTACCTCAAGGTGGGCCTGGTCGGACTTGAGACGGCAGCCAAGAAATGATCACGACGCGCCACAAACTGACGCGTTATGGCACCAGCCTTGCCGTCGTGCTGGGCGTGCATGCCGTCGCGATCCTCATCGCGCTCCAATGGTCCGCGCCGCATCCGGTGCAGCTGCCGCCGGCGGCCATGGTCATCGACCTGGCGCCAATGCCGGCACCACCACCGCCGGCGCCGCCCAAGGTCATCACGCCGCCGCAACCGCCCGCCCCGGTGGAAGAGCTGCCCCTGCCGAAACTGGCCGAGGCGCCCAAGCCAACGATCCAGGTGCCCAAGCCGGTCAAACCCAAGCCCAAGCCTGCGCCGCCCAAACCGGTAGAGAAGAAGCCCGAGCCGCCCAAGGAGAAACCTTCCGAAGAGCCGCCGAGTGAAACACCACCGACCAACGCGCCTGCAGAAAAGTCGGCCCAGCCGGTGCCTGGCCCGTCCCCCCAACAGGTCGCCGCCAAAGCATCCTGGGAAGGTGCCCTGCTGGCGCATTTGCAGAAGTACAAGAAGTACCCGCCAAGCGCCCAGCGCAGCGGCAAGGAAGGCCTGAACCGCTTGCGCTTCGTGGTCGATGGAGAGGGCAATGTGCTGTCCTATGAGTTGGTAGGCCGCTCCGGCAACGCCGACCTGGACCGTGCGACCCTGGACATGATCCGTCGTGCCCAGCCACTGCCCAAGCCGCCGGCCGACATGTTGAAAGGTGGCAGCATCGAAATCGTTGCGCCCTTCGTCTACAACATCGAAAAGCGCCGCCGGTAACGCTGAGCGTGGTGAGGGGCAACTCTCACCACCTTCAGCAAAATCCCCACTCAATCCCCACCAAAGTTCTGATAACGTGCGTCTATCGATTGCAGCCGGTATGCTTGGGCTGTACCTCATGGACGCCCGCTATGACTCTTACAGAATTACGCTACATCGTGACCCTCGCCCAAGAGCAGCACTTCGGCCATGCGGCCGAGCGTTGCCATGTCAGCCAACCGACCCTGTCGGTGGGCGTGAAAAAGCTTGAAGACGAACTCGGTGTGCTGATCTTCGAGCGCAGCAAAAGCGCCGTGCGCCTCACCCCGGTGGGTGAAGGCATTGTGGCCCAGGCCCAGAAAGTCCTGGAGCAGGCGCAGAGCATTCGCGAGTTGGCCCAGGCCGGCAAGAACCAGCTGACCGCGCCTCTGAAGGTTGGCGCCATTTATACCGTTGGTCCCTACCTGTTCCCGCACCTGATTCCGCAACTGCACCGCGTTGCACCGCAGATGCCGTTGTACATCGAAGAAAACTTCACTCATGTGCTGCGCGACAAGCTGCGCAACGGTGAGCTGGACGCGATCATCATTGCCCTGCCGTTCACCGAAGCAGACGTGCTGACCCTGCCGCTCTATGACGAGCCGTTCTATGTGCTGATGCCGGCCTCGCATCCGTGGACGCAGAAAGACACGATCGACGCCGGCCTGCTCAACGACAAGAGCCTGTTGCTGCTCGGCGAAGGCCACTGCTTCCGCGACCAGGTGCTCGAAGCCTGCCCGACCCTGACCAAGGGCAACGACGGCGCCAAGCACACCACCGTGGAGTCCAGCTCCCTGGAGACGATTCGCCACATGGTCGCCTCCGGCCTGGGCATTTCGATCCTGCCGCTGTCGGCAGTGGACAGCCATCACTACGCCCCCGGCGTGATCGAAGTGCGCCCGCTCACGCCACCCGTGCCGTTCCGTACCGTGGCCATTGCCTGGCGCGCCAGTTTCCCGCGGCCCAAGGCCATTGAGATCCTCGCCGACTCGATCCGCCTGTGCTCGGTGGCCAAGCCGACGGCTGCGAGCTGACACGTCGTATGACTGAACTGTCGCAGGTGTCGGTGACGGCACTCAAGGGTGTCGGTGAAGCCATGGCCGAAAAACTGGCCAAGGTCGGCCTGGAAAACCTCCAGGACGTGCTGTTCCATCTGCCGCTGCGCTATCAGGACCGCACCCGCGTGGTGCCTATCGGCCAGTTGCGGCCTGGGCAGGATGCGGTGATCGAAGGCACCGTCAGCGGTGCCGACGTGGTCATGGGCAAGCGCCGCAGCCTGGTGATACGCCTGCAGGACGGCACCGGCGGGCTGAGCCTGCGCTTCTACCACTTCAGCAACGCACAGAAAGAGGGCCTCAAGCGGGGCACCCGCGTACGCTGCTACGGTGAGGCGCGCCCCGGCGCCTCGGGCCTGGAGATCTACCATCCGGAATACCGCGCCATCACTGGCGACGAGCCGCCGCCGGTAGATACCACGCTGACGCCCATCTACCCGCTCACCGAAGGCTTGACTCAACAACGCCTGCGCCAGCTGTGCATGCAGACCCTGACGATGCTCGGCCCGAAGAGCCTGCCCGACTGGCTGCCCCTGGAGCTTGCCCGCGATTACCAATTGGCGCCCCTGGACGATGCGATCCGCTACCTGCATCACCCACCCGCCGACGCCGATGTCGACGAACTGGCCCTGGGTCATCACTGGGCCCAGCACCGCCTGGCCTTCGAAGAACTGCTGACCCACCAACTGTCCCAGCAACGCCTGCGCGAGAGCATGCGTTCGCTGCGCGCGCCGGCGATGCCCAAGGCCACGCGTTTGCCCGCACTCTACTTGGCCAACCTCGGCTTTACCCCGACCGGAGCACAACAGCGCGTCGGCAATGAAATCGCCTACGACTTGAGCCAGCAGGAACCGATGCTGCGTCTGATCCAGGGCGACGTAGGCGCCGGCAAGACCGTGGTCGCCGCCCTCGCCGCCCTGCAAGCACTGGAGGCCGGTTACCAGGTCGCGCTGATGGCGCCTACAGAAATCCTTGCCGAACAGCATTTCATTACCTTCAAACGCTGGCTCGAACCCTTGGGCCTGGAAGTCGCGTGGCTGGCCGGCAAGCTCAAGGGCAAGAACCGTGCGGCGGCGCTGGAACAGATCGCCGCAGGTGCGCCGATGGTGGTCGGCACCCACGCATTGTTCCAGGACGAAGTGCAGTTCAAGAACCTGGCACTGGTGATCATCGACGAGCAACACCGCTTCGGCGTGCAGCAGCGCCTGGCCCTGCGCCAGAAAGGCGTGGGCGGGCGCATGAACCCGCACCAGTTGATCATGACCGCCACCCCGATCCCGCGCACCCTGGCCATGAGCGCCTATGCCGACCTCGACACCTCGATCCTCGACGAACTGCCTCCCGGCCGTACCCCCGTCAATACCGTCCTGGTCACCGACACCCGCCGCGTGGAAGTGATCGAGCGCGTACGCGGGGCCTGCGCCGAAGGTCGTCAGGCCTATTGGGTGTGCACGCTGATCGAAGAGTCCGAAGAACTGACCTGCCAGGCCGCCGAAACCACGTACGAAGACCTCAGCAGCGCCTTGGGCGAATTGAAGGTCGGGTTGATCCATGGCCGCATGAAGCCTGCGGAAAAAGCCGCGGTGATGGCCGAATTCAAGGCCGGCAACCTGCAACTGCTGGTGGCCACCACGGTAATCGAGGTGGGTGTGGACGTACCCAACGCCAGCCTGATGATCATCGAAAACCCCGAGCGCCTGGGCTTGGCGCAACTGCACCAGCTGCGCGGCCGTGTCGGCCGGGGCAGCGCGGCCAGCCATTGCGTGCTGCTGTATCACCCGCCGCTGTCGCAAATCGGTCGTCAGCGCCTGGGCATCATGCGTGAAACCAACGACGGTTTTGTCATCGCCGAGAAAGACCTCGAACTGCGCGGCCCCGGCGAAATGCTCGGCACCCGCCAGACCGGCCTGCTGCAATTCAAGGTCGCCGACCTGATGCGCGACGCCGACCTGTTGCCCGCCGTGCGTGACGCGGCACAAGCGCTACTGGAGCGCTGGCCGGAGCATGTCAGCCCATTGCTGAATCGTTGGCTACGACATGGACAGCAATACGGCCAAGTGTGACGCCTGCCTCACTTTCCGACCAACACCTGTATCAAGCTGGTTATACTTCTTGGACTGTACGAATTTGGATCAGGCCATGTCAGAAGTAGCCCTCGCCACAGCCCCACTGACCGCTCCGCCGGTCATTCGGGCTCTGCTCGCAAAGCTCGCCATCCCCTACACGGAAGTTGCCGAACAACCTGGCCTGAATCCCGTGCGAAAGGTCCAGGCGGTACTGCTGGAAGATGCCGTTGGCGCTCTCATGGTGCTGTTCCCCCAGAACCAGTTGCTTGACCTCAACCGCTTGGCCGAACTGACCGGGCGCCGCCTGACGGCCGTAGCGCCGGAGCGCATCGAACGCATGCTGGGCAAGCATGAATTGAGCCTGCTACCCGGGCTGCCCGCGCTCACCAGCTCGCCATGCCTGTACGAAGGCAGCTTGCTCAACGAACCGAGCCTGCTGGTGCATTCGGGCGAAGCCGGGCTGCTGCTGGAAATTGCCAGCGACATGTTCAAGACCATGCTCACCAAGGCCAGCGCCGGGCACTTCGGCGAGCCGTTGAGCAACATCCGCCCTAACCTCGATCGTCCCAATGATGACCGCGAGGAAATTACCCAGGCGATGCAGGCGTTTACCGCCCGTCGTATCCAGCAACGCCTGGAAGCGACCATCGAAATTCCGCCGCTGGCCGATACCGCGCAAAAAATCATCAAGTTGCGCGTCGACCCCAACGCCACCATCGATGACATTACCGGCGTGGTCGAAACCGACCCGGCCCTGGCTGCCCAAGTGGTGAGCTGGGCAGCGTCGCCGTACTACGCCTCGCCAGGCAAGATTCGCTCAGTGGAAGACGCCATCGTGCGTGTGCTGGGCTTTGACCTGGTGATCAACCTGGCACTTGGCCTGGCCCTGGGCAAGACCCTGAGCCTGCCCAAAGACCATCCGCACCAGGCCACCCCGTACTGGCACCAATCGATCTACACCGCCGCCGTGATCGAGGGCCTGACCCGCGCCATGCCGCGCGCCCAGCGCCCGGAAGCCGGCCTGACCTACCTGGCCGGCCTGCTGCACAACTTCGGTTACCTGCTGCTGGCTCACGTATTCCCGCCACATTTCTCGTTGATCTGCCGCCACCTGGAGGTCAACCCGCACCTGTGCCACAGCTATGTCGAACAGCACCTGCTGGGCATCAGCCGCGAGCAGATCGGCGCCTGGCTGATGCGCTACTGGGACATGCCGGACGAACTGTCCACCGCCCTGCGCTTCCAGCACGACCCGACCTACGATGGCCAATACGCCGAGTACCCGAACCTGGTGTGCCTGGCCGTACGTTTGCTGCGCAGCCGTGGCATCGGTTCCGGGCCGGATGAAGCGATCCCGGAGGCGCTGCTCGAGCGCCTCGGGTTAAGCCGTGACAAGGCAGAGGACGTGGTGGGTAAAGTGCTGGATGCCGAGGTGTTGTTGCGCGAGTTGGCGTCGCAGTTCAACCAGGGCTGACGCTCAGCTTGTGTAGTGAGCGGGCTTGCCCCGCGCTGGGTGGCAAAGCCGCCCCAACAGGAACGCCGCGGTGTTTCAGAGAGACCGAGGTGCCTGGGTTTAGGGCGGCTACGCCACCCAGCGCGGGGCAAGCCCGTTCACTACAAAGCGGTGTCAGGCTTTCTTTTTCTTCGGCTTCAAATACTTGGTCAAGCCCTGGAACCAGATTACCAGCGCCGGGTTTCCCTTGATCTGGATCGACTTGTCCTGAATCCCCGTCATGAACGCCAGTTGCTTGTTCTTCGCCTGCATCGTGGCGAAGCCGTAGGCAGCGTCTTTGAAGGCGATGGCAAATGCCGGTGACGGGTGTACACCCGAACGGCTGGTGATGCGCTGGTCTTTGACGATGAAGTGACGGGCAACCTTGCCGTCGAGGGTCTGCAACTGGAACGCCAGGTCTTTATCACCCAACTGTTGCTGGAAGGCAGGATTGGTGCGGCTGGCTTTGCCCATCATCAGGCCCAGCACCCACAGCAGAAGACGAAATTTCATGCACACGGCCTCGGTGTATTTGTTAAGTGGCCGCAGCAGTGTAACGATTTGCAGGCAGAACGCCACCGATCTCGCGCTTTAGCGGGAGATCGGCAGGCGTTTAACGCTTATAGCAACATCTTGCTTAAACGTTAGGGCAAGGCACAGGCGCCCAATCGGCCAGGTTCGGATCGCGGCAAGTGCCTTCGATCTGGGCCTTGCCGGCGCTGGCAACCTGCTTGCTTTCAGCTTGCTTGGCCTGCACGGTCTGGATGCTCTTCTCGGTAGTGACCGCTTCTTTAGGCACGGTTGGCAGCACCGGCTTTTTCGCAGGTTTTACGGCTTTCTTACCCTTGGTCGGCGCTACCACAGGCGTGGTGTCGGCGGTGGCCACGGTGACCACGTCGGTGCGTTGCACGCCAACCTGTTGCAGGTCTTTCTCATAAGCCTGGGTGTAGTTGTTCAGGTCTTCACTGGCCTTGCCGTTGACCGCGACGATCAGGTCGTTGGACTCCTTCAGGCCCGCGACGATTTCCGCCAGGCGCTTGCGGCCTTCGGTGTCGTTGACGGTCTTGGCCTTGCGGTCGTTCACCAGCTGGGTGAACGCGCTCTGATAGCACTGCTGGGACGCTTTGGCGTAAGCGGTGCTGCGGTCGATGTCGGACGCGCTTTTATTGAAGTCGGTGGAGTAGGACGCGATGCGCTGCTTGTCATCGGCGATCTGCTTTTGACGCTCGGTGTAGTAACCCGCCGCGCCGCCAGCCAGTGCCCCGCCCGCAGCACCAATGGCCGCGTTACGACCGCGCTTGTCGGCGTCGCCGGTCAGGGCACCCAGCAATGCACCACCGGCCGCGCCGAGGGCCGCACCGGTCACCACCGACTTGGTCATGTTCGAATCGGTGGCGCGCAGGTGCTGCACCGGCTCGTAGCAGTTCGGGTAGTACTCGACCTTGGTGCTCGACGCGACCTTGGAGGCCGGTGACGTGGCGCAACCAGTCAATACGGTACTGAAACCGGCTGCGATCAGCAGCAGGTGACGCTTGGAAACCGCCTTACGGGAAAAAAGCATAGGTGTGATCTCTGTTAAGTTTGACTTGCCCAGCACGGCCCACCGCCGCCTGAGTCCCTTCCAAGCTCGCCGCACAACCAACGGTCAAGACCGCTGACCGCTCGCTGCGAGCAGTTCCTTCAAGATCGTTGCCGGGTCGGCCCGCTGTTGCTTGCGGTAGTTGCCGACATGGCGAACGAACAGTGTCGCGCGCGTCACCAAGCTCTTGCCGAGCACAGGTTTGCGATCCAACTCTTCCTTGATCCGTTGAAACTGAGCCTGGATCACCGCATCGGTATAGCGCGTGCCGGTGGCCAGGTTGTCGATATAGATCGCCACCGCGCCGTCGAGGGCGCTGCGGCCATTGTCGATGGCCGTAGCGAACAGCGTCGCACTGGCTTCGTCCTTGTTGGCGACCGCCTGATCGCGGCTCTTCTGCAGGTTGATCAGGCGGATGTTGTAGTTGCTGATGGTCTCGGCCACCAACGCAGCGGACTGAATCAGGTTGCCCGCCGCCTCTTCGCGTTGCTGGGCGATCAGCGAGACGTTGCGCTTGAGCTCTTCGTTGACCAGCCCCAGCTCGGCTTGCAGCTTGGGGTCGACACTGGCGGCAATGATGGTGTCCAGGCGCTTGGTCGGGTCCTGGGCTTCGTCGATGGCATCGGTCAGTGCGGCCAGGCGCCCTTCTTTCTGCCATTGGGCAAACAGCTCCTTGTAGCGTGAACGCGGCGCCGACAGCGCGCCGATCGCCACACGGAAACCGGTGGTCTCATTGCTTTGCTCGGTGCCGTCGGCGGCGAACAGCGGGTACTCACGGCGCATGCCGGTAAACAGCGTGCCCTCGCCTTCGAGGTAATTGCCGCCCTTGACCACAAAGCCGCCGTAGGTGCCCTGGCGTCGCCCGGCGTGCACCAACTGGAAGGACTCCTGGACCATCTCCGCAGCGTTGCCGATCACATCGAACAGGCCGATCGGGTTGGGCAACTTGGTGCCGATGGGCATCAGGCGTGCAGCCTGGCCGGTGCCGCCGGCCACCTGGTTGAACACCGCGTAATCCGCCAGCGGGCCTTCGCCTTCATGGCCTTCGACACGCCGAGGGAACAGCCGCCCCTCCAACTCCTGGCGGCTCACCGCCTGCCCGCCGCGTGCGGCGTATTCCCATTCCACTTCGGTGGGCAGGCGCACAAACCCCAGGCCACCGTCTTCCGCCGAAGAGCCGCGACCGCTGACCGGCAGCAAATCACGGTGGTATTTCATCAACCAGGCGCTGTACACCGCCGAGAAGCGTTCGGCTTCAAAGCGTGACAGCTTCACCTTGGGCAGCCGCGCCGCCATGCCGGTGGGAATGTCGCAGGCCGGCGCCGGCTCGCCGCTGGCCAGGGACTGCGCCTGGGCCATCACCGCAGCGTATTGGCGCGCGGTCACTTCGTACTTGCCGATGAAGTACAGCATGGGCTTGAGCGGGGTCTTGGCGTCGGTCTTCGGCATCAAGGGCGCAATGACGTTGTTCCAATCCTTGGGCAGATCCTTGAGGGTGAACTGGCCGTTGATGAAGTCGCGCCGGTAGCCGGAAATAAACGATTGCTGGTAACCCGCCTCGCCTTCGGCGAAGGGGTAGCCGAGGCTGATTTCGCGATCATCCAGGGTGCCCTGGGCCAGTACGTAGGCGTAACGGAACACCATGTTGCCTTCGCACGGCAGCGGCAGGCTCACGTCGTCCGGCAGCGGTTTGGGATTGTCGAGCTTGTCGCTCGCCTCATCAGCCCAGGCCAGCGAGGCCAGGCTCAGCACCACACAGGCACCCAGTAACTTATACATCTCTGATTCCTTCAGAAGCCTGGATCCGCGCCACACGCCAACCACCACAGGCCGCCGCCACGGCGCTGACGCCGAGGACTGCAACCAGGGCCAGGCCGTAATGACGCGCCAGCAGGTGGCTGGCGTATTCGCCCGGAACCTGCACAAATAGCTTATTCAACCCTGCCTCGGCCAGGCCATACAACCCTGCACTGAGCACGGCGGCAGCACCTGCGCTGTACAACGCCTGCACCACCACAAACCACAACAGCCCAACGGTTGAAAAGCCCAACAGGCGTAACACCGACAATTCCCGGCGCTTGCGCGCCACGGCGGCCAAGGCCCCGGCGAAGATGGCCGCGAATGCGCCCGCCAAGGCCAACCCGGCGATGACCCAGAATACGATCGACAGGTTGCGGCTCAACGACTGCACCTGCGCGATAGTGTTCGCCTGGGTCGATACCAACAGGTTCTGCCCGGCGAAATACACACGTAACACTTCTACATCGCTGAGACGGCGTGCGTACAGGCGAAATGCCGGGTACACCCGCTGCTCACTCGCACCGACCGCGTCACCTTCCCACCCCAGCGCCGGCACCGCACGGCCGTCGCGATAATCTTCGGCTGCTTCCAGCAGGCCCAGGTCGGCAAACAGCCCATCACGGGCAAACGCCTCCAACGGCAGCACTGCCAGCACCTGCACACGCATGCCCCGGGCTTCGACACGCCCGGCCACTTGCCGCGCAAAGCGGGTGTCCAGCCAATCGCCGGGGCGTGCCGCAAGCTTTTCGGCGGCGGTGTGGCTCAGCACGATCTGGTCCATGCCCTTGGGCATCGGCAAACCGGCCAGCAACGGGTCATCCGGCGCGGTCGGCAGCATTTCCAGGGTCAGCGTGCCGACCTGCGCCGTCGCTGCAATCTGCCGTGTACGCGGCACGGCAAACGCCACGTCGCTACGTTGTCCCAGTTGCTCGACAAACGCAGCGCTGAATCGACCACCGCCCAACGGAATAATTTCACGGGTGGCGGGGTCGGTCTCCAAACGTTCGGTCAAACTGCCAACCAGTCCAAATTTCAAGCCAAATAACACCAGCAACGGCGCGATCACCGCCACCAACGCCAACACTGAGCAGGCCGACAGCCAGGCATCATTGCGGTAATCCTGCCAGGCCAGGGACGCCACCAAGCCGATGCGCATCAACAGGCCTCCCCGAGGGTGGCGGTGACGCCGCCATCCGTGTCGCGACGGCAACTGATGCGCCGCACCTGCAAGCCACTGGCACGGGCCAAAGGCTCGTCATGGGTGGCGATCACACAGGCGGCACGGTGTTCGCGAGCCTGTGCCAGCAGCGCCTGCATGACCCGTTCGGCATTCAGTGGGTCCAGCGACGCGGTCGGCTCATCCGCCAACACCAGTTGCGGCCCGTGGGCCAAGGCGCGTGCACAACTGACGCGCTGACGCTGGCCTACCGACAATGCAGCGGGTTTCTTGGCCAACTGGTCACTGATCTCCAACTGCGCGGCCAGCCGTGTCACGCTGCCGTCATCCGGCAAACCGAGCAGTTTGCGCGACAAGGCGATATTGCCGCGCACATCGAGAAACCCCAACAATCCGCCGGTTTGCAGCACGTAGCCCAGATGCCGGCTGCGCAGCTCGGCCAACGTCGATTGCCGATCCGCTCGCCACAGCCCGCCGATGTCCTGCTGATTGAACTCGAACTGCCCCACCTGATCCGGCGCCAGCACTAACGCCAATAGATCCAGCAAGGTGCTCTTGCCACAACCGCTGGGCCCGACGATCGCCAGTTGCTCACCCGCGCGCAGGTGCAGCGCCGGGATCACCAGGCTGTAACGCTGGCTACCCACGCCCCGGCTCTTGTGCATTGCGCTCAGGTTCAGCATTACGGCAACGTCGACAACGGCACGCGGTACAACGCATCGCCCGGCTCGGCATCGCCGAAACGAACCCAGTTGGCCAGGTCATTGTGGAAGGTTTCGTAAAGGCGGATTTTCGAATCCAGCTCGTCGATAAAGTCTTCCTGTTCGGCCACGCTCAACGACAACCACAAGTCCTGGGTCATGTTCAGCGACTTGCTGCGGTACGGCAGGCCTTCCAGGTATTCGCCGAGGAGGCCGCCATCGGCCAGATTGCCGCCCTTGCGCAACGCCTGCGGGTCGCGGCTCATGTAGGCCGAGGCACTGGCGATTTCCTGGAAGAAGTCCTTGGGTGAGCTTTGGGTTTTGCGCGCCGCGTCGACGATCAGTTTCAGCGATTGCTGCAAATCGTTGAGCTGCAACTTGGTCAGCATCACGCACACCTGGAACGCCGGCAGCGCCGGGTTGGTCAGGTCGCGGTCGGCGGTCCAGGCGCTGACCAGTTGCGGTGCCTGGCTGGCGGTTTTGCGCCCGAGGAAATCCATGTGCATGGCATAGCCGACGGCAGCGGATTTGTCCGCCAGGCTCGGCGCGCTGCTCAGCAACGGCACCGGCTGCGGTGTGTTGCTGCGCACTTGGTGGACGAGGTTGGCGAACACCGTGCCGATCTCATCGACACGCTCGCCCAGTTTGCGCACATCGCCGCCCGGCACTGGCGTGTACAGGTCGCCGATCTGCGGGTTGGCGTCAGCCGTGAGGATGCGGTACTGGCTCTCGGCACCGGCGTGGGTTTTCTTGCCGGCATCGGTACGCAGGTGCAACGCGTAGATCTTGATCTGCTTACCCAATGCGGCCTGGCGCACTTCGGCTTCGTTCATCTGGGTGGCGGCGAACGGGTCGTTCTTGCGCAACGCGCCGGCGTCAGTGACCAGCAGGATAATGCGCCCGCCATAGCCGGACCAATCCATGCCATCCACGGCCTGCATCACCCCAGCAAAAGCGTCTTCGTTGAACGAATGGCTGGACACCGTGGACGCTTTGACTTGCCGCGCCATGTCGAGAAAGCGCTGCGGGTCGCGACCCTGATCCAGGGTGATCAAGGTCTTGGCCACGTATTCCAGGCCCGGGGTTTTCTTGATGCTGTTGCGAAAACCCACCAGGCCGAAGCTGACGCTGTCCAGCTCACCGCGTTCGGCGATACGGGTTTGCAACTCATGCACCACGTCACGTACCTGGTCGATGTAGGGCTGCATCGATACGGTGGTGTCGACCACCAGCACCACAGCGGTACGGAACGCATCGGCACTGACCGAGGGTACAGCCGGCTTGGCAACGCTGCTGCCAGGATCGATGGACGCCACGTTGAGCAACTGCACCGGCTGGCCATTTTCGTCGAAGCTCTCTTTGGAGTCGAAGATCGGCAACAGGTAAAACTGGTTCTGCGGCACGGCGCTGGCGGTCGGTTCGAGCGCCAGCACTTGCTGATTGTCTTCGCTGTTTTTCTGCGCCTTGGCCAAGACGTTTTTGGCCGCTGCGGGGTCGGCCAGCAACTTTTCCACTTCGCCGGGTTGGCGCAGGAACATCACCGGTGCCCGGCCCGAGCGCTCGGTAAACTTGAGCACCAGGCTCTGCTTCCAATCGCTGACCTGGGCGGCGGGCAACCAGCCGTCACTGCGGCCATCGGTAGCGGCGCCGACGCGTACCCAAGGGCTGCCATCGACCTCTTTGCGTTGGTACACATACAGTACGGAGAACGCCGGCAGGGCTTTGCCGGGCGCAGCCCCGGCATCGCTGGAAAGCTTGGCGCCAGGCTTGCTGAGCACGCGCTGGAACAAGGTCTTTTTGCCCGCCATCAGCAAGGGGTGCTGACCGCCATCCGCGTCAGCGACCACAGGTTTCAACTCAGGCGGCGGCGTTTTGGGAACGACGGCGGCCGGCGGCGCGGCAGGCTTATCAGTGCCGCTCAACCACCAATAACTGGCGCCGCCGATGGCCAGCGCCACCGCCACGGCCACCGCCGCCAACGCCAATACCGGCCCGCGACGCTGCTCGTTATGCTGGGACGCCGCCGGTGGCACCACCGGTTGGCGCACAGGCTCAGGCGGTGCGCTCGGGATCTCAATGGATTCAGGGGTGATGCCGCCCAGATCAAAGCTCATCGGGACCGGCAACGGCCGCACCAGAGTGGCTTCCAACGAGTCCGCCGGCAGTTGATCGAGCGCCAGCAGCAACGCCGCCGCATCGGGGAACCGATCAGCCGGGTCCTTGGCCAACAACTTGCGCAGCACCCCTTGGTAACGGCCATGGTGCACCGGCAGTTCCGGCAACGGCTCGGTCAGGTGCGCCAGCGCCGTGGAAAGCGCATCGGTGCCGTTGTACGGCAGCTTGCCGACAAGGATTTCATAGAGCACCACACCGAGCGCGTACAGGTCGGCGCGACCATCAATTTCCTGGCCCCGCGCCTGCTCCGGGCTCATGTAGCTGGGCGTGCCCACGGCAAACCCGGCTTGGGTGAACTGGGTACGATCATCCAGGGACTTGGCGATGCCGAAGTCCGACAACACCGCCGTGCCATCGGCGCGGAACAGGATGTTGGCAGGCTTGACGTCACGGTGGACCAGGCCCTGGGCATGCGCATAGCCCAACGCCGAGGCGATCTGGCGGATCAGCGTGACCCCTTGCTCCGGCGTCAGGCCGGCGGCAATGCGCTCCTTGAGCGTGCCATTGGGCAGGTATTCCATGGCCATGTAATACAGCTCACCGACGTTGCCGATGTCATGGATGGTCACGGTGTGCGGATGCGACAGCCGCGCCAGGGTCTTGCCCTCGCGCAGGAAACGCTCGCAGAAGGTCGGGTCGGCCGCCAGTGCCGCCGCCATCACCTTCAACGCCACCTTGCGTTCCAGCGAGCGTTGGGTCGCCAGGTACACGCTGGCCATGGCGCCTTCACCGATCTCGCCTTCGATGTCATAGCCCGGGATCACGATGTTCATGGCGACACCTTCACGACAATGGTGGTGATGTTGTCCGGTGCACCCCGGTTAAGCCCCAGGTGCACCAGGCTGCGCACGATTTCATCCGGCGCGTCATGCCCCAGCACCTCGCGGATCTCATGATCTTCGACGGTCTTGTTCAGACCGTCGCTGCACAGCAGGTAGCTGTCACCGGGGGCGATCAGCAGGTCGACGACGGCCACCTCCAGCTGGGCTTCCACCCCCACCGCGCGGGTGACGATATTGGCGCGTGGGTGCACGCGGGCGTCGGCTTCGCTGAGCAGGCCGCTGTCTTGCAGGTCCTGCACGTAGCTGTGGTCGCGGGAAATACTTTCCAACGCACCGTCGCGCAGACGGTACAGGCGACTGTCACCGGCCCACAGGCACACCCCGCGCAAGCCGCGCGCGGCCAGCACCACCACGGTGCTGCCCATCATGGTCACGCCACGGTTGGCGGTTTCTTCACGC
The DNA here is from genome assembly GCF_009935975.1 of Pseudomonas sp. Q1. Lineage (NCBI taxonomy): Bacteria > Pseudomonadati > Pseudomonadota > Gammaproteobacteria > Pseudomonadales > Pseudomonadaceae > Pseudomonas > Pseudomonas sp. Q1. The sequence goes on along the minus strand of NZ_QODI01000005.1, from coordinate 273,924 downwards.
ACGATCGCATTGATGCGGATCAGGTCATTGCGCAGCGCCGCCGAGTATTCATCGAGGGAGCGCCCTACCGGCACCTGACGCAGACTGTCGACAATCAGGCTGCTGACATAGTCACCCGCCGCATGCCCGCCCATGCCGTCGGCCACCACCCACAGGCGGTTTTCCGGCAGGTCCAGGCAGGCGTCTTCATTGACCTGGCGCACCATGCCCACATGGCTTTTGCTCGCGGATTTGAACGTCGACCCCATCTACACCACACCTTCTTGTCCGAGCAAAAACTGCGCAAAATCGTCGGCGGCAGGCAAGCCCTGACACCGCAATAAACCAGGGGAAATACGTTGCGAGCCGCGGCCCCACCAGAGGCTGGCACCGGCGCAGGCTTGTTCCGCCAGCGCGGTCATCCGGTCGTGAGGCAGCGTGGCGTTCATCCGTTGCAAACCGGCGAAACGACTGTCGACCACTCGCAGCTCGCTGGCTGGAATGCCCAGCTTGTCGACGCCAGCGTTGAAGCTTTCGAACGTGGCATCGGCGTCCAGGGTACTGAGCAACAGCTCTTCGGCCTGCTCAAACCAGGTATCCGGCCCCCCCACGAGTGACGCAGGATTGGTGTCCTGGTCCAGCAGGATCACCACCGCCAACGGAAAATACCGCCCGACCCGATCGATACTCGGCATCACCACACCCGCCGCCGCATCCGGCCCGCACACGCCCGGCGCCAGCACAAAGCGCCACAACGGGCTGACCAGGTACACGTTGAGCCATTCGCCGCCCAGGCTGTTTTGGCTGGCGAGCAGACCTGCCGCCAACCAGCTGTCCCACGGGCCGATAAAACTCTGGGGCAAGGCGCGGCTGACGAAGTCACCGCGGCTGGCCAACTTGCCGTAGAAACCCAGCGTGGTCATAACCGCTCCGGCAGACTGAAACCGCTGAGCACGCGGCTCTTGAACGGGTTGAAGGCGCTGTTGGCGCGTAACTCGTAGGCAATGCTTGCGCCGTCGACCCGCAGGCGCAGGTTGAAGCGATCCGGCGAGTTACCGGCCGTGAGGTCCGACTGCTCCAGCAGGCGGAACCAGGCCCACGGCCCATCCAGGGTCACACCGGAGCGCCCACTGGCCGACGGCGGCATGATCGAAATACGCACCACGCCAATGCTGCCGGGGTTCGGCCATTGCATCGCAACCGGGCGGCTGGGGCCGTGGTCATAGCTCAATTGCTGGCCATCGAGGTCGAGCAGGAACTGGGTGATGGTCGGGTCCATCGACACCGGCTTGAGTTCGAACCGTACGATGGGCTGGGTGCCCCCGGCGCGGAAGAACGCATCACGAATGGCCGCCGCGCGCTGGAAAGTCTGCAGCACACCCGGCGCGATCCCGAGCTTTTGTGCCGCGCCCGGCTGCCAGCGCCAGGTTGGGGTGGAGGTGTCCACATACGGCTGCAGGTACTTGCGGAAGTAGTTGTCCATGACCCCGCCCACGCCGAAAAACTGGCCAAAGTCATCCAGGGTCGCGTCCCGCGCACTGCCCGGCGACATCGGGTAGCGCCCGACCAGGGACTGGCGATACACGTTGACCACTTCGCTGACCCAGGCCGCGTTCAGTTGGTTGCGCACCCCGCCCATCATGCTGTTGGTGGTGGAGTTGACCACCGACTTGACCATGCCCTGCACCAAGGGTGGCTGGCGCTCGGCATTCAGGCTGACCCGCGTGGCCGCAGCCGCCGCCTGGTTCTTCGCCTCGCCGAGCAAGGCATCGCCACTGGCGCCGACCATGGCGCTGACCTGCACATACAGCGCATTCATGTCCGCGAGCAGGCCGTCGATGGCCGCCGGCTCGCCTTCATTCTTGCTGACGATGCCGTTGAGTTCGGCAAAGTGTGCGGTCACCGGATCGTCCGCCACCTGCGGCTGGCTGGCCGCCTGTTGCTCCTGGCCGAGCAGGCTGCCCAGGCGTTCCTTAAGCTTGTCGACGCCACCTTCCACTGGCACGCCTTTGGCCGCCAGCTGGCGTTCCTCGGCTTGCAGGTCGGTTTCCTTGGCCACCGCCACCAACAGTTTTTTCAGCGGTGAGGTCGGCCCGGAAATCACCCGCAGCACATCGGCCGCCTGGGCCACGCTGGTGATCGGTACGAAGTCGATGTCTGCCAACAGCGCGTCCCATTGGCGCTGGTAGTCCTGGAAATACAGGCGGCGCACGTCACCGGCCAGGCTCACCACGTTCTGTTGATCGGCCTGCTCGCGGCCCAGCACCCATTGCTCTTCGGCGAGCGTGCCGGTCTGGTTCAGGCTGCTCAGCAAAAACGCCTGGCGGTAGCCCTTGGCGGTGAAGAAACCACTGAGTGGCTCACCCAGCGGCTTGCCGCTCTTGCGACTGAAGACCAGTGCGGCATCGCGGCCGGCGGCTTCATTGATGCGAAAGTCCGGGATGCCGTCGGGCAATTTCTGGCGCTTGACCCGGTCGTAGACACGCTGGGCCACCGGCAGCTGTTGCAACTGGCGACGCAGGTCGTCGATCAGCCGCGGATCGAGGCGCGCATTCGGTGGATGGCGGTCAAACAGGGCCTGCAAATGCCCACTCAAGGCCTGGCGCTGATCGGCCGGCAAATCGCGGGGCAGGTTGCGGTCCCAATCCAGGGCGATCCAGGCTTTGATGAAGTCCGGGTCGTAGTGCTCGCTTTCGGCAAGCATCAGGTAAGCCTTGAGCCCTTCGTACAGGAAGTCGGAGTTGCCACCGCCGCGCAGTTGCTCTTCGATACGCGTCACCAGACGCGGCGCAAATACCGCGATCAGCAGTTTGCGGTACACGCTGCCGGATTCGGCTTCGAGCATATCGCCCTGGTACAGGCCCAAGCCTTCGGCCCAGCCAGGCGGATCGCCGGCAAGGTTTTTCGTGGCGTTGAGCAACGGCAGCACGACGAGCACTTCACGCTGGGCCGGGCTCAGGTTCTGCACCGCCTGGCCCAATGGCGCAACCTTCTGGTCGACCTGGGCGATATACGCCTGGTTGGCACGATAACTCACCCACCACAAACTGCTGACCACCACCACCAAGGCCACGGTGGCCGCCAGGACGCCGCGTGCAATCCACTTGCGCCGACGTTCGACCTTCGGGTTCACCCCGACCAGCCCACGCTCGGCAAACGCCACGGCGCTGAACAGTTTTTCGATGAAGTAACTGCGCCCGGTGCCGCTCTGGCGGGCCAGGTGCTGGCGATCCAGGTTCATGCTCTGGGCCATGGCGCCGATCAAACGATCAATCGGGCTGCCTTCCTGAGTACCGCTGGTGAAGTACACGCCGCGCAGCAGCACGCGTTCTTCGAAGGCATTGGGTTTGAACACACCGTCGAGGAAGCTTTGCAGGCAGTCCTTCAAGGCCCCGAACTGCTGCGGGAAGCCGTAGATCAGGTCGCGTCGCGCCGGGTCGCGTTCCTGTTGCAGGCGTTCCACCAGGCGCTCGTTGAGGCGTTGTTCCAGCCCTGCGAATTCGCTTTGCAGATGCGCCAGCGGGCCGTCGCTGTGCTTGCCGTCGTCCAGGGCAAAGGTCATGCCCCATACCTGGGCGCGGTCTTCCTTGCTCAGGTTGTCGAAGAACTCCATGAAGCCGGGCACCAAGTCGAGCTTGGTCAGCATCAGGTAGATGGGGAAACGCACGCCCAGCTGGGTATACAGCTCCTGGATACGCAAGCGAATCGCCGCCGCGTGGGCAGCGCGCTCGGCTTCAGTCCCGAGCAACAGATCCGACAGGCTGATCGCAATGAACGCACCGTCGATCGGGCGGCGTGAGCGTTGCTTTTTCAGCAGGTCGAGGAAACCCAGCCACGCGGCTTTATCGACCGTGGAGTTGCTGTCTTGAGTGGTGTAGCGGCCAGCGGTATCGAGCAGCACGGCCTGGTCGGTAAACCACCAGTCGCAGTTGCGCGTACCGCCGACACCGCGCACGGCCCCGGCGCCCAATTGGGCCGCCAGCGGGAAATGCAGCCCGGAGTTGACCAGCGCGGTGGTCTTGCCCGAACCCGGCGGGCCGATGATCACGTACCACGGCAATTCGTAGAGGTTGCGCCGCTCATCACCACCGAGCTTGGCTTTCTTCAGCAGCGCCAGGGCCTCGTCCATGCGCTGGCGCAGGGTGCTGAGTTCTTCGGCGGTGGCGACACTGTTGGGGTCGACCGGGGTTTGCGCCGCCAGGCTGCGCATCACTTCGGCGGCCTGCCGACGCGCCTGGATGATGCGGAACACGCGGTAGGCGATCCACACCGCAAACACCAGGATGATCAGCGCCCAGCGGCGCCCTTCCGGCATCAACAGGTCGAGCAGCGGCCCGACAAACCAGATGATCAGGCTCAGGGCGATCAGGCCCAGTACCGGGATCACCCAGCGAATCATGAAACTGAAAAACGCCTTCACTCGACGCCCTCCGCCAATACGGTGATTTCAACCCGACGATTACGGGCACGGCCTTCGGCGGTGGCATTGGTAGCCACCGGCTCGGTGTCGCTTCTGCCCTCGGCGCTGAAGCGCTCGGCCTGGCCGGTCTTGGCCGCCAGGATCTCCAGCACCGACTTGGCCCGCGCTTCGGACAACGCCCAGTTGGACGGGAAACGCAGCGTGGCAATCGGGCGGTTGTCGCTGTGCCCGGTGACACGCACCTGGCCTTTGACTTTGCGAATGGCGTCGGCAATGCGCAGCATCAGTGGCTGGTAGTCATCGACGATGCTGGAACTGGCCGAGGCGAACAGTTCATCACCACGAATGGTCACCACGGAACGGTCGACCGCATCCTCCACGGCAACACGACCAGCCTTGATGTCTTCCACCAGGAAGCCGGCCAGGCGTGGGCGTTCGATGATTTTGGGTTGTGCCACCGGACGGTCGATCGACTGCACCGGGATCTCGCCCAAGGCATGGATATTCTTGAACACCGGCTCGGCATCCGACGCCAGTTTCAGGCGCAAGCCGAACAACAGCGCCAGCAGCAGCGCCAGGCCGATGGCCACGGCGATCCACGGCGGCATGAATTGCGCCAGGCGATCACGCGCCACCGTCACACCGCGCCAGTGCGGCGACAGCTCGCGCTCGTGTTCACCACGGGCACTGCGAATCGTCGCCGCCGTGCGCTCACGCAGGGCATCCAACTGGCTGCGCCCGTCGTTCATCACACGGTAACGGCCTTCGAAACCCAGGCACATGCACAGGTACAACAACTCCAGCAGGTACAAGCGTTCCCGTGGGCTTTGCAGGCAGTGGTCGAGCAGTTGGAAGACTTTTTCACCGCCCCAGGCTTCGTTGTGCACCGTGATCAACAGGCTCTGCTTGCCCCAGTCGCTGGTGCTGCCCCACGGCGTGCTCAGCACGGCTTCATCCAGGGCGGTGCATAGCGCGTAACGGGCCAGCAGCACTTCGTTACGCGGGATGCCGGCGGCTTCAGCACGCTCTTCGAACTGGCGCAAATAAGCCAGCAGCTGCGCGCGCAGGCTGGCCGGCGCCGGATGGGCGATGGTGTTGCGCAGGCGTGTGAGCAACGCCAACAACGGGCCGGCGGCGCTTTCCAGCGGGTTCAGGCCCTGGCTTTTGCCGGTGAGCATCGGCGCGGCCGGCATCGACAGCGGGGCCGGCTCTGCACGCGCAGGTTCTGGCGCCCGGCCACCCGGGCGCGGCATGAACTGGGTGCGGTCATCATCATTGGGATGCATCGCGAATTATCCTCGAATCGCCCAGAAGGCCAGGTTCAAGCCCGGGAACTGCCCGGCGATATGGAAGGCAAATCCGCCGGAGTTGTGCAGTTGCTGCCAGTGCTCGCTGCCCCGGTCCAACTCGTAATAGGTACTGCCTGCGTGATACGGAATCTGCCGTGGCGCCACCGGCAACGGCAGCAGGCCGATGCCCGGCAGTTGCAGGTTGACCATGTCACGGATGTGCTCCACCGAGCCGACCTTGCTCTGTTGGCCGAAGCGCGCCCGCAGGGTTTCGCCGGGCACGTCGGCGCGCACCACCAGGATGAAGCTGGCGCTCTCGAGCAGGGTTTTGTCGGCAAGCATGGCCACGTGGATGCCATAGGCTTTTTCGACAATCGGGATCGGCGTGGCCTTGCTGTCGATCAGCATCGACAGCGCTTCACGCAGCGCCTGCATGACCGGGGCGAAACTCAGCGCCAGGTCGTCATGCTGGTATTGCGGGTATTCCTGAGGGCGCCGGCCCGAGGTCGAAAAGGTCGAGAACTCGCCGGCCAGGCTCACCAGTTCACTGAAGAAGCGCTCCGGGTGCAGCGGGCTCAACTGGCTGAAATGCTGGAGCAGCGGCTGGGCGCGGTTGACCAATTGCAGCAGCATGAAGTCGGCAATCTCCGACGCACCACCGGCCCCCGAGGCGACCACGCGGCCAGCCAGGGCTTCGCCGCGCTGGTGCAGCAGGCCGAGCAGCTCACTGCGAAAGGCCGTCAACGGTTTGCTCGCGGCGACGTCGAGCACCGGCGGGATGTAAGTGTCATCCAGCACCAGTGCGCGGTCGGCGCGTTTTTCCTTGATGCGCACAAGGCCCACGGCGGCGTAATCGCTGATGCCATCCTGGGCCGTCAGCAGGCGCAGTGCGCGCGAGCCGACAGCCACGGGCGCACGGTTCTCGAACGGGGCATTGTCATCGCGCACTTCGCGCACCTGGCTGACATACCGCGCAGCTTCCAGGGCTTCGCCCGCTTCCACGGTATCGCGGGCACCGGCGCGCTTGAGCGGCAAGGCCAGGTACACCAGGCCGTCGCGCAGGTTGTCGTCGATATTCAACGGGCTCGGCGCGAGGTCGTCCTGAGGGATATTGAACGGCGTGCCATCCGGCAACAGACCGCGCGCCGAAACGATCGCCAGCTTGCCCTGGGCCAGCAGCCCCTGGTCGATCAGCAACTCGGAAAAGCCCCAGGCACCGGCAGACAACGGGCGGCTGCGGGCGTCGATCAGGTTCTCCAGGTAACGGTCATGCTGCTGGAAGTGCTGCGTTCCGATGAACATGCCTTCCGACCAGACCACGCGATTGTTCCAGGACATGGGGGCTCCGAGGGTTTCTTATTGGGCAGGGCTGGATGGGGTAACCACGACATCGGCACGTACGGCGCGTACATCGAGGCTGATCTGATATTCGGTGTATTGGCGCGGTGGCACGTTGATCACCGTGCGCCATTGCGCACGGTCCAGCTCGCGATAGCCCACCAGCAAGCCGATCTGGCGCGTGGCAGGGTCGAGGTCGCGCTGGATGCTCAGTTGCTGGCCGGGTTGCACCATCACTTCATCCTGGTCCAGCAGGTCCAGGCCGAGGGTCGATTGCGCGCGATCCGCCAGGGCGAAGTAGTCGGAGCGCCCGAAGGTAGCGGCATTTTTCAGCTCGAAGATGCGCACACGCACGGGTGCGGCCTGGCCGTTGGCGCCCGGGTTGAGCCCGGCAATGGCATGAAAGTGCAACTCGACCGCGGCGGTGTCCGCTTCAGTTTCGCCCGCCACTTCGGGCTTGGCCGCGTCCTTGGCACACGCCGTCAGCAGCAGCACAGTAGCGGCTGCGAGTAAAAACCTGGGAATCATCCTGCGTCCTCAATGACGTTCTTAGCTATCCGTTAAATCCGTGTACTGCGTGTTCAGCGCCGCTGTCGTGCGCTGTGTTCTTCGTAGGCTCGGCTGAATTCGCGGCCGAACAGGTCCTGGAAATCTTCCTGGGCCTCGCGGGAAATATTGCTGTAAAGCTCAGTGAACTGCTGCCAGTACTGCGCCTGGCGCGAACCGTTGAACAGGCTCGATAAGCCGCCGGGTTTGCCCATGCGTTCCTCCAACTGCGAGGGTTCAAAGCGGGTGAGCAGGTGCTTGATCGCGGCCTCCACGCCGGCCATCACGGCCAGTTGGTGAGCACGCAGGTCATCGAAACTGTCGCGCACGGCCGCGTCCGGTGCCATAAACGCCTGGTTGCCGTGGCGAAGCAGCAGCAGCAAGGCTTCGTCGGCATTCGGCGCGAATTTCAACGGGTTGTTCTCGGCGGGCCGGATCATGGTCTGCTGCATGCGGAACTCGCCTTTGAGGCTGGCGCGGGCACGCAATACATCGATCAGGCCCTCGACCATCAGTCGGTAGCTGCGGCCGATGTTTTCCATCTGGGCGCAGGCATCGGCCTTGTCCAGACGCAACTGCTCCAGCCCGGCGCCACGCAGGAACGCTTGCAACAAGTCGGGGGATTGCTGGGGCTCGGCCACGGGGCGTACCGACTCGACCACGGGCGGCGGCTGAATCACCGGGGCGACCGGCGGTGGCGGTGCAACCGGAACGACCGGTGCCGGGGTATCGGCAAACAGGTCCCAGTCATCGGGAATCAGCGAGCCTGCGACCACGGGTTTTTCGACCGCCACCGGCGTCGGCGGGCGGAAGTCGTGCTGCTCGGGCGGCACATGATCCGCCACGGTCGGCGGCGGCACAGCAGTGGGGCTGAGGAAGTCGAACAGGTCCGGCAAGGTGTCCATTGCCGAGGCGCCCTGGAACTGCGGCGCGATCACCGGGGTCGGCGTTGGTGGCTTTGCCACGGCGCCCATCAACGCCTCGAAGCTGTTCGGCGAATTACCGGCAAACGGCTGGCTATCAACGGCTTGCACGTTGAAATCGATACGCGCCTGGATCTCGTAGTCGCCGATGCGGATCAGTTCACCATCTTGCAGCGGCTCGCTATTGCCACGGCGCATGCGGATACCGGCGCGAACCAACTCCACCCCGTTTGTACTGTTATCGGTTAAATAATAACGGCCATCTTTGTATTGAATAACGCAATGCTGTGAAGAGACGAGACGCTCCGGATCAGGCAAGACCCAGTCATTATCCGAACTGCGGCCAATAGCCATCACGCCCTGGTCCATGGACTTTTCCGAGCACTGCCCAGGGGTAATCTTGTGATAACTAGTGATAGTCAAACACAGCGACATCTTGCCTCCTTGCTGATTACATCGCGCGCGGTCGATTCCCGGGGCTACGCTTCCCGGGACATGCCCGCCAGGTCACACAAAATGACCCTGAATCTACCTAAACCCGCAAGATCGCTGATCTTAGCTGGCTTGCATGACAAAAATCCTGCTTGGCGGGCGCCGTTCGACCCACCAGTCGCGCAGGTTGTTAAACACCGCACATCTGTCACAGAGGACGAATAGCTTACCTTGACAAGGCATAAGTACTACACCAAAAATGCACAACTTCTTGAACATCACTGATGTCACAGTAGTGGCACTCTGACTATATGACCAAGAAAACATGCAAAGTTCCTCAGACAACTAATGCATGCATTGCCCGCCGTCTATCGGGCTGATAAGGAGATCAAACTCAGTGGATGTGCCGTTGCTGCTCGCCGCCGTTTCCCCGACTTCGCCCTGTGGCGAAGACATGGAATATGACGCGCAATTTCTCCAGCTGGAGCGTGATGCCAAGGGCCAACCCGAGCGCAGCATGGGCGACTCGATCCTGCCCGCCGAACCGCCGGAATGGCGCAGCATCCAGCAGCAAAGCCTCGATTTGCTGCAACGCAGTAAAGACCTGCGCATCACCCATTTTCTGCTGCAAAGCACCCTTGCCCTGCAAGGCGTGGCCGGGTTGGCTGAAGTTCTTTCGTTGATCAACGCCTTGCTGCGCGACTATTGGGTCGACCTGCACCCGCGCCTGGATGCCGACGACGATAACGACCCCACCGTGCGCGTCAACGCCCTGTCCGGCCTGACCGGTGACACGACCATCCGCCTGCTGCGCGAAAGCATCCTCACGCGCTCGCGCACCTTCGGCCCGGTCAGCCTGCGGGCGGCGCTCAATGCCAGCGGCTTGCAGATTTTTGCCGACGAGCAGCTCGGTGCCCAGCAACTCCACGCCGCGTTCCTCGACAGTGACCCCGAGCACCTGCAAGCCACCCGTGACGCCTTGAGCGCAGCGCGTGCGGCGTGTGAGGCCATCGAGGAGCAGGTCAATGACCAGGTCGGTTCCGCCCGGGGCGTGGACTTGAGCGCCTTGAAGCAACCGCTCAAGCAGGCGCTGCAGATACTCAATCAAGCGGTGCCAGGCACCGACAACAGTGGCGAACCCGAGGCCGTCAGTGACGACAATGCCCCCTCGGTCGACTTCGCCGCTGCGCCTGTGGCAGTGCGCCCGGCCGGCGATATCGCCAGCCGCGACGACGTGCTGCGCAGCCTCGACAAGATCCTTGCGTACTACACCCGGCATGAGCCTTCGAGCCCGCTGCCGGTGCTGTTGAATCGGGCCAAGAACCTGGTGCACGCCGACTTCGCGGCCATCGTGCGCAATCTGATTCCCGACGGCATGTCCCAATTTGAAAACCTGCGCGGCCCGGACAGCGAGTAAGCCACCGGGCTATGCAGTAACAACACCGTCGCTCAAGCGACCAGGAGCAGCAACGTGGCGAAGCAAAGTTCTCAGAAATTCATTGCGCGCAACCGTGCGCCTCGAGTGCAGATCGAGTACGACGTCGAGCTCTACGGCGCCGAGAAGAAGGTCCAACTGCCCTTCGTAATGGGTGTGATGGCCGACCTCGCCGGCAAACCTGCCGAGCCGCTCGCCGCCGTGGCCGACCGCAAATTCCTTGAAGTGGACGTCGACAACTTCGACTCGCGCCTCAAGGCCATGCAACCGCGCGTGGCCTTCCACGTCCCCAACGAACTGACCGGCGAAGGCAACCTGAGCCTGGACATCACCTTCGAGAGCATGGACGACTTCAGCCCGGCCGCCGTGGCGCGCAAGGTCGATTCGCTGAACCAGCTGCTCGAAGCCCGCACCCAGCTGGCCAACCTGCTGACCTACATGGACGGCAAGACCGGCGCTGAAGAAATCATCATGAAGGCAATCAAGGACCCGGCACTGCTTCAGGCACTTGCCAGCGCGCCTAAGCCTGCAGGGGACCAGTAATCATGACCGACAATACCGCCCGCGAAGGCAGCCAGATCCTCGGCACCCAGACCGAAGAAGCCAGCGAGTTCGCCAACCTGCTGCTGCAGGAATTCAAGCCAAAGACCGAGCGTGCCCGCGAAGCCGTGGAAACCGCAGTGCGCACCCTGGCCGAACAGGCCCTGGCGCAAACCGACCTGGTGTCCAATGACGCGATCAAGTCGATCGAATCGATCATCGCGGCCATCGACGCCAAGCTCACCGCCCAGGTCAACCAGATCATTCACCACCAGGATTTCCAGCAGTTGGAAAGCGCCTGGCGTGGCCTGCATTACCTCGTCAACAACACCGAGAGCGATGAGCAGCTCAAGATCCGCGTGCTCAACATCTCCAAGCCCGAACTGCACAAGACCCTGAAGAAATTCAAGGGCACCGCATGGGACCAGAGCCCGATCTTCAAGAAGATGTACGAAGAAGAATACGGCCAGTTCGGCGGTGAGCCGTACGGCTGCCTGGTGGGCGACTACTACTTCGATCAGTCGCCACCCGACGTGGAGCTGCTGGGCGAGCTGTCGAAAGTCTGCGCCGCCATGCACTCCCCGTTCATCGCTGCCGCTTCGCCGACCGTGATGGGCATGGGCTCGTGGCAGGAACTGTCGAACCCGCGCGACCTGACCAAGATCTTCACCACCCCGGAATACGCCGGCTGGCGCTCGCTGCGTGAATCGGAAGACTCGCGCTACATCGGCCTGACCATGCCGCGCTTCCTGGCTCGCCTGCCGTATGGCGCCAAGACCGACCCGGTGGAAGCCTTCGCCTTCGAAGAAAACACCGACGGCGCCGACAGCTCCAAGTACACCTGGGCCAACGCCGCCTACGCGATGGCCGTGAACATCAACCGCTCGTTCAAGCACTACGGCTGGTGCTCGCGCATCCGTGGCGTGGAGTCCGGTGGTGAAGTGGAAAACCTGCCGGCCCACACGTTCCCTACCGATGACGGTGGTGTGGACATGAAGTGCCCGACCGAAATCGCCATCAGCGACCGCCGTGAAGCGGAACTGGCGAAGAACGGTTTCATGCCGCTGCTGCACAAGAAAAACACCGACTTCGCCGCCTTCATCGGTGCCCAGTCGTTGCAGAAACCGGCCGAATACGATGACCCGGACGCCACCGCCAACGCCAACCTGGCTGCGCGCTTGCCGTACCTGTTCGCCACCTGCCGTTTCGCTCACTACTTGAAGTGCATCGTGCGCGACAAGATCGGTTCCTTCAAAGAGAAGGACGAGATGCAGCGCTGGTTGCAGGACTGGATCCTCAACTACGTCGACGGCGACCCGGCCCACTCCACCGAAACCACCAAGGCCCAGCACCCATTGGCTGCCGCTGAAGTGATCGTGGAAGAAGTGGAAGGCAACCCGGGTTACTACAACTCCAAGTTCTACCTGCGCCCGCACTACCAGCTCGAAGGGCTGACCGTGTCGTTGCGCCTGGTATCGAAGCTGCCTTCGGCAAAAGGCGCTTAACACACAGATGAGCTAGCTCTTCTGTGGGAGGGGCTTGCTCCCGATGCAGGCAACTCGGTCTCTCAGTCGGACCGAGGTGATGCCATCGGGAGCAAGCCCCCTCCCACACAAAAGCATTGCCCCTTCTGGGGCATAACCAAATTCAGTGGCAGGGGCCACACAGGGAGAAAACATGGCTGTTGATATTTTCATCAAGATCGGCGACATCAAGGGCGAGTCCATGGACAAGGCCCACAAGGACGAAATCGACGTACTGAACTGGAGCTGGGGCATGTCCCAGTCCGGCAACATGCACGTCGGCGGTGGCGGTGGCGCCGGCAAGGTGAATATCCAAGACCTGTCGCTGACCAAGTACGTCGACAAGGCGTCGCCTAACCTGATGATGCACTGCGCCAGCGGCAAGCACATCGACAAGGTCAAGCTGACCGTGCGCAAGGCCGGTGGTGAAAGCCAGGTCGAGTACATGGTGATCAACCTGGAAGAAGTGCTGGTAACGTCCCTGAGCACCGGCGGTTCGGGCACTGATGACCGCCTGACCGAGAACGTCACCCTGAACTTTGCCCAAGTGATGGTCGACTACCAGCCGCAGAAAGCCGACGGCACCAAAGACGGCGGCGCGATCAAGTTTGGCTGGAACATCCGTTCCAACACCAAGCGCTGATAGCTCTGGTGGCCGTGGCCCAGCGCCACGGCCCCAGAAACTTTGTCCTCCTCACACCCCGTCCGTGGAGCTGCTTTGGTGGTAACTGAAATCGCTTCCCGCGACCGTCTGCAACCGTCCCTGCTGGACCGGTTGACCGACGACGACCCGACCAACCCCAAGGAAAGCGCCGACAAACGCGTGCTGTCCCTGACCCAATTGAAAGCCTCGGTGCTGCGCGACCTGGCGTGGCTGCTCAACACCACGTCGTTGCTCGATGCCGATGCCACGTTGCACACCCCGGCCGGTACTTCGGTGGTCAATTACGGCCTGCCGGCATTGGCGGGAAACAGTGCCTCCAGTGTCGATATCAAAGCGCTGGAAGCCCTGATCTACCAGGCCATTGCCACCTTTGAGCCGCGCATCCTGCGCCACACCCTGCGCGTCAAAGCCCGCCTCAGCCAGGGCGAGATGAACCACAACGCGTTGAGCTTCGAGATCGAAGGCGACCTGTGGGCACAGCCGGTGCCTCTGCGCCTGTTATTGCAAACCGACCTCGATCTGGAATCCGGCCATGTGCGTGTCGTCAACGCCGACCAGCGGAGACGAGCATGAACCCGCGCCTGCTGGAGCTGTATAACCAGGAACTGCATCACGTGCGCGAAAGCGCCGCCGAGTTCGCCAAGGAATACCCGAAGATCGCCAGTCGGCTGACCCTGTCCGGTATGGACTGCGCCGACCCGTACGTCGAACGCTTGCTTGAAGGTTTTGCCTACCTGACGGCCCGCGTGCAGCTCAAGCTCGACGCCGAGTACCCGACCTTCACCCACAACCTGCTGGAAATCGCGTACCCGCACTACCTCGCGCCAACCCCGTCGATGACCGTGGTGCAGCTGCAGACCGACCCCGACGAAGGCTCCCTGGCCAGCGGTTTTTCGCTGCCCCGCGACACGGTGTTGCGTGCGGCATTGGGCCGTGAAACCCAGACCTGCTGCGAGTACCGCACCGCGCACCCGGTGACGCTGTGGCCGTTGCAGGTAGCCAACGCGGAATACTTCGGCAACCCCGCCGCCGTGCTTGGCCGCCTGGCCGCCAGCGAGCCGAAGGCCAAGGCGGGTTTGCGCCTGACCCTGCGCACCGGCGCCGAGTTGCCATTCAACAGCCTCGACCTGGACAGCCTGCCGCTGTACCTCAGCGGTGCCGACGAGCAACCGTTCCGCCTTTACGAGCAACTGCTCGGCAACGCCTGCGCGGTGTTTGCGCGCAAGCCTGGCGGTGATTGGGTCGAGCGCCTGCCCCAGGACGCGCTGCGCTCACGCGGCTTCGACGACGCCGACGCCGCCATGCCGGTGGTGGCGCGCGCCTTCCAGGGCTATCGCCTGTTGCAGGAATACTTCGCGCTGCCCCATCGCTTCCTGTTTGTCGAATTTGCCGAACTGCGCCGTGCGATCAAGCGCTGCGACGGCCAGGAACTGGAGCTGATCGTGCTGTTCGACCGGCATGAACCGAGCCTGGAAGGCAGCGTCGGCGCGGCGCAGTTCCTGCCGTTCTGCACGCCGGCGATCAACCTGTTTCCCAAACGCCTCGATCGTATCCACCTGTCCGACCGGGTCAACGAGCACCATGTGATCGCCGACCGCACCCGGCCGATGGATTTCGAGATTCATTCGCTCAGCGGTATCACCGGCCACGGCACTGGGCCGGAGCAGCCATTCCTGCCGTTTTATGCGGTGCGCGACCCCTCGCGCTATGGCCGCGACCTGGCCTATTACATGGTGCGCCGCGAGCCGCGTGTGTTGTCCAGCGACCAGCGTCGCAACGGCCCGCGCTCCACATATGTGGGCAGCGAAACCTTTGTCAGCCTGGTCGACAGCCGGCAAGCGCCCTACCGCCACGACCTGCGCCAACTCGGCGTGACCGCGCTGTGCACCAACCGCGATTTGCCGTTGTTCATGAGCGTGGGCAACGGCAAGACCGATTTCACCCTGGCCGACAGTGCGCCGGTGTTGGCCGTGCGTTGCGTGGCCGGCCCGAGCCGCCCGCGGGCAAGCCATGCGCATGATGCCAAGGCCTGGCGCCTGATCAGCCAGTTGTCGCTCAACTATCTGTCGCTCAGCGAGCAGGGCCAGGGCGCGGGCGCCTTGCGTGAACTGCTGCGCCTGTATGGCGACAGCAACGACGCCGCCCTGCAATTGCAGATCGAGGGCCTGCGTGAAGTCAGCAGCAAAGCCGTGACCCGGCGCCTGCCGATGCCTGGCCCGATCGTGTTTGGCCGTGGCCTGGAGATCACCCTGGAATTCGATGAAAACGCGTTTCGCGGCACCGGGGTGTTCCTGCTCGGTGCGGTGCTGGAGCGCTTCCTGGCACGCTACGTGTCGATCAACAGTTTTACCGAGACGGTGATCCGTACCACCGAACGCGGCGAGATCATGCGATGGAAAGCCAAGCCCGGGCGGCGTCCGACCCTGTGAATACACTGGATGCGATGCATCAGGAACCCTGGGAATACGATTTCTTCCAGGCGCTGCGGCGTATCGAGTGCGAATCGCCCGACCTGCCGCGCCTGGGCCATTCCCTGCGCCTGGCGGATGACCCACTGCGCCTGGGGCAACAGGCCGATTGCACGTTCGCCCCGGCCACCCTGGCCTCGGTCGACCCCGGTGGTGACGGCAAGCCGGCGCGCCTGGAGCAATTCTTCTTCGGCCTCGGCGGCCCCAATGGCCCGCTGCCGCTGCATATCACCGAGTACGTCCGTGAGCGCCAGCGCAACAACGCCGACAGCACCAGCAAGCAGTTCCTGGACGTGTTCCACCATCGCTTGCTCAGCCTGTTCTACCGGGCCTGGGCCGAGGCGCGGCCCACCGTCAGCCATGACCGCCCGGATGATGACTACTGGTCCGCCCGCCTCGCCGCCCTGAGTGGCCGTGGCATGCCAAGCCTGCTCAACCAGGGGCTGATTGCCGACGCCGCGAAGCTGCATTACAGCGGCCACTTATCGGCGCAGACCCGCTACCCGGATGGTTTAAAGGCGATCCTCAGCGAGTACTTCGGCCTCCCGGTGGAGATCGAAGAGTACGTCGGCCAATGGCTGGAACTGCCTGAACGCAGCCGCGTGGGTGTCAGCGCCAACCAGTTGGGCGTGGACTTTTGCCTGGGCAGCCATGTCTGGGACCGCCAGCACAAATTCCGTATCCGCCTGGGGCCGCTCAAGCTCGATGACTACATGGGCATGCTGCCCGGCCACCCGTCATTCAATGAGCTGGTCGCGTGGGTGGCCGAGTACCTGGGTCATGAACTGGACTGGGACTTGAACCTGGTTCTGCAACAACCTGAAGTACCGGCGCTGCAACTCAATGGCCAGTTCCGCCTGGGCTTCAACACCTGGCTCGGCCAACCCGCGCACGACGCCAACGACCTAATCCTGGCCCGGCATTACGCCGATCAGGCCACCACCTCAAGGAATCCAGAGCATGGGTGAAATCAGTCGCGCCGCATTGTTCGGCAAACTCAACAGCGTGGCCTACAAGGCCATCGAAGCCGCCACCGTATTCTGCAAGCTGCGGGGCAACCCGTATGTGGAACTGGCCCACTGGTTTCACCAACTGCTGCAACTGCAGGACTCGGACCTGCACCGCATCATTCGCCAGTTCAACGTGGAGCCGGCGCGCCTGGCCCGCGACCTGACTGAAGCGCTGGACCGCTTGCCCCGTGGCTCGACCTCGATCACCGACCTGTCCTCCCATGTGGAAGAGGCCGTGGAACGCGGTTGGGTCTACGGCAGCCTGATGTTCGGCGAAAGCCAGGTGCGCACCGGTTACCTGGTGTTGGGCATCCTCAAGACGCCGAGCCTGCGCCATGCGCTGCTGGGTCTGTCTTCCGAGTTCGACAAAATCAAGGCCGAGGCCCTGAGCGAGCGCTTTGATGAATACGTCGGTGACTCGCCGGAGAATGCCCTGAGCGCCAGTGACGGTTTCAACGCCGGCGCCGTGCCGGGCGAAGCCAGCGGCGCCATGGCGCCAAGTGCCATGGGCAAGCAGGAAGCCCTCAAGCGCTTTACCGTCGACCTGACCGAGCAGGCCCGTAGCGGCAAGCTCGACCCCATCGTCGGCCGCGATGAAGAGATCCGCCAACTGGTCGACATCCTGATGCGCCGTCGCCAGAACAACCCGATTCTCACCGGTGAAGCCGGTGTGGGCAAAACCGCCGTGGTCGAAGGTTTCGCCCTGCGCATCGTCGCCGGTGACGTGCCGCCTGCGCTCAAGGATGTGGAATTGCGCAGCCTCGATGTGGGCCTGCTGCAAGCCGGCGCCAGCATGAAAGGCGAGTTCGAGCAGCGCCTGCGCCAAGTGATCGAAGACGTCCAGGCGTCGCCCAAGCCGATCATCCTGTTTATCGACGAAGCTCACACCCTGGTCGGTGCTGGTGGCGCCGCCGGCACGGGCGACGCCGCCAACCTGCTCAAACCGGCATTGGCCCGTGGCACCTTGCGCACCGTGGCCGCGACCACGTGGGCCGAGTACAAGAAGCACATTGAAAAAGACCCGGCCCTGACCCGCCGTTTTCAGGTGGTGCAAGTGGCCGAGCCGTCGGAAGACAAGGCGCTGCTGATGATGCGCGGCGTGGCCTCGACCATGGAACAGCACCACCAGGTGCAGATCCTCGATGAAGCCCTGGAAGCCTCGGTGAAGCTGTCCCACCGCTATATCCCGGCGCGCCAGTTGCCGGATAAATCCGTAAGCCTGCTGGACACCGCCTGCGCCCGCGTGGCCATCAGCCTGCACGCGGTACCGGCCGAAGTGGACGACAGCCGCCGTCGTATCGAAGCCCTGGAAACCGAGCTGCAAATCATCGCCCGCGAGCATGCCATCGGCATTGCGATTGGGGCCCGTCAAAGCAACACCGAAGCGCTATTGAGTGCCGAGCGTGAACGTCTTGCAACGCTGGAGAGCCGCTGGGCCGAAGAGAAAGCACTGGTCGATGAGTTGCTTGCCACCCGTGCCACCCTGCGTGAAAAGGTTGGCGCGGTGGACAGCGGCAACGATGAATTGCGCACGCAGCTGGTCGATCTGCAACAGCGCCTCAGCGCCCTGCAAGGCGAAACCCCGCTGATCCTGCCGACCGTGGATTACCAGGCCGTGGCCTCGGTGGTCGCCGACTGGACCGGTATCCCGGTGGGCCGTATGGCCCGCAACGAGCTGGAGACCGTGCTCAACCTCGACCAGCACCTGAAGAAGCGCATCATCGGCCAGGATCACGCCCTGCAGATGATCGCCAAACGCATCCAGACCTCCCGCGCCGGCCTCGACAACCCGAGCAAGCCGATTGGCGTGTTCATGCTGGCCGGCACCTCGGGCGTGGGCAAGACCGAAACCGCCCTGGCCCTGGCCGAAGCCATGTACGGCGGCGAGCAGAACGTCATCACCATCAACATGAGCGAGTTCCAGGAAGCCCACACCGTGTCCACCCTCAAGGGCGCACCACCGGGTTACATCGGTTACGGCGAAGGCGGCGTGCTGACCGAAGCAGTGCGACGCAAACCCTACAGCGTGGTGCTGCTGGACGAGGTGGAAAAAGCCCACCCGGACGTGCACGAGATCTTCTTCCAGGTGTTCGACAAGGGCGTGATGGAAGACGGTGAAGGCCGGGTGATCGACTTCAAGAACACCCTGATCCTGTTGACCACCAACGCCGGCACCGAGCTGATCTCCCACGTTTGCAAAGACCCGGCGAACGTGCCGGAGCCGGAAGAGATCGCCAAGGCCCTGCGCCAACCGCTGCTGGAAATCTTCCCGCCGGCGTTGCTGGGTCGCCTGGTGACCATTCCGTACTACCCGCTCAGCGACGAGATGCTCAAGGCGATCACCCGCCTGCAGCTCAACCGCATCAAAAAACGCGTGGAGAGTACGCACAAGGTGGCCTTCGACTACGACGACGCGGTGATCGACCTGATCGTCTCGCGCTGCACCGAAACCGAAAGCGGTGGCCGTATGATCGACACCATCCTCACCAACAGCTTGCTGCCGGACATGAGCCGTGAGTTCCTCACGCGCATGCTCGAAGGCAAGGCGTTGGCGGGTGTGCGCATCAGCAGCCGGGATAACGAATTGCACTACGAGTTCAACGATTGACCTGAAGGAACACAATCAAACGGTGGGAGGGGGCTTGCTCCCGATAGCGGTGCATCAGGCCCCTATGCATCAACTGACACACGGCTATCGGGAGCAAGCCCCCTCCCACCGTTGAACCGGTTTCTTCAGTTATCAAGGTATTTACGGGACTACCGATGCTTTTTAACCAAGCCTCACGCCTGGCCAAGATCACCAGCCCCCTCGGGCCGGATGTCCTGCTGCTCAATGAAATGGGCGGCGGCGAAGAGCTGGGCAGGCTGTTCAACTACGAGCTGCAACTGACGTCGCTGGACGCCAACATCGACCTTAACCAGTTGCTCGGCAAGCCGATGAGCGTGGGCCTGCAACTGGCCGATGGTGGCGAACGACACTTCCACGGCATCGTTGCCCGTTGCAGCCAGAACATCGACCAGGGCCAGTTCGCCAGTTACCAGGTGACGCTGCGCCCGTGGCTGTGGCTGCTCAGCCGTACGTCGGACTGCCGGATTTTCCAGAACCTGAGCATCCCGCAGATCATCAAGCAGGTGTTTCGCGACCTGGGTTTTTCCGACTTCGAGGACGCCCTGAGCCGGCCGTATCGCGAGTGGGAATACTGCGTGCAGTACCGCGAGACCAGCTTCGATTTCGTCAGCCGCTTGATGGAACAGGAAGGTATCTACTACTTCTTCCGCCACGAGCAGGACCGCCATGTGCTGGTCTTGGCCGACGCCTATGGCGCCCACACCACGGTGCCCGGCTACGCCTCGGTGCCGTATTACCCCAAGGACGAACAACAGCGCGAACGCGACCATATGCACAACTGGCATCTGGCGCAGGAAGTGCAGCCGGGCTCGCTGGAACTCAACGACTATGACTTCCAGCGCCCCAGCGCCCGCATCGACGTGCGCTCGGCGATGCCACGTCCGCACACCGCCGGCGACTACCCGTTGTACGACTACCCCGGCACCTACGTGCAAAGCGAAGACGGCGAACACTATGCACGCACCCGCATCGAAGCCCTGCAAACCCTGCACGAGCAGATCGAGTTTGCCGGCAATGCGCGGGGCCTGGGTTCGGGCCACCTGTTCAGCCTCACCGGCTTCAGCCGCCAGGACCAGAACCGTGAATACCTGATCGTCGGTTGCCGCTATTACATCAATCAGGAAAGTCTGGAAAGCGGCGGCGGCTCGGGTTCGGCGCAGTTCGAAAGCAGCCTGACCTGCATCGACGCCCAGCAAAGTTTCCGCCCAATGGCCAACACCCATCGACCCATCGTCAAAGGCCCGCAGACCGCACTGGTGGTCGGCCCCAAAGGCGAGGAGATCTGGACCGACCAGTACGGCCGCGTGAAGGTGCACTTCTACTGGGACCGTCATGACCAATCCAACGAGAACAGCTCGTGCTGGATTCGTGTGTCACAGTCCTGGGCCGGCAAGAACTGGGGCTCGATGCAGATTCCACGGATCGGCCAGGAAGTGATTGTGAGCTTTCTGGAGGGTGACCCCGACCGGCCGATCATCACCGGAAGGGTCTACAACGCCGAGCAGACGGTGCCCTACGACCTGCCGGAAAATGCCACACAAAGCGGCATGAAGAGTCGTTCGAGCAAGGGCGGCACGCCGGCCAACTTCAATGAAATCCGCATGGAAGACAAGAAGGGGCTGGAGCAGTTGTATATCCATGCCGAGCGCAATCAAGACATCGTGGTGGAGGTGGATGAGAGCCATTCGGTGGGGCATGACCGGAATAAGAGCATCGGCCATAACGAGACGGTGACCATCGGCAATAACCGCCTGCGTGTAGTACGCAGTAACGACACCGTTATCGTAGGCGGTGCCAAGTCTGACAGTGCCGCTACGCACTACACCATTGAGGCTGGAGAAAGTATCCGCCTGGTGTGCGGTAAGAGCGTGATAGAACTCAAAGCTGGCGGCGACATCAACCTCACCTGCGGCTCGTTCAATCTGTTTTCCACCGGCAGCAGCAAGATCCAGACAAAAGGCAAACTGGACATCAACCTAGGCAGTGACAAGGGCACATCGCCCGGCGCCCAGGGTGTGCAAGGCACGATCAAGTCCGCCGTCGAATCGAAATTTTCCGGCAAGCCCGGCGCTGATCAATAACGAGATTTCTTCGCCATGAATTACCTGATTAACGAAGCCCAATTCACCTTGCCAGATGCCGAGGTACAGGACACTTCGATCAATATTCTCAAGTTCGCCAACCTGGGCACTACGCTGGTGGTCAGCCGTAGCCCACTGGCGGATGGCGAGACCTTGCATAGCAACTTCGAGAACCAGCTGAAAAAGCTTGAGCAGCAGGTCAAGGATCTTCGTTATTCGCCGGCACAAGCCGTCAAGGTTGGACCAGCGCAGGATATCGATGCTTATGAGGTGCAAAACCGTTTCAACAAAGGCAGCGACAACATTTACCAGTACCAGTTGGCGATGCAAATACCCGGCACCCGCCGGCTGATCGCCCTGAGTTACGTCAAGACCCAGCCCCTGGGAGCGGCCGAGGCTGCCCACTGGGCAACGCTCAAAAGCACACTCAACTTTCTCACCACGCCCTGAGTCGAGCTGAGCCATGAGTGAAGACCTCTGGGCCGCCCGCGAAGGGGATGCGCTGCTACACACCTCGGTGATGGCCGATATTCTCGGCGGTGTACTGGAAGTGGCCGCCTACGCGGCAATCACTTACGTAGGCTGCCTCGCTGTCGCGGCGGCGGTTGCCATTACTACCGGTGCAACCATCGCCACCGGTGGCGTTGCTTTGGTGCTGGTGGTCGGTGCGGTCGTCGGAATTACCGCAGGGCTTACGGGGGCCGACCTGAAGATATCTAGTTGGTGCGAGACCGCCGCCAACTGGGTCTTTCCGCCGGTGATCGATGCCTTCATCACCAGCGGCTCGGACAACGTGTTCATCAACGGCAAAAAGGCCGCCCGTGCCGCTGGCAAGATGACGGCCGTGCCGGTCGCCCCAAGCGAACCGGCCGAGCCCAGCTTCCTCGACATGGCAGGCGAGTTTTTCTCGCAGATCTGGCGCCCGACCGTCGCCACCCCGGCCCCCGGCACCAAGCCTTGCAAGCTGGATACCGTAGGGTGCAACAAGCATCCACCCATGCCCGAGCAATTTATCGCTGAGGGCTCCAGTTCGGTCTTCATCAATGGACAACCAGCAGCACGCAGTGGTGATCGCAGTACTTGTGACGCGAAGATAGGCACGGCCGAGGGGTTGATCTCGCCGGACGTACGCATCGGCGGCGAAACCATTGTGGTGCAGGAGATTCGCAGCGGGAAAACACCGGGTGTAGGCCTAGCCATTGCTGTGGTAATGGCGTTGCGGGGCAACGTGAAATGTTTCTGGACCAAGCTGCCGTGCCTGGTCGGTAGCTTGCTGGTGGGAGGCGCCGTCTCTTACGCAACCAGCAAGGTCACCTCTGCGCTCAAGAGCGCCATAAACGGCTCGCCCAACCCGGTGCACAGTGCAACCGGGGCGAAGATCCTGGGTGACGAGGAAGAGCTGGACTTTGTGCTGCCGGGCCTGCTGCCGATTGATTGGAAACGTTTCTACAGCAGTCTCGACCCACGTCGTGATGGCCTCTTTGGTGCCGGCTGGAGCGTCGACTATGAAGTGTCGGTCGAGATAGGCGCTGACGAAAACCTGTTCTACATCGATGAGCAAGGGCGCCGCCTGGAGATCGGCTACATCCCGTTGTCCGGCGGAGCGTTCGATCCGGGCGAAGGCCTGGCGGTCAGGCGCAACCACGATGGTGCGGTGCTGATCGAGAGTATCGACGGTCTGTATCGCCTGTTTGAACCCGACCCGCTGAACAACTCGCGGATGCGCTTGCAACTGTTGGGTGATCGCAATGAGGGGCGGATATTCCTCGATTACGATGCCCAGGGACGGCTGTACCGCTTGCGTGACACCCATGACTTGATGCACGTCGAACTGAGTTACACAGCAGCACATCCTCGGCGCGTGAGCCACATCGAACGGCGTTACCTGCGCCAGGACCATTTCGATGGGCGCAGCGATGTGCTCGTCAGTTATCGCTATGACAGCAACGGCGATCTTGCCGAGGTTTTGGACGCACAAGGCGCGACTCAACGACGCTTCGCTTACGACTCCAGCCGGCGTATGACCGAGCACCAATTACCAAGTGGTTTGCGCTGTTTCTATCAATGGGCAGAATTTACAGGAACAGGCGGCCCGGAGTGGCGCGTCAGTCAGCACTGGACAGATGCGGGTGATGAATACGCTTTCGACTACGATCTCGACGCCGGCATTACTCGCGTAACCGATGGCCTGATGCGCGTCAGCACACGGCATTGGAACCCCCAATACCAGATCACTTCCTACATAGACAACCTGGGCCATACCTGGCAGTTCGAATGGAATGAAGACCGGCAATTGACGGGTGCGATTGACCCACAACAGGGCCAATGGCGCTTCAGCTATGACGAATCGGGCAACCTGAGCGTAGTAACCGACCCTCTGACGAGAACCAGCGGCACACAGTGGCTGGCGCATTGGGCATTGCCCGAAGTCGAAACCGACCCAGCAGGCAACAGTTGGCATTATCGGTACGATCAACGCGGCAACTGCGTTGAGGAAGTCGACCCTTTGGGCAACCGTACGCGCTATATCTATGACGGTTTCGGCCAACCGGTGCAGATCATCGACGCCACCGAAAAGACTAAAACGCTGCATTGGAACGAATGGAGCCAATTGGTTGAAGCCGTGGATTGCTCGGGTTATCCCACCCGCTATCACTACGACGCGTTCGGCAACCTGGTGATGCAGACCAACGCGGAAGGTGAGTCGGTGCGCTACCGCTACGGCCCCCAAGGGCTATTGCTGGAATGCCAGCTACCTGATGGTCGCGTGGAACAGTTCCAGCGCAATGCTAGCGGTTATCTGACAGCCCATGTTGACCCCGCCGGGAGCACCACACGCTATGCCTATGATATTCGCGGCTTGGTCAAACAGCGGTGGGATGCGCACAACCGCACGGTCATGTTCGACCATGACGCCTATGGGCGCCTGCGCAAGCTGACCAATGAGAACGGCGAAAGTTATCGCTTTGAGTGGGATGCGGCCGACCGAATGGTGCAACAGCAAGACCTCGACCAGAGTCGGCGTTGCTACGCTTACGATTCGCTGGATGATGTGATAGCCGTGGACCATCTACCAGGGGCGGAAGGTGAACCGGTAGCTCCAATCTCGCACCAGTTTCAGCGAGATCCCGTTGGGCGCCTGGTCAGCAAAGTCACTGCAGACGGCACCACCGTTTACGAACATGACCTGAACGATCAATTGGTCGGGGTTACTTTCACGGCGATTGACGGTCTGCAGCAACGACTGAGTTTCAGCTACGACGCGATGGGGCAGCTACTGCAGGAGCAAAGCGCAGCCGGATCCTTGCAACATCACTACGACGAATTAGGAAACCTGATTCAGACCCAATTGCCCGACGGTCGATGGCTGAACCGACTCTACTACGGCAGTGGTCACCTGCATCAGCTCAATCTCGATGGAAAGGTCATCAGCGACTTCGAGCGTGATCGCTTGCACCGTGAGGTGCAACGCACTCAAGGCCAACTCAAAACAAGTACCGCGTACGACCGCTGCGGCAGGGTTCGCTCACGACAACGCCGCAGTATTGATCAGCCGTGGCAGTTGCCGCCATTGGTTGAGACCAGCTATAGCTACGACCCCAGCGACAACCTGATAGGGCGTCGGCGGATTGACCGCCAGCGTGACACTCAAGAGCAGTTGGGTTACGACAGTACTGACCGTATTCTTGTCTGCTATCAAGTGGAGAGAAGTGAAACCTACGCTTACGATGCCGCGGCTAACCTGCTGAATAGCCCGCTCCAAGGAGGGCTTGTACGACATAATCGGCTGCTTACCTATCAAGACAAACGCTATAGATACGATGCCTTGGGTCGGGTGATCGAAAAGCGCAGCGGCGTCCGTGGTCTTCAGCGCTTTGCCTACGACGCTGAAAATCGGCTGGTTGAAGTGCGAAATGGCAGCGGCAGCGTGGTCAGGATGAGCTATGACCCACTGGGACGACGCGTCGAAAAAAACGAGCTTGACGAAGATGGCTATTCGCGGGGGCAGACGCGTTTTACTTGGGATGGTTTACGTCTGTTGCAGGAGCACAAACACAGTCAGACCAGCCTTTATGTTTATGACGGGGAAAGCTACGAGCCGCTGGCCCGAATAGACGGTACCGGGTCGCTGCAAAAAATGCGCTACTACCACAATGACCTAAGTGGTCTGCCGGAGCAGCTAACCGATCTCGATGGTCAAGATGTATGGCGCGCAACTTATCAGGTGTGGGGTAACACACTGACGGAAGATCGCGAGTCTTCCTATATTGAGGACCAGAACCTGCGCTTTCAGGGGCAGTATCTCGACCGGGAGACGGGGCTGCATTTCAATACATTTCGCTTTTATGATCCTGATATTGGGCGTTTTACAACACCGGACCCGATAGGCCTGGCAGGAGGGTTTAACCTTTATCAGTACTCTCCTAATCCTTCGGGATGGATCGACCCATTGGGGTGGGCGCCTTGCGGCTCGACAACTGCCAAGCTTCAGGCACACGCCAACGCCGCCAGAAAGGCCGTTTACAGTAACCCTCAAAGGTCATTGACCCCGAAACAAAGAGCAGCAGTAAAACGGGCTTATGATCGGGGAGATCTCGGACAAGCACGTTCACGCTATCGTCGGTACGTAGGGCAGAGGATTGATGCTGATTTCAAAACCAGAGTGAAAAACGACCCATCACTGGGCCATTTAGAGGTATCAAAGTCAGGACAAAAGCTTCCCGACGTATATGAAACTAAAACTAAAACCTGGTGGGATCTCACGACTAAGGCTGATTGGAAAAGAGGTACGCATCAGCGACGTTATGGGGACTGGGGCAATGGTTATGAAGGAATACTATGGTGACTGACAAAACTCCGTCAAAAGTACTGTTCGGCATTGAGCAGGACGGACTCGTTCTGCCTAAAAAAACGCGTTTTGAAAACGAGCTGATCAGTGGCTGCACGCTAAAAAATGCAAACCTATGCGATCCGATTTTTGATCAATGTGTTTTGGAAAACTGCAAATTTGAGAAAACTGATTTTTCCGGTTCGAGATTCTTCAACAAAACATCTATAACTGAATGCTCATTCAACAGCGTCGATTTTCAAGCATCGGGCTTTAGCAATAGCAAGTTTGAAAACTGCTCATTTATAAAATGCAACTTCCGGGAAGCGTCGCTGAAGGATTGCTCCTTTGCCAACTGTACATTCTCCCAATGCAAAATCATCGACAACGTGTTTAACGCCAGCAAGATATTCAACATCAAGTTCACTGGAAAACTTCAGGAAGTCAGTTTTATATCAGACCAACCCAACACTCCGCTTTCTGCCGACTTTGAACATTGCAAACTCGATTATGTCACCTTTGAAAACTGTGACCTGGAAAACATTATACCCTCTACCGAGACCAAACATTTATTCTTTAAAGACGTGGCTGCCCGCGCAAAAAAAGCTTTAACTGCCATATCTGCTGAACCTGAAAGCCAAATCAATAAAATTCTGAAGCGACGACTGCTAAAACTCACCACTCAACGTGGCGCAATTTTCAATATTAAGAACCTCGAAGATTATGAGGGCGAGGAGTTTACCGCACGCTTCATTTCACTCCTCCAAAACGCTTAACAGTGCAGAAAAGTAAGTTACCAGTATCTGCGCGCTTCAATTGATTATACGCCCCACAAAAAATGGGCACCCAACCCAGTCGGTATGCCCATTTTGTACCACCCCGCCCCTTGCGAGCCGGTACGGCGTATTACTCGTTAACAGTATCTTTCAACGATTTACCCGGCTTGAACGCAACGGTGTTGCTCGCCTTGATTTTCACCGGCTCGCCGGTCTGTGGATTTTTGCCAGTGCGGGCGCCGCGGTGGCGTTGCAGGAAGGTGCCGAAACCAACCAGGGTGACGCTGTCCTTGCGGTGCAGGGCGCCGGTGATTTCTTCGAGAACGGCGTTGAGGACGCGGTTGGCCTGTTCTTTGGTGAGATCCGCTTTTTCAGCGATGGCGGCTGCGAGTTCTGGTTTACGCATATGTGAAGCCTCTTTGACGGTTTTTTGTTGTTATGTCCGTGCTGCTCTCTTACGGAGCAGCGCCCAAGGCGCCGCAGGCTCTACTCTGCGGCAGACGGGAGTGAGGATGGCATGCCCTCGCACGCTCCGCCAGCCTCGCGACGACCTTTCTGAGGGTAGGAACGTGCTGATTCCGACAGAACGACCGCTATTTACGCCAACAACGGCGGAAGCTCTTTATTGAGGGCCAGTTTTTCCATGACGGCGCTGCCGGTCAGCGCGTAACCCAGCAGGCGGCCGTCGGCGTCGCGGCACAATGCCTTGATGTCGGCACCCTGGCCTTCAACGTTCCACACGCCTTCCGTGCCCCTTGGCGGAGGTGACACCACCAACGGACAGATCGGGGTTTTCACGGTGATCGGCATCGGCCCGTAGCTGACAGCGGTGGCGTTACCGGCCAGGGTCTGGGCCAGGGCGCGGGCGCAGCTCATCAACGGCATCACGTACAGCAGGTTCAGCCCATCGACCTCGGCGCAGTCGCCCAGGGCATAGATGTTGGCGTGAGAGGTCTTGAGATAGCGATCGACCATGATCCCGCGGTTGGTCTGCAAGCCGGCGGCGGCGGCCAGGTCGACACGCGGGCGCAGGCCGACGGCCGAAACCACCAGGTCGCAGTGAATCACTTCCCCGTCCGACAGATGAGCCTGCAGGCCATCTGCCGTGCGCTGCAAGCGGTTGAGCACCGGGCCCAGGTGGAAGCGTGCGCCGAGACCTTCCAGCCCAGCCTGCACCGCTGCGGCCGCCGCCGGGTGCAACAGGGTCGGCATGACTTGTTCACACGGCGCCACCAGGTCGATTTCATAGCCGCCGAGGATCAGGTCATTGGCGAATTCGCAGCCGATCAGACCGGCGCCCAACAGCAACACACGGCGCTTGCCGGCGGCTGCGGCGCGAAAGCGTGCGTAGTCTTCAAGGTCGTTGATCGGGAAAATCAGCTCAGCCGCATCGCCTTCTACCGGCACCCGCACCGTCTCTGCGCCCCAGGCCAGGATCAAGTCGCGATACGCTACCGCTTCCTCGCCGATCCACAGCCGTCGGTGGCCCGGATCGATGCCGCTGACGCGGGTGTGGGTACGCACCTCGGCCTTGAGTTGCTCGGCCATGGCGCCGGGTTCAGCCATGCTCAGGCCATCGGCTTCCTTGTTCTTGCCAAAGCCGGTGGAGAGCATGGGCTTGGAGTAGGAGCGCCCGTCATCCGCAGTGATCAGCAGCAATGGGGTCTCGCTGTCGAGCTTGCGAAACTCCCGGGCCACGTTGTAACCGGCCAATCCTGTGCCGATGATCACGACAGGTGCGTTCATTCCCTTCTCCTTGCAGTAGGTTTCTTGAAACTGAGAATTAACCGATCTCGATCATTTCGAAATCCATTTTGCCTACGCCACAGTCTGGGCACAGCCAGTCTTCCGGGACATCTTCCCAACGGGTACCCGGCACAATTCCGTCATCCGGCCAGCCGTCTTTTTCATCATAAATCAGGCCGCAAACTATACATTGCCACTTCTTCATCACTTGCTTCCTCAGGGTCCAGGCATCTTGGCCGACGGTCGATAGACCCACGTTGCCGTGCGGCTCAGGGCGTTTTGTACTGATCGGGGCCGGCAGATGCAAGCATGATCGACGCATGGGGCCGGTTCACCCCGGCAAAAGTGCAGGACGCCATGGTAAGCTCGCCGCCTCTTTTGCTGCCAATACTGACCCACCGTGCCGCACTCAATCGCCCCTTCCGATGCTTGCCAATGGCTGCCCCAGAGCCTTCTGAGCCCAGTGCCCGCGCCCCTGACCCTCAACTGGCTGTTCAATGAAGATTCGCTGACGCGGCGGCTGACGCGGCTGTCAAACGACGGTTTCAGCGTGACGCCGTTGTTCGAGGGCTGGCAGCCATTGCGTGTTGATGAATGCGTGGCGCTGGGCTTGCCGGCCGCTACTGTCGGCTGGGTGCGCGAGGTGTATCTGCGCGGTCATGGTCAGCCGTGGGTGTTCGCCCGTAGCGTGGCGGCGCGCAGTGCCCTGCAAGGCGACGGCCTGCATATGGATGAGCTGGGCAGCCGCTCGCTGGGGGAATTACTGTTCTGCGACCACGCTTTCGTCCGCCAGGCCATTGAGGTGTGCCACTACCCCAGCCAGTGGCTGCCGACTGCGGATCAGGCCGATGGCCTTTGGGGCCGCCGCTCGCGCTTCGATCGCGGACCATTGAGCGTGCTGGTCGCGGAAGTCTTCCTGCCCAGCTTCTGGCATGCGCTGCATGACCATCCGGAGAACTGCTGATGTACCAACGTCTGCTCAAATCCTTGAACCACCTGAACCCCAGGGCCTGGGATTTCATTCAATTGACCCGCATGGACAAGCCCATCGGCATTTACCTGCTGCTGTGGCCGACGCTGTGGGCATTGTGGATCGCCGGCAAGGGCTCGCCGTCCCTGGCCAACATCGTGATTTTTGTGCTTGGCGTGACCCTGACTCGCGCTGCCGGTTGCGTCATCAATGACTGGGCGGACCGCAAGGTCGACGGCCATGTGAAGCGCACCGCGCAACGTCCGTTGGCCAGCGGCAAGATCAGTTCAAAAGAAGCCCTGGTGTTCTTTGCGGTCCTGATGCTGATCAGCTTCCTGCTGGTGCTGCTGACCAACGCTACAACCATCTGGTTGTCGCTGGGCGGCCTGGCACTGGCGGTAAGCTATCCGTTCATGAAGCGCTACACCTATTACCCGCAAGTGGTGCTGGGCGCGGCGTTTTCCTGGGGTATGCCGATGGCGTTCACCGCCGAGACCGGCCACCTGCCCGCCGCTGCATGGCTGCTGTACATCGCCAACCTGCTGTGGACGGTGGGTTACGACACTTACTACGCCATGACCGACCGCGACGACGACTTGAAGATCGGCGTGAAGTCCACGGCCATCTTGTTTGGCGATGCCGACCGCGTGATCATCCTCACATTGCAGGGCCTGTCGCTGGCTTGCCTGTTGCTGGCAGGCGCCAGGTTCGAGTTGGGGGGCTGGTTCCATCTGGGCTTGCTGGCGGCGGCGGGCTGTTTTGCGTGGGAGTTCTGGTACACCCGCGACAGGGACCGGATGAAGTGCTTCAAAGCGTTCCTGCACAACCACTGGGCCGGGTTGGCGATATTTGTCGGGATTGTGGCCGACTATGGGTTTCGATGAGGGGCCAGGCCCCTCATCTTTAGTCGGTAGGTTTAAGGCTTGGCAACCTTCCAGGCCCCGTCCATTTTGCCTTCTCCGGTCATGTCTCCAGCCTTCTTGTCCATCACAAAGGTGTAGAGGGGTTTGCCGGCATAGGCCCATTGGCTCTTTTGATCATCACGGGTGATCACAGTCCACTTGCCCATAGGCTTGTCGGTGGACTCAGCCATCAATGGCGGCCAGTTGGCGGCGCATTTGTCATTGCACATGGATTTACCGTCTGCATCCTTGGCAAAGGTGTACAGCGTCATCCCCTTGTGATCCACCAAGACCCCATCCTTGGTCATCGCCGGGTCCATTGCGAATGCCAGCGTCGGCAGCGTCAACGCCGCCGTGACCAGCAGGGCCTTCCAGGAAAACGTACTTTGAGTCATCGGAACCTTCCTTTTGTGGTTGTCAGGATTCGGTCCCAAAGCGTAGCCCAGAGCGACGCAAATTGCCCAAGCGTCTAAATTACTGTCACACGACTGCAATAATTCCGTTATCTAATGCGGCGCAAGACAGTTAAATGACAAGAGGATTTAGGCATGGTTGGCAGGAGCATTCTGATCGTCGACGACGAAGCGCCCATCCGCGAGATGATCGCCGTTGCGTTGGAAATGGCCGGCTATGACTGCCTGGAGGCGGAGAATTCCCAGCAGGCCCATGCCATTATCGTCGACCGCAAGCCAGACCTGATCCTGCTGGACTGGATGCTGCCCGGCACCTCCGGCATCGAGCTGGCCCGCCGCCTCAAGCGGGATGAACTGACCGGGGATATCCCGATCATCATGCTCACCGCCAAGGGCGAAGAAGACAACAAGATCCAGGGCCTGGAAGTAGGCGCTGATGACTACATCACCAAACCCTTTTCCCCACGGGAACTGGTCGCGCGCCTGAAGGCCGTACTGCGCCGAGCCGGCCCGACCGATGGCGAAGCGCCGATTGAAGTCGGCGGCCTGCTGCTGGACCCGATCAGCCACCGCGTGACCATTGACGGCAAGCCTGCCGAAATGGGCCCGACCGAGTACCGCCTGCTGCAGTTTTTCATGACCCACCAGGAACGCGCCTACACCCGTGGGCAATTGCTGGACCAGGTATGGGGCGGCAATGTGTATGTGGAAGAACGTACCGTCGACGTGCATATCCGCCGCCTGCGCAAAGCCTTGGGCGATGCCTACGAGAATCTGGTACAAACCGTGCGCGGCACTGGCTATCGGTTTTCAACCAAAGGTTGAGCTGCGAGCCCTCAGCTATAAGCGGCAAGCTAACAGCCGCACCGCTCTAACTTGAAGCTTGCAGCTTGAAACTTGCAGCTGCTTTGAAGGATTCAAAGTGAACCAGAACTGGCATGGCACCCTGATCCGCCACATGCTTTTGCTGATCACCGGCTGCCTGCTGGTAGGCCTGATCAGCGGCTATTACGGCTGGAGCCTGGCCGTCGGCCTGGCCTTGTACCTGGGCTGGACCCTCAAACAACTGCTACGCCTGCATGAATGGCTGCGCCAACACAAACCCGATGAAGCACCACCCGACGGCTATGGCCTGTGGGGCGAGGTGTTCGACAGCATCTACCACCTGCAACGCCGCGACCAACGGGTGCGTGGGCGCCTGCAAGCGGTGATCGACCGGGTGCAGGAATCCACCGCCGCGCTCAAGGACGCGGTGATCATGCTCGACAGCGATGGCAACCTGGAGTGGTGGAACCGCGCCGCCGAGACCCTGCTGGGCCTCAAGACGCCTCAGGACAGCGGCCAGCCGGTGACCAACCTGGTGCGTCATCCACGCTTCAAGGAGTACTTTGAGCAGGACAATTACGAAGAAGCCCTGGAAATCCCCTCGCCCACCAACGATCGCGTGCGCATCCAGCTGTACTTGACCCGCTACGGCAACAACGAACACCTGATGCTGGTGCGCGACGTGACACGCATCCACCAGCTGGAACAGATGCGCAAAGACTTCGTCGCCAACGTTTCCCATGAGCTGCGCACGCCGTTGACGGTGATCTGCGGTTATCTGGAGACGTTGCTGGACAATGTCGACGAGATCAACCCACGCTGGAACCGTGCCCTGCAGCAGATGCAGCAGCAAGGCTCACGCATGCAGACCCTGCTCAACGACCTGCTGTTGCTGGCCAAGCTTGAGGCGACCGATTACCCGTCGGACAACCACCCGGTCACCGTGCAAAGCCTGCTCAAGACCATCAAGAATGATGCCCAGGCCCTGTCCGGCGAGCGCGGCCAGCAAATCACCCTGGAAGCCGACCCGCTGGTGCTGCTCAAAGGCAGCGAAGGCGAATTGCGCAGTGCGTTCTCCAACCTGGTGTTCAACGCCGTCAAGTACACCCCGGACGGAGGCAATATCCGTATTCGCTGGTGGGCCGACGAACACGGCGCACATTTGAGCGTGCAGGACTCCGGCATCGGCATCGACGCCAAGCACCTGCCGCGCCTGACCGAACGCTTCTACCGTGTCGACTCCAGCCGCAACTCCAACACGGGCGGCACCGGGCTGGGCCTGGCGATTGTCAAACATGTGCTGCTGCGCCACCGCGCACGACTGGAAATCAGCAGTGTGCTGGGGCATGGCAGCACCTTCACCTGCCACTTCCCGCCAGCGCAGGTGACCCACTCGCGGCTCGTCGGAAATGACGAATAACCCAAACCCGACACCAATCTCAATGTGAGAGGGGCCTTGCTCCCGATAGCGGTGTATCAGCCTCAGATGTACCGACTGACTCACGGCTATCGGGAGCAAGCCCCCTCCCACCATTGCAATTGTGCTGTTTCGAAGGCGCCATTCCAGGCTCCACCCGGCAGTGGGCACTAGGCAAGCGCCCCGCCAGCCGCTACATTGGCCGACTTGCACGCGCCTTTGCGGCCCACCTGCCACCCCTTATTGAACACACGGAACCTGCAAAACCCCATCATGGACCCTTCCCCTGGTATCACCCTCGCTACACTCTTCGCCGACTTCGGCATGATTCTTTTCGCACTGATCCTGGTACTGCTCAACGGCTTCTTCGTTGCGGCGGAGTTTGCCATGGTCAAACTGCGCGCCACCCGGGTCGAGGCCATCGCCCACCAGAACGGCTGGCGCGGGCAGATCCTGCGCACCGTGCACAGCCAGCTCGACGCTTACCTGTCGGCCTGCCAGCTGGGTATCACCCTCGCCTCCCTGGGCCTGGGCTGGGTGGGTGAGCCCGCCTTTGCACATATCCTAGAGCCGTTGCTGGAAGCCGTAGGCGTGCAATCGCCAGAGGTGATCAAGGGCGTATCGTTCTTTGCCGCCTTCTTCGTGATTTCCTACCTGCACATCGTGGTCGGCGAACTGGCCCCCAAATCCTGGGCCATCCGTAAACCGGAGCTGCTGTCGCTGTGGACGGCGGTGCCGCTGTACCTGTTCTACTGGGCGATGTACCCGGCGATCTACCTGCTCAACGCCAGCGCCAACGCCATCCTGCGCATTGCAGGCCAAGGTGAGCCCGGCCCGCATCATGAGCACCATTACAGCCGCGAAGAACTCAAGCTGATCCTGCACTCCAGCCGTGGCCAGGACCCGAGCGACCAAGGCATGCGGGTACTGGCCTCCGCCGTGGAAATGGGCGAGCTGGAAGTGGTGGACTGGGCCAACTCCCGGGAAGACATGGTCACCCTGGACTTCAATGCCCCGCTCAAGGAAATCCTCGCTTTGTTCCGCCGCCACAAATTCAGCCGCTACCCGGTGTACGACGCGGTGCGCAACGAATTTGTCGGCCTGCTGCACATCAAGGACCTGCTGCTGGAGTTGGCGGCCCTGGACCACATCCCCGAGTCGTTCAACCTGGCCGAACTGACCCGGCCGCTGGAACGTGTGTCGCGGCACATGCCGCTGTCGCAGTTGCTGGAGCAGTTCCGCAAAGGCGCCGCACACTTTGCCCTGGTGGAAGAAGCCGACGGCAAAGTCATCGGCTACCTGACCATGGAAGACGTGCTCGAAGTGCTGGTGGGCGATATCCAGGACGAACACCGCAAGGCTGAACGCGGCATTCTCGCCTATCAGCCCGGCAAACTGCTGGTGCGCGGCGATACCCCGCTGTTCAAGGTGGAACGCCTGCTGGGTGTGGACCTGGACCACATCGAAGCCGAAACCCTGGCCGGCCTGATCTACGACACCCTGAAACGGGTGCCCGAAGAGGAAGAAGTGCTGGAGGTGGAAGGCTTGCGGATCATCATCAAGAAGATGAAGGGGCCGAAGATCGTATTGGCCAAGGTCCTGCTGCTGGATTAACCCCTGCACACCAGAAACCCTGTAGTGAGCGGGCTTGCCCCGCGCTGGGGGGCAAGCCCGCTCACTACAATCACGCACCCGGGACGAAGTGCTTCTGCGCCGTACCCCGTGCGATCAAGCGCGAGATGTAATCGAGTTTCTGCGCATCCTGGTCGATAAACCGGAAGGTCAGTTGCAGCCAGTCGCTGTCGGGCTTGGGCTCGTAGGCGACGATAGCGTGCAGGTAGCCGTTCAAACGGGCGACTTCGGCGTTTTCGCCTTGCTCAAGGTCGAGTACCGCACTTTCCAGTACCTGAGGCAGGATTTCGCCGCGACGCACCACCAGCAGCGCTTCCTTGATGCTCAGCGCCTTGATCACACATTGCTGGCTGCCGCTGGACAGTCGCAGCTGGCCTTGGCCGCGGTTACCGGTCGGCGCTGCTGACGGCGCCTGTACCGGAGGGCTGTTGAGCAAGCCCTTATTTGGCGCGGGCGCAGCCGCCGCGACAGGGGCTGCGCGCACGGCCTCAGGCTTGCCACCGGTCAGGGCGCTCAGGGAGTCGTTGCCAAAAGCCGAGTTCACCTTGGTCGGCGCACTGGCGACCAAGGCGTCGAGACGGCCGACCTTGTGCAAAGCCTGTTTGACCTTGTTCAACAACTGTTCGTTGGTGAAGGGCTTGCTGACGTAGCCGGAAACGCCTGCCTGGATCGCCTGAACCACGTTCTCCTTGTCGCCACGGCTGGTCACCATCACGAACGGCATGGCCTTGAGGTGCGCTTGCTCACGGCACCAGGTCAGCAGCTCCAGGCCGGACATCTCGGGCATTTCCCAGTCGCACAGCACCAGGTCGAAGCTCTCGCGCATCAGGATGGATTGCGCCTTTTTACCGTTTACCGCGTCTTCGATCTTGATCCCGGGGAAGTAGTTACGCAGGCACTTCTTCACCAAGTCGCGGATAAACGAGGCGTCGTCCACCACCAATACACTGACTTTACTCATCGACCCTTCATCCTATAGAAACTTCGGCACGCAAAACGCCTGACTGATAGCATTTTGCCAAAACTCGCGGGTCACAGAAGGACTTTATTGCTCCTGCTGTGCAAGAAAAATTGTAGCCACAAACAAAAACGCCCGACCAAAGGCCGGGCGTTAATTTCTCGGGCAACCTTATTTATCGTCAGGTTCGCCGGGAACATTAGGGTTTTGATCAACGGTACCTTCAACTTCGGCTTTCATGCGCTTGAGGCCCATGTGCCGCACGTCGGTGCCGCGAACCAGGTAAATCACCAGTTCCGAGATATTGCGCGCGTGGTCGCCGATACGCTCCAGGGAGCGTAGCACCCAAATGATGTTCAAGACCCGCGAGATAGAGCGTGGATCTTCCATCATGTAAGTGGCCAGCTCGCGCAGCGCCGTCTTGTACTCGCGGTCGATGACCTTGTCGTACTGGGCCACCGACAACGCCAACTCGGCATCGAAGCGGGCAAACGCGTCGAGCGCATCGCGCACCATGTTGCGCACCTGGTCGCCGATATGGCGCACTTCCACGTAACCGCGCGGCGCTTCGCCTTCTTCACACAATTGAATGGCACGACGGGCGATCTTGGTGGATTCGTCTCCGATGCGCTCCAGGTCAATCACTGACTTGGAAATGCTGATGATCAAACGCAGGTCGGATGCCGCCGGCTGGCGACGCGCCAGGATCCGCAGGCATTCTTCGTCGATATTGCGTTCCATCTGGTTGATCTGTTCATCGATCTCGCGCACTTGCTGGGCCAGGCCCGAGTCGGCCTCGATCAGCGCGGTGACGGCGTCGTTGACTTGCTTCTCCACCAACCCGCCCATCGCCAGGAGGTGGCTGCGCACTTCCTCAAGCTCGGCGTTGAACTGCGCGGAGATGTGATGGGTAAGACCTTCTTTGCTAATCATGTTGGCGTCCTTGGAACGTCCGGTAAGGTGCGGAGAGCCGCAGCATTCAGTGCAATCGAAACCACCGGATACTAGCCGTAGCGACCGGTGATGTAGTCTTCGGTCTGCTTCTTCGCCGGATTGGTGAACAGCGTATCGGTGTCGCCGAATTCCACCAGCTTGCCCATGTACATGAACGCGGTGTAGTCGGAAACCCGCGCCGCCTGTTGCATGTTGTGAGTCACGATAACGATGGTGAACTTGGACTTGAGCTCGTAGATCAGCTCTTCGACCTTCAAGGTCGAGATCGGGTCGAGCGCCGAGCAAGGTTCGTCGAGCAGCAACACTTCCGGCTCCACGGCGATGGTACGGGCGATCACCAGACGCTGCTGCTGGCCGCCGGACAGGCCGAGTGCCGAGTCGTGCAGGCGGTCTTTGACCTCATCCCACAGCGCAGCGCCTTTCAAGGCCCACTCCACCGCTTCGTCGAGGATGCGCTTTTTGTTGATGCCCTGAATGCGCAGGCCGTAGACCACGTTTTCGTAGATGGTCTTGGGGAACGGGTTCGGCTTCTGGAACACCATGCCCACGCGGCGACGCAACTCGGCCACATCTTCGCCC
Organism: Pseudomonas sp. Q1; assembly: GCF_009935975.1. Classification (NCBI taxonomy): domain Bacteria; kingdom Pseudomonadati; phylum Pseudomonadota; class Gammaproteobacteria; order Pseudomonadales; family Pseudomonadaceae; genus Pseudomonas; species Pseudomonas sp. Q1. Next base: position 236,647 of record NZ_QODI01000005.1, on the reverse strand, counting down.
TTACGATAGATGTTGCTGCCGTAAAGGTTGATGGCGCCGTCCACACGGCAACCGTCCACCAGGTCGTTCATGCGGTTGAACGTACGCAGCAGCGTGGACTTGCCGCAGCCGGACGGGCCGATAAAAGCCGTCACGCGTTGCTTGGGGATGTTCATGCTGACGTCGAACAGCGCCTGTTTCTCGCCGTAGTACAGGCTCAGGCCCGGCACTTCGATGGCCACGGTTTCCTGGGCCAGGCTCAGGCTCTGCTTGTCGCGACCCAGGGCCGACATGTTGATGCCGTGGGTGTGGGTTTCGTGTTGCATGGGATGCTCCCTGTGCTACCAATTCGTTGTGTGGAAGCGGCTTGCTCGCCCCCACATTGAGTCCGCGTCAATTCGGATCAGCTATCCAGTGCTTTGTATTTTTCGCGCAGGTGGTTACGAATCCACACTGCCGACAGGTTGAGCGTGGCGATCACCAGCACCAGCAGCAGGGCCGTGGCGTACACCAGTGGCCGCGCGGCCTCGACGTTGGGGCTCTGGAAGCCGACGTCATAGATATGGAAGCCCAGGTGCATGATCTTCTGGTCCAGGTGCAGGTACGGGTAGTTGCCGTCCAGCGGCAGCGACGGTGCCAGTTTCACCACACCCACCAGCATCAGCGGAGCCACCTCACCAGCGGCACGGGCCACGGCGAGAATCATGCCGGTCATCATCGCCGGGCTGGCCATCGGCAGCACGATCTTCCACAGCGTTTCCGCCTTGGTCGCGCCTAGTGCCAGGGAACCTTCACGCACGGTGCGGGGGATCCGCGCCAAGCCTTCTTCGGTGGCTACGATCACCACCGGCACGGCCAGCAGCGCCAGGGTCAGCGAGGCCCACAGCAGGCCCGGCGTACCGAAGGTCGGGGCCGGCAGGGCTTCGGCGAAGAACAGACGGTCGACCGAGCCACCCAGGACGTACACAAAGAAACCGAGACCGAACACGCCGTAAACGATGGCCGGGACGCCCGCCAGGTTGTTCACGGCGATGCGGATCACGCGAGTCAGAGTGTTCTGCTTGGCGTACTCACGCAGGTAAACCGCCGCCAGTACACCGAACGGCGTCACGATCATCGCCATGATCAGGGTCATCATCACGGTGCCGAAGATCGCCGGGAAAATCCCGCCTTCGGTGTTGGCTTCCCGTGGGTCGTCGCTGAGGAATTCCCAGACCTTGCTGAAGTAGAAACCGATCTTGGTCAGGGTACCCATGGCGTTCGGCTGGTAGGCGTGTACCACTTTACCAATGCCGATTTCCACTTCCTTGCCGTTGGCGTCGCGAGCCGTCAGGCTGTCGCGGTTGAACTGGGTGTGCAGGTCAGCCAGGCGTGCCTCGACCTCCTTATAGCGATTATTCAGCTCGGCACGGCCCGCTTCCATATCGGCCTGGGCCGTGGCGTCGAGCTTGCCTTCCAGCTCCAGCTTGCGACCGTGCAGGCGGATGCGCTCCAACCCGGCGTTGATCGCGCCGATATCGGATTTCTCCAGGGTCTTGAGCTGGGCAGCCAGCTTGTTGACGCGCTCGACACGGGCTTGCAGCTCAGGCCACGCAGCCTCGCCTTCGGCGACAACCTTGCCATCCTGTTTGACGTTGATCAGGGTGCCGTAGAAGTTGCCCCACTCACGACGCTCGATGGCCATCAGCTCGACCGGTTTGGTCTGGTCTTTCAACCACTCGCCGACGATCCAGGTGAAATCGTTGCCGTTCAGGTCACGGTTGCCGACCTTGATCAGCTCGCGGGTCATGAATTCCGGGCCCTGGTCAGGCACCGGCAAGCCGGCGCTTTTCAGGCGCTCGCGGGGCACTTCTTCCTTCTGCACCACTTCGCCGATGACGATGTGGTTTTCCTGGCCGGGCACGCTGTAGTTGGCCTGGATCAGGTCAGCCGGCCAGAAATGACCCAGGCCGCGCACCGCAATCACGGCCAGCAAGCCAATGGTCATGATGACCGCGATGGACACCGCGCCACCGCTGATCCAGACGCCGGGGGCGCCGCTCTTGAACCATCCATTCAGGGAGTTCTGTTTCACAGACTTCTACCTTTCTTAAAGCGACGAGTATTTCTTGCGCAGACGCTGACGGATCAGCTCGGCGAGGGTGTTCATGATGAAGGTGAACAGCAGTAGCACCAGCGCCGAGAGGAACAGCACGCGGTAGTGGCTGCCGCCTACTTCCGATTCCGGCATTTCCACCGCGACGTTGGCTGCCAGGGTGCGCAGGCCTTCGAACAGGTTCATTTCCATCACCGGAGTGTTACCAGTGGCCATCAGTACGATCATGGTCTCGCCGACGGCACGGCCCATGCCGATCATCAGCGCCGAGAAGATACCCGGGCTTGCGGTCAGGATGACCACGCGGGTCATGGTCTGCCACGGTGTGGCGCCCAGGGCCAGTGAGCCCAGGGTCAGGCCGCGCGGCACGCTGAATACGGCATCTTCGGCGATGGAGTAGATGTTCGGGATCACTGCAAAACCCATGGCCAGGCCGACGACCAGGGCGTTGCGCTGGTCATAGGTGATGCCCAGGTCGTGGGAGATCCACATGCGCATGTCGCCGCCGAAGAACCAGGTCTCCAGGTATGGGCTCATATACAGCGAGAGCCAGCCCACGAACAGGATCACCGGGATCAGGATCGCGCTTTCCCAGCCATCCGGCACCCGCAGGCGCAGCGACTCAGGCAAGCGGCTGAAGATGAAACCGGCAACCAGGATGCCAATCGGCAGCAGCATCAGCAGGCTGAAAATCCCCGGCAGATGCCCTTCGACATACGGCGCCAGGAACAGGCCGGCGAAGAAGCCGAGGATCACCGTCGGCATCGCTTCCATCAATTCGATCACCGGCTTGACCTTGCGGCGCAGGCTCGGGGCCATGAAGTAAGCGGTGTAGATCGCTGCGGCAACCGCCAGGGGTGCGGCCAGCAACATGGCGTAGAACGCGGCTTTCAGCGTGCCGAACGTCAACGGAGCCAGGCTCATCTTGGGTTCGAAGTCGGTGTTGGCGGCGGTCGATTGCCAGACGTATTTAGGCTCGTCGTAGTTTTCGTACCAGACTTTGCTCCACAACGCGCTCCACGACACTTCCGGGTGCGGGTTGTCCAGCAACAGCGGCTGCAGCTTGCCGCCGGCTTCGACGATCACTTGATTGGCGCGCGGCGACAGGCCGAACAGGCCTTGCCCATCCACCACCGGGTCCACCAGCAGGGTGCGGTGCGCGGTGCTGTGGAACACGCCGAACTTGCCGGAGGCGTCGAGGGCGGTGAAGCCTTTGCGACGCTCTTCAGCAGTGATTTCCACGATCGGCGCAGTGCCCATCTGGAAGGTGCGGATCTGTTTCAGGCGCTGTTCGCCATCCGGGTCGCGGGCCATGAACCACTGGGCCAGGCCGCCCTTCGAGTCACCGACGATCAGCGAGATGCCACCGACCAATTGCGTGCTGGCGGTGATTTCGGCGGTGCCGTCTTCGAGCAGCTTATAGCGCCCATTGAGGCTCTTGTCGCGCAGGCTGAACACGTCGGCCAGGGCACGACCGTTGACCACATACAACCATTGCTGGCGCGGGTCGATGAAGATCGCCTTCACCGGCTCAGTCATTTGCGGCAGCTCGATGCGCTTCTGCTCGCTGGTCACTTCGCCGGTCATCATGTTTTCTTCGCGGCTCAGGCCCAGCACGTTCAAATACGAACCGGCGGAACCGGCCACCACCAGCGAAGAGTCGGTAGCGTTGAGAGCGACGTGTTCCAGCGGGCGGCCTTGATCGTCGAGGACAATCGGCGTTTCACCGTAGGGGTATTCCACGGCTGGGTTGATAGTTTTCTTGCCGTCCGGGTAAGACACCTTATAGGTGTGGCGGAAGACGAGGGCCTGGCCATTGGACAAGCCGAGGATCACCAACGGGCTGCCTGGCTGGTCTCGACCGATAGACACCACTTGGCTGCCGGCCGGCAGCGGCAGGTCGATACGCTTGAGCTCGGCGCCGGTCTGTACATCAAAGAACAGCGCCTGGCCCTTGTCGGAAACCCGCAGGGCAACTTGGTTCTGTTCTTCGATGGCGATCATCAGCGGCTTGCCGGCGTCCTGCATCCATGCAGGCGTCAACGCATCTTCCTTGGTCAGCGAAGCCCCTTGGAACAGCGGCGCGACAACGTAGGCAAGGAAGAAGAAAATCAGGGTAATGGCGCCGAGGACGGCGAGGCCGCCGACCAGTACGTACCAACGGGTCAGGCGATCCTTGAGCGCGCGAAGGCGGCGCTTGCGTTGCAGTTCAGGCGTATTGAAATCAATGCGCTTGGGGGGAGAAGTCGTCGTCATGGTGGAATTGGCCAGATCATTCATGCGCACACCCTAGCGATCCTGTATGACAGAAAGATGACAATGCAGTGACGCAAGAAATCCGCCGCTAGCAGGGCTCGCAGCGGATCAGAAATTAAGAGGCGAGGTCCAGGTCTTATCGACCCCGCCTGGGCCTTGAACCGTGGAGCGAACCCGGTTCAAGGCGGCTTTACCGAAGGCTTACTTGGCGCCTTCTTTCAGGCCCAGGTCAGCCAGGGCCTTGGCGGCAACTTTGGCTGGCAGTGGGATGTAGCCGTCCTTGACGACAACTTCCTGGCCTTGCTTGGACAACACAAGCTTCACGAACTCGGCTTCCAGCGGTGCCAGAGGCTTGTTCGGGGCTTTGTTGACATAGACGTAGAGGAAGCGCGACAGCGGGTATTTGCCGTTCAGGGCGTTTTCTTCGCTGTCTTCGATGAAGTCGGTGCTGCCTTTCTTGGCCAGGGCAACAGTCTTCACGCTTGCAGTCTTGTAGCCGATGCCCGAGTAACCGATGCCGTTCAGCGAGGAGCTGATCGACTGCACGACCGAAGCCGAGCCTGGTTGTTCGTTCACGTTTGGCTTGTAGTCGCCTTTGCACAGCGCTTCTTCTTTGAAGTAGCCGTAAGTGCCGGATACCGAGTTACGACCGAACAGTTGCACTGGCTTGTTGGCCAGGTCGCCGGTCACGCCCAGGTCACCCCAGGTTTTTACGTCGGCTTTAGCGCCGCACAGACGAGTCGAGGAGAAGATCGCGTCGACTTGTTCCATGGTCAGGTGCTGGATCGGGTTGTCCTTGTGTACGAAGACCGCCAGGGCATCCACGGCAACCGGGATAGCGGTTGGCTTGTAGCCGTACTTCTGCTCGAAGGCAGCCAGTTCGGTGTCCTTCATCTTGCGGCTCATCGGGCCCAGGTTGGAGGTGCCTTCAGTCAGCGCAGGTGGCGCGGTGGCGGAACCGGCGGCTTGAATCTGGATGTTGACGTTCGGGTATTCCTTTTTGTAACCCTCGGCCCACAGGGTCATCAGGTTAGCCAAGGTATCGGAACCGACGCTGGACAAGTTGCCCGACACACCAGTGGTCTTGACGTACGCCGGAATTGCCGGATCAACACCAGCGGCCACCGCGTTGGCGGTCGCAACGCCAGCAGCGACAAAAGTCATTGCCGCCATCAAACGTTTCAGTTTCATGCCTTGCTCCTAGCAGATAGGGATAGTTGGATCGGGGCCAAGTATCAGTAGGCCGTGTGAACACTCTATGTCTGGAATATGACAATTAGATGAAAGGCCAGCATTCATGAAAAATCTGACAGGAAGGAGAAACTCAACAAATACGGGGTTTGCGAGGCAGGTTGAAGCGTTTGGGGAATTGTTTCAGAAACACTCTGTAATCGTTGCTCGAACACCGGTGGCGAGCGAGCCTGCTCGCCACCGGCTCAGCGATGGCTCAGCGCCCGCGCTTCCACAGGTATCCGCCCACGGCCATTCCCATCACACACAGGACAGCAACGTAATAGGCCGGGCCCATCGGGCTTTCCTTCATCAGCAACGACACCGCCAATGGCGTCAGGCCACCGAATACGGCATAGGCGACATTGTAGGAAAATGACAACCCACTAAAGCGCACCACTGGCGGGAAGGCTTTTACCATCACGTAAGGCACCACGCCGATGGTGCCGACAAACAGACCGGTCAAGGCATACAGCGGGAACAACCAGTCGGGATGGGCAAGCAGGCTGTGATACAGCGTCCATGAGGTCGCCAGCAGCAGTGCACAACCGCTGACCAACACGCGGCCGGCGCCGAAGCGGTCGGCCAGGGCGCCGGAGGCGATGCAACCCAGGCTCAGGGTGACGATGGCCAGGCTGTTGGCCTGCAGGGCCACGGTCGGGCTGAAGTGATAGAGGGTTTGCAGCACGGTCGGGGTCATCAGGATCACCACGACAACGCCGGCCGACAGCAACCAGGTCAACAGCATCGACAGCACGATGGCGCCACGGTGATCGCGCAGTACTGCGCGTAATGGCAACTCGGCGGCCAGGGCCTTGCGCTGCTGCATCTCGGCGAAGATCGGCGTTTCATGCAGCCAACGACGCAGGTATACCGACAGCAGCCCGAACACACCCCCGAGCAGGAACGGGATGCGCCAGGCGTAATCCGCGACCTGCTCCGGGCTGTAGATCGTGTTGATGGCCGTGGCCACCAGCGAGCCCAGCAGGATACCGGCGGTGAGGCCGCTGGTCAGGGTGCCGCAGGCGTAGCCGATATGCCGGGACGGAACGTGCTCGGAGACGAACACCCAGGCGCCCGGTACTTCGCCACCGATCGCGGCGCCCTGGATGATCCGCATCAGCAGTAGCAGCAGCGGCGCCCACAGGCCGATCTGCGCGTAGGTCGGCAGCAGACCCATGATCAGGGTCGGCACGGCCATCATGAAGATACTCAAGGTGAACATCTTCTTGCGGCCCAGCAAATCGCCGAAGTGCGCCATGATGATGCCGCCCAGCGGGCGTGCCAGGTAGCCTGCGGCGAAGATGCCGAAAGTCTGCAGCATGCGCAGCCATTCAGGCATGTCGACGGGGAAGAACAGTTTTCCAACCACGGTGGCGAAAAACACGAAAATGATGAAGTCGTAGAACTCCAGCGCCCCGCCCAAGGCAGACAGCGACAGCGTTTTATAGTCGTTGCGGGTCAGCGGGCGCGAAGGTTGCGCACTGCTTGCGGGCACGGAGGACATGGCAAGGCTTCTCTTATAGTAATCAGAACGGCAAGCCCGGGACTTGCATCGGGTTTGGCAAGATAGCAAATCGCTTGGAAAAGCACAGCGTCCGCCGAATAACACTTCAATGGGCGAAATATTCCTTGTTCATACGCTTTAACCGCAATAAGAAGCACAGTTGCCGGAAAAAGCCGCATTACAGACGCTAATTGCCGACCAAATGAGCGTCGGGTGGTCGTCGCGGCGCAATCGTCCCGATATACTCGGCCCTTGCAAGCGCCAGACCCGCTGTCTTGAGGGGCTGCTGTGCCAAAACGTTGTTGGGTGCCATCCAGCCGATTTGGCAGAGTTTCCCTTTAGTCCGCCTTACGAGAAACGCATTGAGCGGTGTATGTTGGTGCTGAAACGTTTTTTGAAGACGGCTATCCACTTGAAATACCCATGAAGCGTCACGGGTCAGAGGCACCCTCGGCATGATCGAACTCGAACAAGAAGATCCTATCCCGCAAGGCGATCTCGCTCTGCAAATCACTGCGCTCCCGCGTGAAACCAACGGTTTTGGCGACATCTTTGGCGGCTGGCTGGTCGCACAGATGGATTTGGCCGGCACCGCCATGGCCAGCAAGGTCGCAGGTGGGCGCGTGGCCACCGTAGCGATTGATCGCATGGCGTTCCTGGTGCCGGTGGCCGTGGGCGCGCAATTGTCCTTCTATACCCAGGCCCTGGAAATCGGCCGCAGCTCGATCCAGATGATGGTCGAAGTGTGGAGCGACGACCCGCTGTCCAGCGAATGGCGCAAGGTCACCGAGGCGGTGTTTGTCTTCGTCGCCATCGATGGCAGCGGCCGTACTCGTTCGGTGCCGTCGCGCGCGCGTTAAACCTCGCCGGTTTTTGACGGTCAATTGCCCCATTGCCTGCCCATTGAGAGTACTGCCATGACTACGCCCCACGTTGAAGCCGTGAAACAGGACGAGCTGGATTGCTGGCGCATCCGCCACAACGACGCCGAACTGATGGTGGCCCAACAGGGCGCGCACATCTTCAGTTATCAGCGTCAGGGCGAGCAGCCGCTGATCTGGCAGAACCCTGAGGCGGTGTTCAAGACAGGCAAAGGCATTCGTACCGGCGTGCCGGTGTGCTGGCCGTGGTTTGGCGTATTCGACCGTAACCCGCAGAGCGTAAAGGCGATGCGTCAAAGCGAGCAGCCGGCTGGCGCTCACGGTTTTGTGCGCACCGCACTCTGGACCTTGGCCGCAGCCGAGCCCGAAGGCAATGCACTGCGCGTCGACTTCGTGTTACCGGCGCCGGCAGGTGGTTTCCCTGGCTGGCCCCATCAGGTCGACCTCAAGCTGAGCCTGCTGCTGGACGACCAACTGCATATCCGCCTGACCAGCCATAACCGTGGCACCGACACCGTGACCCTCAGCCAGGCACTGCACACCTACTTCGCTGTCAGCGATGTGCGAAACGTACAGGTCGAGGGCCTGGATGGCCTGGCGTATATCGATACTGCCGACGGTTGGGCCGAGAAAACCCAATCCGGCCTGCTGCACTTCACTGCAGAGACGGATCGCATCTACCTCGAGACCCCGACGCAGCTGAATATTGTCGATAAAGACTGGCAACGCCGCATCCAGCTGACCGCCGAGGGCTCCAGGTCCACGGTGATCTGGAACCCGTGGACCGAGCGCGCCAAAGCGCTGGACGACATGGCCGACGATGGCTGGCCGGGCATGCTGTGCATCGAGACGGCCAACGTGCTGGATGATGTGGTGAAGCTGGCGCCCGGCGAAAGCCACACCTTGGGCGTGAGCCTCAGCGCTATCACCCTGTAAACAAAACATGTGAGAGGGGCTTGCTCCCTCCCACAGGGATAGGCGTTGTGGCTTAGAGATCCGACTCCTTCACGACCCGCACCTTCGCCGCATCCAGCGCATAGGCGGCATCCGCCAAGTCGTTATTCACCTTCTCCACCTTCAGCATGCCCGTGACCCATAGCGGCGTGTAGATATCCTCCAGCTTCAGCCCCTTGGGATAACGCACCAGCACCAGCTGGTTAGGCGGTGGTGGCGGCACATGGATGCAGGCGCCCGGGTACGGCACTAGGAAGAACAACGTGCTGCGGCCCTTCGCGTCGGTTTCCAACGGGACGGGGTAGCCGCCGATACGGATGTTCTTGCCGTTCATGGCCGCCACGGTCTTGGTCGAATACATCACCGCAGGCAAGCCTTTGCTCTGCTTCAAGCCACCTTTGTCGGTGAAGGTGCCTTGTGCTTCGGGAGAGTTGTGGTCGATTTCAGGCATGGCTTCGAGCGCTTTCTGATCCGAGAGCGGCATCAGGTCGAGCCAGTCGGTTTCCGGCAGTTCGCCAGCGTGCGCCAGGCCGGAGCCCAGCAAGAGAAGCGTTAACAGAAGTCGGCGCATGGGGAAGCTCGGCAAGTACAAAGTGGCGAGCATTCTAACCCTCTGCACCTGCGCAGCGCAGAGGGTTCAACGCGTGGATTATTTCTTTTTCAGCAGGCCGTAGATAACCAGCAGCACGACAGCGCCAACCAACGCACCGAAGAAGCCTGCGCCTTGGCCCGCCTGGTAGATGCCCAGGGCCTGACCACCGTAGGTGGCGACCAGAGAACCTGCAATACCCAGCAGGATCGTCATGATCCAACCCATGCTGTCGTCGCCAGGCTTGAGGAAACGCGCCAGCAGACCGACGATCAGGCCGATAAAGATGGTTCCGATGATACCCATGGCATTTCCCTCTGAATGTAGGTGAACTATGCCAAAGCCTAGCAGGCTTTGGCATCCTGCAATCAGAGGATGGCGACCCCCAAATGGTTCCCGCCGATCCCGGGCTTATTGTTCGGCGATCAGCGCTTCAACCTTGAGGATCTGCGCTTGCAGCGTTGCGCGATCCTTGCAGCGCAGGTTGGCATGACCGACCTTGCGCCCCGCCTTGAAGGCCTTGCCGTAGTGATGCAGATGGCAGTCGTCGATAGCGATGACTCGCTCAACCGCAGGCACCGTGCCGATGAAGTTCAGCATGGCGCTCTCGCCGACCTTGGCCGTAGACCCCAGCGGCAAGCCGGCGACCGCCCGCAGGTGGTTTTCGAACTGGCTGCACTCAGCGCCTTCGGTGGTCCAGTGCCCGGAGTTGTGCACACGCGGCGCGATTTCGTTGGCCTTGAGGCCACCGTCGACTTCAAAGAACTCGAACGCCATTACGCCAACGTAGTCCAGCTGCTTGAGCACGCGGCTGGAATAGTCTTCGGCCAGGGCTTGCAGCGGGTGGTCAGTGCTGGCCACTGACAATTTGAGGATGCCGCTGTCGTGAGTGTTGTGCACCAACGGGTAGAAGCGGGTTTCACCATCACGGGCCCGCACGGCGATCAGCGAGACTTCACCGGTGAACGGCACGAAGCCTTCCAGCAGACAGCCAACGCTGCCCAGCTCGGCAAAGGTGCCGACCACATCGGCTTCGGTACGCAGGACTTTCTGGCCCTTGCCGTCGTAACCCAGGGTACGGGTTTTCAGCACAGCCGGCAGGCCGATGCTGGCGACGGCAGCGTCCAGGTCCGCCTGGGATTGGATGTCGGCGAAGGCCGGGGTCGGAATGCCCAGGTCCTTGAACATGCTTTTCTCGAACCAGCGGTCGCGAGCGATACGCAGCGCTTCGGCGCTCGGGTACACCGGTACGAACTGCGACAGGAAGGCCACGGTTTCGGCCGGGACGCTTTCGAACTCGAAGGTCACCAGATCGACTTCGTCAGCCAGTTGGCGCAGGTGGTCCGGGTCGCTGTAGTCTGCGCGCAAGTGCTCACCAAGAGCGGCCGCGCAAGCGTCCGGCGCCGGGTCCAGGAAAGCGAAGTCCATTCCCAGCGGCGTTCCCGCCAGGGCCAGCATGCGGCCCAATTGGCCGCCACCGATTACACCGATCTTCATCGTCAACAACCTCAGGCGATACGTGGGTCTGGATTGTCCAGCACGCTGTCTGTCTGTTCAGCACGGAATTTTTTCAGCACCGCATGGAATTGCGGGTGCTTGGCGCCCAGGATGCTGGCGGACAGCAAGGCTGCGTTGATCGCACCGGCCTTGCCGATCGCCAGGGTCGCCACCGGAACACCGGCCGGCATCTGTACGATGGACAGCAGCGAGTCCACGCCCGAGAGCATCGACGACTGCACCGGTACGCCGAGCACCGGCAGGTGGGTCTTGGCCGCACACATGCCCGGCAGGTGGGCTGCACCACCGGCACCGGCGATGATCACCTCGATGCCACGGGATTCTGCTTCATCGGCATACTGGAACAGCAAATCCGGAGTGCGGTGGGCGGAGACCACTTTCACTTCGTAGGGAATGCCGAGTTTTTCCAGCATATCGGCGGTGTGGCTAAGGGTGGACCAATCGGACTTGGAGCCCATGATCACGCCAACCAATGCACTCATCGTCGTGCCTCTTCTCTCTGGGCGCCCGCGGGCGCGTCAAAAAACAACAAGCCACGCGGGAGACCGGCGTGGCTTGTTGTACGAAATTCAGGCCGATTGGACCGGCCGAAGGCCGCGCAGTATACCGTAATAATGCAGATAAACAGCCCCTGGAATGACCATCTGTCTTACGGCGCAAACCAGCGGTTTTATTGACTTACGAGTCAGTCCAAGACACCGCAAAACCCTGTGGGAGGGGGCTTGCTCCCGATAGCGGCGTATCAGTGAGAAATAAGTACCTGACACCCCGTCATGCCAGCCCCCTCCCGAATTTGAACAGTTTTGGTCTCAGGCATTCTGCGCCGCTCCCCCCTCCAGCTTGCGCCACAGCAGCCGCACGTTCGCCTTGCGCACCAACGCGCAGCGATACAGACGGATCTCCAGCGGCACATGCCATTGCGGGCCGCCGCACACGACCAGTTCGCCCCGGGCCAATTCCGCCCGTACGCTCAATTGCGGCACCCAGGCGATGCCCAAGCCTTCCAGGGCCATGCTCTTGAGGCTATCGGCCATGGCGGTTTCATACACCGTCGTAAAGCGCAGCGCACGCTGGCGCAGCAGCAGGTGCACCGAACGGCCAAGGAAAGCACCGGCGCTGTAGGCCAGCAACGGCACGCTGGCTTCGCCCTCCAGGTCGAACAGTGGCTTGCCCTCGGCGTCAGCGGCGCAGACCGGGAGCATTTCGGTGTTGCCCAGATGCAGCGAGGGGAAGATTTCGGCATCCATCTGCATCGCCGCGTCCGGGTCGTAGAACGCCAGCATCAGATCGCAGCCACCTTCGCGCAGGGCGTGCACCGCGTCGCCGACGTTGGTGGCGACCAGCCGCGTGGCAATGTTCAAGCCTTCGTTGCGCAATTGCGCAATCCAGCGCGGGAAGAAGCCCAAGGCCAGGGAATGGGCCGCTGCCACTTGCATGACCTCACCCTGCCCGCCTTCCAGGTGATGCAGATGGCGCAGCACTTCCCCGAGCTGTTCGACCACCGTACGCGCGGTGACCAGGAACAACTGCCCCGCCGCCGTCAGTTCCACCGGCGTACGCGAGCGATTGACCAGGGTCAGGCCCAGCGCGGCTTCCAAGCTACGGATACGGCGACTGAACGCCGGCTGGGTCACAAAGCGCCGCTCCGCCGCCTGGGAAAAACTGCGAGTCGCCGCCAGGGCACTGAAGTCTTCCAGCCATTTGCTCTCAAGGTTCATCACTTCCTCCCACGGGTATGCACCATTTTGGCACACACGCCCGCCATCATAGCTGGGTCACATCCACATTATGCCGTTTGTGCATGGGTCAGTGCTGAACAGCATTGGCCCAAAAACTTATGGAAGCCTAGCATTCGCAGCGTTCCGGCCAGTTCCGGGTCCATATCGAGATGATTTCCGTCATGTCCTCCGCTGCATCTTTCCGTACCGAAAAAGACCTGCTTGGCGTACTCGAAGTACCCGCCCAAGCGTATTACGGCATCCAGACCCTGCGAGCGGTGAATAACTTCCGCCTCTCCGGCGTTCCGATTTCGCATTACCCGAAATTGGTGGTCGGTCTGGCAATGGTCAAGCAAGCGGCGGCTGACGCCAACCGCGAGCTGGGTCAGCTCAGCGAAGCCAAGCACGCTGCCATCAGCGAAGCCTGTGCCCGTCTGATCCGCGGCGATTTCCACGAAGAGTTCGTGGTGGACATGATTCAAGGCGGCGCCGGCACTTCAACCAACATGAATGCCAACGAAGTCATCGCCAACATCGCGTTGGAGGCCATGGGCCACAACAAGGGCGAGTACCAGTACCTGCACCCTAACAACGACGTGAACATGGCGCAGTCGACCAACGACGCCTACCCGACCGCGATCCGCCTGGGTCTGCTGCTGGGTCATGATGCGCTGCTGGCCAGTCTCGACAGCCTGATCCAGGCGTTCGCCGCCAAGGGTGAAGAATTCAGCCACGTCCTGAAAATGGGCCGTACCCAACTGCAAGACGCCGTGCCGATGACCCTCGGCCAGGAGTTCCGCGCCTTCGCCACCACCCTGGGTGAAGACCTGGCCCGCCTGAAAACCCTGGCGCCGGAACTGCTCACCGAAGTCAACCTGGGCGGCACCGCCATCGGCACCGGCATCAACGCCGACCCACGCTATCAGGCCCTGGCGGTACAACGCCTGGCCGTGATCAGCGGTCAGCCGGTCGTACCGGCCGCCGACCTGATCGAAGCCACTTCCGACATGGGCGCCTTCGTACTGTTCTCCGGCATGCTCAAGCGTACCGCGGTGAAGCTGTCGAAGATCTGCAACGACCTGCGCCTGTTGTCCAGCGGCCCGCGTACCGGCATCAACGAAATCAACCTGCCGGCACGCCAGCCAGGCAGCTCGATCATGCCCGGCAAGGTCAACCCGGTGATCCCGGAAGCCGTGAACCAGGTAGCGTTCCAAGTGATCGGTAACGACCTGGCACTGACCATGGCAGCCGAAGGCGGTCAACTGCAGCTGAACGTGATGGAGCCGCTGATCGCATTCAAGATCTTCGACTCGATCCGCCTGCTGCAACGCGCCATGGACATGCTGCGCGAACACTGCATCACCGGCATCACCGCCAACGAAGCCCGTTGCCGCGAGCTGGTGGAGCACTCCATCGGCCTGGTCACCGCGCTGAACCCGTATATCGGCTACGAAAACGCCACCCGTATCGCCCGTGTCGCCCTTGAAAGCGGCCGCGGCGTGCTGGAATTGGTGCGCGAGGAAGGCTTGCTCGACGATGCCATGCTCGACGACATCCTGCGCCCCGAGAACATGATCGCTCCACGTTTGGTCCCCTTGAAGGCCTAAGCGTTTGTTGCACCGCTCACCAGGCTGAGGGACTAGACACCTCTCACCTTTTGAGGGCCTGAAGGCTCGTTCTTCAGGCCCTTTTTTTGTCTCAAGGTTGTGAAATGATGCCCATAAAAACTCCAATATCGCCCTGTAAACCCTCCTTGCCAGCCGACACGCGGCTGAAACCTTTAATCGTCTCGTGCAGACGGATCCCGCTCGCCTAGGTATAGTGCCGCCCCTCTTCGCGTCTACGGCCATCGATACGAGGCCCGAAGCAACGCGAAAGCGCATGAATAACAACACCCGCAAAAGGATTGGGATCGAACCGTCGCGCACTGCCTGGTGCTATGCGAAGGCCCGGACCGTCCTGCGTTTGCCATTAGAAAAATCAGCGAGGAACACTCCATGCTCGAAGTCATCAACGACTTCCTCTCAGGGAAAGTACTGATCGTGCTCATTGTCGGGCTCGGCGGTTATTTCACGATCCGCTCGCGTTTCGTTCAACTACGTCACTTTTTCCACATGTTTTCGGTGTTTCGCGACAGCCTGAAAAACAGCTCAGACCAACTCAGCTCGTTCCAGGCGCTGATGCTCAGCCTGGCCGGCCGTGTCGGTGCCGGTAACATCGCCGGTGTCGGCATTGCCGTGACCCTGGGTGGCCCGGGCGCCGTGTTCTGGATGTGGGTCACCGCATTGGTGGGCATGTCTTCGAGCTTTATCGAGTGCTCCCTCGGTCAGTTGTACAAGCGCACTGACGCCGAAGGCACCTTCCGTGGCGGCCCGGCTTACTACATCCAGCACGGCCTGCAGAAACGCTGGCTGGGTATGCTGATGGCGTTCCTGCTGCTGGTCACCTTCGGCTTTGCCTTCAACGGCCTGCAAGCCCATGCCGTGACCCACTCGCTGAACAATGCTTTCGGCCTCGACACCACCTACACCGGCCTTGCCCTCGCGGTATTGCTGGGCCTGGTGTTCATCGGCGGGATCAAGCGAATCGCCTCGATTGCCGACCTGCTGGTGCCGGTCAAGACTCTGGTCTACATCGCAGTAACCCTGTACGTGATCGTGCTGCAATTCGACCACGTGCCGGCCATGCTCGCGACCATCGTCAAGAGCGCCTTCGGCCTCGACCAAGCCTTCGGCGGCCTGGTGGGCAGCGCAATCATCATGGGTGTGAAGCGCGGCGTGTTCGCCAACGAAGCCGGTCTGGGCAGCGCGCCTAACGTGGCGGCAGTGGCTTCGGTAGAACACCCGATCGCCCAGGGCGTGGTCCAGGCGTTCAGCGTGTTCCTCGACACGTTCGTGATCTGCACCTGCACTGCGCTGCTGATCCTGCTCTCCGGCTTCTACACCCCAGGCTTTGAAGGCGACGGCATTGCCCTGACCCAGAACTCCCTGGCGGCGGTAGTCGGTGACTGGGGTCGCATGTTCATCTCGGTGGCCCTGGCGTTGTTCGTGTTCACATCGATCATGTACAACTACTACCTCGGCGAAAGTAACCTGCGCTTCCTGGTCGGCAACAACCGCAAGGTGCTGATGGGCTACCGCGCACTGGTGCTGGCGCTGATTTTCTGGGGCTCGATCGAGAACCTGAGCACCGTGTTCGCCTTCGCCGACATCACCATGACCCTGCTGGCGTTCGTCAACCTGTTCGCCCTGGCGTTCCTGTTCAAGATCGCCATGCGCATCCTGAACGACTACGACAACCAGCGTGCAGCGGGTATCAAGACGCCGGTGTTCGACTCCAGCCAGTTCCCTGATCTGGATCTGGACCGTCAGGCCTGGCCGGCCAATCCGGTAAAACCGGACGGTGCACCATCGGCTGAACTGAATGCTCAAGCGCAGCGCCAAGCGTAATAAGAGCCGACAGATGACACGCCGCCCGGCCTTGGGCATGCTCTGGGCCCGGCGGCGTTTTTCGTTCAGGAGATTTCTTGATGCAATCAGCTAACAACGTGATGGTGCTCTACACCGGCGGCACCATCGGCATGCAGGCCAGCGCCAATGGCCTGGCGCCCGCATCCGGTTTCGAAGCGCGCATGCGCGAACAGCTTTGCAACCAGCCATTGCCTGCTTGGCGCTTCCGGGAAATGTCCCCGCTGATCGACAGCGCCAATATGACCCCCGCTTACTGGCAGCGCCTGCGCACCGCCGTGGTCGAGGCAGTGGACGCCGGCTGCGACGCCGTGCTGATCCTGCACGGCACCGACACCCTGGCCTACAGCGCGGCGGCGATGAGCTTCCAACTGCTGGGGCTGCCGGCGCCTGTGGTGTTCACCGGCTCCATGCTGCCGGCCGGCGTGCCGGACAGCGATGCCTGGGAAAACGTCAGCGGTGCGCTGGCAGCCTTGGGCGAAGGCCTGGCGCCCGGCGTTCATCTGTATTTCCACGGCGCGCTGATGGCGCCGACCCGTTGCGCGAAGATCCGCAGCTTTGGTCGCCACCCGTTTGCCGCGTTGCAGCGCAATGGCGGCGTGGCCCGGGCCAGTGACATTCCGGCGGCCCTGGATTTTCGTCAGCCCAAGGCCCTGGCCAACATTGGAGTGTTGCCGCTGGTGCCGGGCATCGCGGCCGTGCAACTGGATGCGCTGATCGATAGCGGTATCCAGGCACTGATCCTCGAGTGCTTCGGCAGCGGCACCGGGCCCAGTGACAATCCTGCGTTCCTGGCCAGCCTGCAACGGGCACAGGACAAAGCAATCGTGGTCGTTGCCATCACTCAATGCCATGAAGGCGGCGTGGAGCTGGATGTCTACGAAGCCGGCAGCCGCCTGCGTGGCGTCGGCGTGTTGTCCGGCGGCGGCATGACCCGTGAGGCGGCATTCGGCAAGCTTAATGCACTGATCGGTGCCGGGCTCGAGGCGTGCGAAGTCCGTCGCCTGGTGGAACTGGACCTCTGCGGCGAGTTGCGCTGAGGGCTGGCCCCCATCGTATATAAGCACCACCGCTCCTGACGCGATGCTTCCTAGCATGGCAACGCTCCGGTTTTTCCGGAGCGTTTGCCATTATCTCGCCTGTCAGGAAGCGCCATGCCTCTATCTCTCTCCACCGAGCCCGACCCAGAGCTCATTGATGCGCTGATTGCGCAAATGTGCACCGGCCCCGCGTTTCGCGAAGTGGCCGCGACAATGCTGCGCGCCCAATTGAAAACGCTGTATCCCGATTGGGATATGGACCCGAACACGATCGTGGTTGGCACCCCGTCATGGGATGTCAAAGATGGCCAGGTCATCCCCATTGGCCGTGATTATGCGGTGCTGACCGATATTCTCGTGGTGCAGGCGGTATTCGCCCTGCCGATGCTCTACCTCGAAGGCCAACATTTTTTGGCCCAGTTGCCGATCGTTGAGCCTGCGGTGCACCTGCCGGTGCGTATCCTCGATATTGCCGGTGTGATGAACACCCTGGCCCCGATAATGTTGCGGGCTTATCAACAAGCGCAATTGGACTACTGGAACAGCATCGAGAACAGCGGTGGTTCACGTTGGCACAGCTTGTCGATGATCTTGCGCGACTTCTGGAACATCAACCAGGTGCCTGGCTTGACGGAAGACGATTGCTTCATGGCGCGTCAACTGTTCCAGACGCCGGATGCCGCGACACGCAAGCGGGAGACCTTCGATGCCCCTCGCGCTTATGTGATTGATATCGACGAAGTCGATGCCGAGGGCAAGGCCAACCATGTGGATGATTACTTGATCAGCGTCCTGATTGGCAAACAGCAGGGGGCCGAAGTCATCCTCACCCAGTCATTGTTTTCGGGTTTCAAGAAATACCATTCACTGGAAGCACTGGGTCAAGACCTGCCACTGCTGACGGTAGCCAATAAAGAGCAGCGGTGGCGCCTCGTCGAACCGGAAGGAGATTTTTTCGATTATCTGGCCTGCGCGTTGATCAGCATCCAGGTCAAGGATATCGGCGCCATCGACGTTTCTGATCTGGACACGCCGGATGCACCTCGCAACAACCCCGCGCAGCCGCCGGCACCGCGTTCCAAACGCAGCGCACGGCCCTTGCAGGAATACGTACACGCCCTGCCCGACTGGCTGACCAGCGCCTCCATCTCTGACCAGGATGCCTATGCCCGACACCTCAAGGACCTGGCAACCCTGCACAGTGCCAACGAAGGCCGCAGCTATGACGAAGGCATCAGCTCTCTTCACGCGTACACGCTTGAACGGCTGAAAGCCGAAATGCTCAAGGATCACCCCGACGCTGATGCGCGGTGGCTCGATGGCGTCGAAATCGTGGTGCGCAGCCCTGTGGTCTGGGGCCTGTTCACCGTCCCCGGAAAAATAGAGACCACAGCATTCACCCTGCCGGAGCTTGCCCTGCAGAACTTGATCGCCCTGCCATTAGGGAATAAGTCCCTGCGTTATCACATCACGCTGGTGCTGCCGCAATGGTTCACCGTCAACTACCTGGAACGCCTGATCAGCCGGGTGGATGTCGGGAATACCTACCCGGCACTGATCAAGGAAAAACTGCTGGCGCACCCACAGGAGGCGGATCGCCGCCAGCGGCTCTATGCCGAGCACTTGCGCATTCAACTGCCGTTGCTGGCATTGCAATGCAAGATACGCGGCGAAAGCGCCATTGATGAGCAAGGCTACGCCTACGTGAAAGCCGTCATGCGCGCCGAGCCCAGTGACCGGCAAGTGCAGGGCCAACCCATCGTGATCCGCCCACTGGCGTTTGTGCCGACTCGCCGAGCAGATAAAACGCCGGATAAGGTCGCCAATATGTTCGTGATCGGTCCCCAGGACCCGGCCGCCGGTCCATGCCTGTTGTATCGGCCGTTGCTCGACAACCCCCTGTCGCAGTTCCCTTCGCCCAGCAACTTGCTCTATGCCCTGCAGCAATCAGTAAACCTGCGCGAGTCCGTACTGGCCTGGCTGCCCGATACGGTGAGCACTGACTATGCCCGCTATGTATTCCCTGGCGACCTGCCCTCGCCCTGGGCCGTGGTCGATTTCATGGTCGACCCCTTCAAGGTTTGGACGATGGGCGGGCCGGTGCTTCTGGACCAGGCCACGATCACCGATGACCAGTTCAAGACGCTCTACCACGCCAATGCCAATGCCATGGTCACCCTCGCCGACCGGCAATCGGTGTCCAATGCCGAAGCCCGCTGGGCCACGTTCAAACGCACCGGCTGGATGACCTTCAATCTGGCCTTGCCATTCCTCGCGCGTACCGTGGGCATCGCCGCCTGGATCTGGCAGATCATGGATGAGTTACAAGTGGTGGTGGAGACCCGCGCCCATCCTGAGCATGACTCCACCTGGACCGCACTTACCGACTTGCTGCAGAACATCGGCATGGCCATCACTTTGCACAGTGCCAGCCGCAGCGCCCCTGCGGGTTCAGTGCGCAACGAACCGACGCCCGCACCACGGCCACCAGCCGCCCCGGAACCTGTGACAACCAGCCAGCAGCCGACGATTTCGGCAGAGGCACTCGCCGTACATGACCAGCCCCTGATCGTCAGCGGCGCGATCAATCGCGCACCGCCGCGCCTGGCAACCGTGCTGGACAGTTTCAAGGTGAGCAAGCCTGACACGCTGGGCGAGGCGCACCACGAGGCAGGCCCGTGGCAAGACCTGTATCGCGGCGGCCAGCATTGGTATGCGCCAGTAGGCGAACGCTGGTTTCAGGTCACAGTGGATGAAGGCGAAACCGTGCTGATTGTCGACGCTCGAAACCCTTCGCGTACTGGCCCTCCGCTGGTTCACAACAGCAAGGGTCAATGGTTCATCGATACGCGCCTGCGCCTTCGGGGAGGCAGCCCCAAACTCATGAGCACCAAAGCCCGCGCGCTGGCCCGACAAAAAGCAGAGGAGCTACGTCGGCAGCTGGAAATATTCGAAAGCCAGAAAAAAGCCAACCAGGAGGCGTTGCAGAACGCGCGCCAGGCGATGGATGCGCAGCCCTCCACATCAACGCAAGCATTGCGCCAGGCTTATCTGCAGACCCTGCAAACCCAACGCACGGAATACGAGACGGCGTTGCAGATGCTCAAGGAAATGAACGTGCATGAACCCACGGCGCAATACGCGCCAAAAGCCTTGAGTTACATCAAGGCCCAGGCCCGATTGACCCAGGCTACGCTGAGCGAAATCCTTTCGCGCTTCACACCCAAATGGCGCATCGTGCATGAGCAGCTGCAACGCCAGGCTGTGGTGTCCATGGAGCGCCCGATTGAAGACTTCCGTGAGATGCGCGAGCTGACCGGCGCATTGCTTGTACAGCTGGAATACATGCACGGCCGATTCCGGGAGCTCAAAAGCCTGGCCAGGGACGGTGCCGTTTTGCTGGATACCCTCAAGAGCTCGATGCCGGTCTACAGCGTTGACGACCTGAAGGCCATTCGCGTGTCGCTCAGCCGCAACCTGTGCCTGCCCAAGGACACCTTGCAGACAGCTCCCGAGGCCTGGTCGGAAATAGACAACATCATCGACACAGCGGATGTCGCAATCCAATGCCTGCGCGATACATTGGAGGAGCGCAGCGATCGACGCCTGGATGAACGCTTTGACACCTTGAGCAACCTGGTCGAGCAGTTTCAACTGCTGGACGAACGCCTGCAGGATTTTCCCGTGGAGTACTCCGCGCACGCCATCACCGACAAGTTGCAGGAGTTGCGCGGCGAGCTGAGTGGCTTCCAGCGGCGCGCCGCGAGGAACCTCGGGGTATTGAGTGCCGAGCGCGGAGTGCTCAGGAGCCGACCGACCCCGCCCTCGACCCCGCCACGCCCGTTGAAACAGTTTATCCACACTCGCTACGGTGGCCTGCTGATCGGTGAACCGCGCTTGAACGAAGTCGGGCTGGAAACCGGCCTGGTGGATATTCGCTCACCGCTGACCCATCAGATCCTCGCCACTTACCATGAAAAATCCAAGGGTGTCTGGGTACTTCACGAAAGAGCCCCATCCCCTTCCGCCGAACCGGCTGAGGTGGATCTGCAGTTGACCATCAATCAGGGCCAGGCATTGCTCGATGGGCTGCCCGCCTTTCAAGCGCGTGCCCGTGCCCACAGCAACCTCGCCGATCGTGAGCCCTTTGGGATCGAGTATCTGTACCACAAACACGCACAGCGATTGGAGAAGGCAAGCAATGCCATCGAGCAGGCACTGACTCAACATAACATCACAGAGAGCAACGCCATGGCGCTTCCCGCGAGCGAGGTGACCAAAGCGATTGATAGCGCGTTGGCCCAGCTCTATCAGCAAAGTAACCAGCTGGTGCAAAGGGCGCTCAGGTCGTCTCCTCCTACCGTGACAGCGGTGCAGTGGCTTAAACAACACAATACGATCGCCATCAAGAAAACCGTGAACCGCCGTCGAATCAAGTCCCACACGCCTGACTATCTGGATGAGTACACCATCAGCGACCGCGTGACGCGCGAAGTGCTCTGGTATGCCCACTTTCACTACAGTGCGAACTGGACACCGGACAAGTCCATGTTATCTGCCCGCCTGAAGACTCCAGCCGAGCACAGCCTGGGCGCCGCCGCCGACTCGCCCAAAGGCTTGAACCATCAACAAGCCGTTGCCTACTACCGCAGCGAGATCAGCCTGCAGCAAGCCCGTGAGCTGTTTTTCGAGCGCCCAAAATCCGAGTCCAGTCGTTAATCGATACCAGGGGCACGGCATGCAATTTGCTGCACCAGTGCCACTTCTTCGCGCGGGTGTCCCCATGCTGCATTCACACCTCACGACCCTCAACGCTGTATCTCTGGTCCTGGCGACTTTCAAGGACCAGGGGCAGCCGGCCGAGGTATTACTGGCCGGCAGCGGCATTGGCACAGCAGACATGCGCCGCGCCGACACGCGCATCACCACCTGCCAGGAGATGCGCGTATGCGCCAATGCCGTAGCCCTGCGCCAGGACATTGGCCTGGAACTGGGCCAGCGCATGCACGTGTCGTCCTACGGTCTGCTCGGCTATGCGTTGTTGACGAGTGCCACCTTAGGTGACGCTTTGCGTCTGGCGCTGCGCTACCCGGCGCTGTTGGGAACACTTTTTGAACTCAGCCTGGTGGAAGACGGCGAGCAGATTTGGCTGACCGCCGGCGACTATCGGGAAAATCCCGCGCTGGCGGCGTTCAATGTGGAGTTTTGCCTGGTGTCGATGAAAGTCATTTGCGATGACTTGCTCGGCGGCCCGCTGCCGTTGCGTGAAGCGCGTTTCGACTACCCGGCACCCGCCTACCACCCGCGATACGCGGAGCGTTTCGACTGCCCTTTGCAGTTCGATGCACGGCACAACGGCTTTGCGTTCGACGCCCAGTGGTTGCAACAACCCTTGCCCCTGGCCGATGCCATCACCCATCGGGCGATGGCCGAACGCTGCCGCAAACAGAACTCCGAATTCACCGGGCGCCAGGCCTGGCTCAACCGCGTGCGCCAGTTGCTGGCCGAGCAATTGCACGCCGCGCCCGGCCTGGACGGCTTGGCGGCGCAGATGAACTGTTCCGCACGAACCCTGCGCCGGCATCTGCATGCGTTAGGTTGCAGCTACCAGCAATTACTCGACGAGCTGCGCTTTGAGCAGGCCAAGCAATGGCTGGCGCAAGGGCAATGGCCCATTTACAAGATCGCCGAACAATTGGGTTTCAGCGAGACCGCAAGTTTTCGCCACGCGTTTATGCGCTGGAGTGGGGTCGCGCCCAGCCTGATGCGCCATTAGCGGGCGAATTACGGTCAAAGTCTTTGGCCACATTTATCCCCTTCTGGCCGCTCCTGCCATTCTCTTGGCCGCCCCCGCACCGCAACACTTGAAGGCACAACAACACGCCTGCGGGAGCCCCCATGCTGACGATCTATTCAGACGATCACCATCTACACCACGGACGCTGCGAATTGATGGACGGGCAATTGATGCCCTGCTTCGAAATGCCGTCGCGCGCCGACCATGTGCTGCAACGGGTCAAGGACCGTGACCTGGGACCGGTGCAGGCACCACAGGACTTCGGCCTGGCCCCGCTGCAGCGCATCCACAGCCGCGACTATCTGGAATTTTTCAAAAACGCCTGGGCCCGCTGGACCGAATACGGCCAGGACGGCGACCTGCTGCCCTACACCTGGCCTGCCCGCACCCTGCGCCGGGTGTTGCCCACCAGCTTGCACGGCCAACTGGGCTACTACAGCTTCGACGGCGGTGCGCCGATTACCGTCGGTACCTGGCAAGCCGCCTACAGCGCGGCACAGGTAGCGCTCACCGCGCAGCAGGCGATCCAGCAAGGCGCCCGCAGTGCCTTTGCCCTGTGCCGCCCACCCGGGCATCACGCCGCCAGTGATTTGATGGGCGGTTATTGCTACCTGAACAACGCCGCCATCGCAGCCCAGGCGTTCCTCGACCAGGGCCATGCAAAAGTCGCGATCATCGACGTGGATTACCACCACGGCAACGGCACCCAGTCGATTTTCTATGACCGCAGCGATGTGCTCTTCACCTCCATCCACGGCCACCCGGAGGCTGAGTTCCCGTTTTTCCTGGGGTATGCCGATGAGCTGGGAGAAGGGCCTGGCGAGGGCTTCAACTTCAACTACCCGCTGCCGGCCGGCTCCGGCTGGGACACCTGGAGCGCCGCGCTCGAAGCGGCGTGCCAGGAGACCGAACGCTTTGATGCCGACGTCATTGTGGTGTCCCTGGGAGTGGACACGTTCAAAGACGACCCTATCTCGCAATTCAAACTCGACAGCCCGGATTACCTGGCGATGGGTCAGCGCATCGCGCGTCTTGGCAGGCCCACGCTGTTCGTGATGGAAGGCGGCTACGCCGTCGAAGAAATCGGTATCAACGCCGTCAACGTCCTCGAAGGTTTCGAACAAGCAGGAGCCGCCCAATGAAGATGCTCACCACTCTGGCCCTGTGCGCCGCCGTATTGAGCGGCGCGACGCAGGCCGAAGAAAAACCCCTCAAGGTCTACAACTGGTTCGACTACATCACGCCCAAGGCCCTTGAGGACTTCAAGGCACAAAACCCCCAGATCAAACTGGTGTACGACATCTTCGACACCAACGAAGCCCTGGAAGCCAAGCTGCTCACCGGCAACTCCGGGTATGACGTGGTGGTGCCGTCCAACGTGTTCCTGGCCAAGCAGATCGAAGCGGGCGTCTTCCAGCCCCTGGATCGCAGCCAGCTTCCCAACTGGAACCACCTCGACTCCAAGCTGATGAAGCTGATCGAGGCCAATGACCCCGGCAATAAATTCGCCGTGCCCTACATGTACGGCACCATCCTGATCGGCTTCAACCCAGACAAGGTCAAGGCGGCACTGGGGCCCGATGCGCCGGTGGACAGTTGGGACCTGATCTTCAAGGAAGAGAACATCAGCAAGCTCAAGCAATGTGGGGTAGCCTTCCTGGATTCGCCGTCGGAAATCCTGCCGCTGGCCCTGCAGCACCTGGGCCTGGACCCCAACAGCAGCAACCCCAAGGATTACGACAAGGCACAAGCCCTGTTGATGAAAATCCGTCCGTACATCACCTACTTCCACTCCTCCAAGTACATGGCCGATATCGCCAACGGCGACCTTTGCGTGGCCGTGGGTTACTCGGGCAGTTTTTCCCAGGCCGCCAACCGCGCCAAGGAAGCCAAGAACGGCGTCACCGTGGACATGCGCCTGCCCAAAGAAGGCGCACCGATCTGGTTCGACATGCTCGCCATTCCTAAAGGCGCGCAGAACCCGCAAGACGCCTACACCTTCATCAACTACTTGCTGCAACCCCAGGTGATTGCGCCGATCAGTGATTTCGTCGGCTACCCCAACCCGAACAAGGACGCGACCGAACACGTCGACCCAGCCATTCGCAACAACCCCAACCTGTACCCGACCGAGGCGGCCATGGCAACGCTCTACACCTTGAAACCCCTGGCGCGTGATGCCGAACGCGCCAGGACGCGCGCCTGGACCAAGATCAAATCCGGTACTTGATCACACAGTGGCAAGGCCCACCGGAGCGAGGTCGCTCGCTCCGGTGCGTGTTACTTCACATCCAGAAAAATGCGCCGCCCGGAGGGCGTGCCGATCGGCCCACGGTAGACCTGCGAGTGGCGCCCGGCGCTGCGTTCGGCCTGTTCAAAGACGCGGCCCATTCTGCGCTGCTCGGCTAACTTCAGGTGCGCCTTGGAGGGCTGGTCTGGCGGTGTGTGCAGCAAGGGGTAATGAAAGTGCGCGTACCACAGGGGCCGATAGCCGCCCATCACGTCCAGTACTTCGTATTCCTGCAGATAGTCCACCGTGCCGTCGATGGTTTCCGGCACCCGGCCATTGATCCGGCGGATACAAATCGCACGTTGCCCCAGCAGGTATTCCACATCGCCAACGGTTGGGGTCTGGCTGGTGCGGATCATATCGATACGCAGGCGATGTCCTTTGTTGCGCAACTGAAGGGCAGTGACCCGCAATTGGCTGATCAAGGCAACGCAGTCCTCATTGCTGCGGCTTTGGGTGAATTGCGCAAGCACGCGGGCAGCGTCGTCCAACCCCCGCGCCAGTTGCTCGAACTGCTCCTCTGCGGCAACCGGTGGCGTGCCGGGGCGCAGGGTTTCGGCCCCCGCCTGGTTGGCCCGGGCCAGTGAGGCTTGGCCTGCATCGAATGCTTTACGCCCACGCACACTCAGCCCTCGCACATCACGCTTGAGCCGCGGCACCCGGCGGATGTCCCACTGACCTTGGTCATTACGGCTGATGTCGGGCCCCAGGGTTGCGGGTTTTTGCGGCCGATCGACCACCTGGTAGACCGGGCTGTTGATATTAAAGACAGGGCTGATGCGAATGTGCGACAGCACGTAGAAGTGGTTCTCGTCCTTGTTGTAGACGAGCCCGTTATCGAAGAGGTGCAGACCTTTATGGACCCCCTCATGAATCATCTCGCCTACCTTTGACGGGTGTGCTATCGCCGCCAATTGATGCTGCTGGACTGCCGAAAGCACCTGCCGTGCCCCCGCCCACGCGGCATCCAGCCGCTTGACGCGCGGGTGTGGCGACGCAGGTTCCTGGCCTTGTGGCCTGGCGGGATAAACCAGCAGCAGGGCCACCTGCCGCATCCAGCGAACGCCGTCGCGCCAGGGTACTTGAGCATTTTGCGTAACCTGCGTCTTGAAGGGGCTTGCGAGCAGCATCTTGCGGGTCAAGAACATTTCAGCGAAAGGCTGGGACAACACCGCGCCAGATGCAGGGGCAGTCATCACTTGTTGGAAGACCTGTGCCAACCACGGCCGAAACACCAACCAGGGGCCGACCTCATCGCTCCCAGCACCGATCAGGTAGCCTGACTCATCCGCCAACCGCCTGAACACCATCGGCTCGCCCTGCACGTGACGATGGGTCGCGTAAGTTCTCACGGCTGCGCGAAGCCGGTAATAACCCTCGAGCGTAACCCCCGCCAGACCTTGAAGACTGTATTCCAACGCCACCTTGCACAGGTCCATGGCCATTTCCCGAGCGAAGCAGGCTTGGTGCGCGGCGTCGTCCTCCGGCAGGTCGTCGAGCTGGGTGCGGACGCAATATTTCTGATAGGCCCAGGCGGCTCTCACCAACAGCCTGCTGTAAGCCAATCGCCCCGTGCGCGAGGCTTCTTTCAGCCAGGACGGTAACGATTCACGCAGCCCCTGCGGCTCGGGGTCCTGCTCGAAGAAATCACGGAACCGGGTCGCCCAGGCCAGTTGTCGATCCAGAGGCTCAAGGCGCGGGCTTTCACTGAGGTCAATCGCATCGATACGTTGCAACGCCGCTTCCAGCCCACACAGCGCCCAGCCCTCGAAGACGTCATGCTCAAGCCGCTCAGCGTCTACCAACACCTCGGCCTGCTGAGCAGACGTAAAAACCTCAAGGCCATGTCTCACGGAGTAGATCAGCGTTGTACCGGCCCCCACGATCGCCAATGCGAGGTCGTTGTGCCGTTGAACGCCATAGACCTCAATCGTGGAGGTTCGCTCGCCGCTGTCGGGAAACGCGAGCACAGCCTGGAGCAGCCTGCGGATGACGGGATCTGCCTGCTTGCGCAGAACCTTACGCAGCCGCTGTGCAAGCATCTGCGCTAACTCGCGCCAGCGAGTTTCCGAAGCCGGGCCGGGCGCGCAGAAGAACTCGATCAACTGCTCGGCGTAATACTCAAGCACCGCCTCCGGGTCGGCCTCGAGCTGGGCCTGAGTAATGCCTAACGTGCCAAGGGTGGGGCGTAAAGCGAACAACTGGCTGGTGCGCAACTGCAGCGCATCGACAACGGGGGGTGGGGAAAGTGGGTCGGGCATGATCGTCTACCTAGAGCAAAGACACAGGAAGCCCTCACGGTATTGGCCTCTTCACCAGGCCAGACGGTAGTTAATTACCCGGCCTGCCATGCGGCGTGCAGACGCTTGAGCGCGAGTGCAATTTCCACCTCCGGCACGGCGGCAAACCCCATCACCAGGCCAGCGCGCTGGTCAGCCGGCATGCTTGATTGGGGCAGCCAGTAACTGCTCAGACCGTTGACTTCCACCCCCACCTCACGGGCCTGGGCGAGCAGTTGCTGTTCGCGCGCCAATGTCTCCACCCGCACGGTCAGGTGCAGCCCAGCGGCCACGCTGGGCAGTTCGCCGATACCCGCCAACCCGCCCGGCCAACCCGCGAGCAACGCGTTGCGCCGGCTCAAGGCAGCTCGGCGCATACGGCGGATATGCCGCTGGAAGTGCCCGGCCGCCATGAATTCGGCCATCACCGCCTGGGTGCTGACTTCCGAGTGCCGCATGTCGACGGCACGGCGCCGGGAGAAGGCGTCCACCAGCCCCGGCGGTAATACCAGATAACCCAGGCGCAAGGCCGGGAACGCTACTTTGCCGAACGTGCCGACATACAGCACCCGCCCACTGCGAGCCAGTGCCGCCAAGGGCGACAAGGGCGCGCCGCTGTAGCGGTACTCGCCATCGTAGTCGTCCTCGACGATCCAGCCGCCCGTACGCTCGGCCCAGGCCAGCAGTTCCAGGCGTCGGGCCAGGCTCATCACCACACCCAGCGGGTATTGATGGGAAGGCGTGACATAAGCCACGCGGCAATCGGCAAGGGTATTGAGTACCTGGCAGTCGATACCCTCGTTGTCCACCGGTACTCCGTGCAATCGCCCACCGGCCAGGGCGAACGCATGGCCGGCAGCACGATAACCGGGGTTTTCCACTGCCACTGCATCGCCAGGCTCCACCAGCAACTGTGCACAAAGGCTGATTGCCTGCTGCGCGCCGCTGGTGATCACTATTTGTTCAGCCGTGCATTGCAAGCCACGTGAGCTGCGCAGGTAAGCAGCAATCAACCCGCGCAAGCGAGCATCGCCAGCCGGGTCCCCGTAACAGAGTTGCTCCAGATCCGGCTTGCGCCAGAACGCCCCATTCAGCTTGGCCCACACCTCGAACGGGAACAGATCGAACGCCGGTACGCCCACGCGAAATGCCCGTGGCGGACCCGATGGAGGCTGAGACAAGTGGTTGGTTTTTATCCGCGCAACACCGGCACTGTGGATAACTTCGTCATCCAGATCCTCCGGCAAATTCGCCGCATTTGTGGATAAGGCTGGGGATAAGCCTGTTGAAAACCCTGTGGACAGTTTTGTGGATAGTTTTTTTGCCGTGGGCAGTTGAGCTACATAGGTGCCATCACCGACCCGACTTTCGATAAAGCCCTCGGCGTAGAGCTGGTCGTAAGCGCGCACCACGCTGTTGCGCGAAATCGACAACGCCGCCGCCAAATCACGGCTAGCCGGCAAGCGCGTGCCGCTGACCAGCCGCCCGTCCAGCACCCGATGGCGCAAGGCGTCATACAGCTGGCGAGTCAGACCTTGGCAGCGATCCAGCTCGATTCCGGCGGGGTTGAATGACATCGGCGGCAAAACAGGCGGCATATTGGACCTATGAAATTGACCCTAGATGGCTCTTACAACGAACCAATAGCCTGCCTAGGATGCAGGCATTCGCCAAGGAAAATCTCCATGTACACACCGCGTGCCTTTGCCCTCGATGATTTGCCCGAAATCCAGCAACTGATCCAGCACACCCGCCTGGCGCAGTTGGTGACCTTTGGCGAGCAGGGCCTGCAAGCCAGCCACCTGCCGCTGTTGCTCAACCCCGATGAAGGCCCCAACGGTACGCTCTATGGGCACCTGGCCAAGGCCAACCCACAGTGGCAAGAGCTGCAAAATGGCAGCGACGCCCTGGTGATCTTTGCCGGCGCCGAAGCCTACATCAGCCCGGCGTTTTATCCGGCCAAGGCCGAGCACGGCAAAGTGGTGCCCACCTGGAACTACATCGCCGTGCACGCTTACGGCAAGGCCGAGGTGTTCACCGATGCCGCAAGCTTGCTCAAGCTGGTCAGTGCCCTCACCGACCGTCATGAAGGCAATCGCAGCCAACCGTGGAAAGTCAGCGATGCCCCGGCCGACTACATCGACGGCATGCTCAGGGCCATCGTCGGCTTCGCCCTGCCGATCGACCGCCTGATCGGCAAGCGCAAACTCAGCCAGAACCGCAGCGCGGCCGACGTTGCCGGCGTTCGCGAAGGCCTGGCCGCAAGCCCGGACGTGCGTGACCAGACCCTCGCGCGCTTTATTCCCCAAGGAGTTTCAGAATGAAACCGACCGACATCCGCCAGGTGACTGCTGCCGACCACGCCGCCTGGCTGCCGTTGTGGCAAGCGTATTTGAAGTTCTACAACACGGAACTGCCGGACGCGGTGAGCCAAAGCACCTGGCAGCGTTTGCTCGACGCCAATGAGCCGACCCATTCGGCGCTGGCCTGGCAGGACGGCAAGGCGGTGGGCATGGTCAACTTCATCTACCACCGCTCCAACTGGAGCATTGAAAATTCCTGCTACCTGCAGGACTTGCTGGTGGACCCCGCTCAACGCGGCACCGGCGTCGGTCGCCAGTTGATCGAATTCGTCTACACCACCGCCAAGGCTGATGGTTGCTGCAAGGTCCATTGGCTGACCCACGAAACCAACGCCACGGCGATCCAGCTGTATGAACGCATCGCCGAACGCCCGGGTTTCATTCAATTTCGCAAAGGTCTTTAAGGAGCGCAGCATGTCCATTTCCCCCGCCGACTGGAAAGGCGTCCCGGCGCCTACCGTGCAACAGCTTGAAGGACGCTTTATACGCCTGGAAAAACTCGACCCGGCGCGCCATGCCGACGATCTGTTCCAAGCGCTTCAAGGCCCCGGTGCCGACCCGAAATTGTGGGACTACCTGCCTTACGGCCCTTTCCCTGAGCGCAGCGCCTTCAATGACTGGTTGAATAATCACGCAGCTCACAGCGACCCGTATTTTTTCAGCGTGATCGACCGCGCCAGCGGTCAGGTCCAAGGCATCCTCAGCCTGATGTCCATTGTCCCGGCCCAAGGCCGTATCGAGATCGGCCACGTCACCTTCGGGGCGCCGATGCAGCGCTCACCGAAAAG
Organism: Pseudomonas sp. Q1; assembly: GCF_009935975.1. Classification (NCBI taxonomy): domain Bacteria; kingdom Pseudomonadati; phylum Pseudomonadota; class Gammaproteobacteria; order Pseudomonadales; family Pseudomonadaceae; genus Pseudomonas; species Pseudomonas sp. Q1. The sequence goes on along the minus strand of NZ_QODI01000005.1, from coordinate 205,896 downwards.
CACCGAAGCGGTATACCTGCTGGCCAGGTATGCCTTCGAACAGGGCTACCGCCGCCTGGAATGGAAGTGCAACAACGCCAACGCCCGCTCCAAATACGCGGCCGAGCGCCTGGGGTTCAGCTTTGAAGGCGTATTCCGCCAGCACATGGTGGTCAAGGGGCAGAACCGGGACACCGCGTGGTATTCCATCATCGACGCGGAGTGGGCGGCAATTGGCGCAGGCTTTGAGGCATGGTTATCAGAAGCCAATCAGACGGGATCGGGCCAGTTGAAAACCCTGGCGCAGTGCCGGGCCTGACCTTTCCGGACGATGCATGATGCCTGTGGCAGGGAACGGGTTCCCTGCCACATTTGCAATAGCACCGGCCAACTACCCCAGCTTCTGGGCCAGCACCGCAATATGCTCAGGCCCGATCCCGCAGCAACCGCCCAGATGGCTGGCACCGCGCGCCTGCCAATCAGCGGCCCAGTGCAGGTAGCCGGGTGGGTCGAGGTCGTCACGCAACGGGTCGAGGCCATCGTTGGCCGTGGCTTCCTTGGGCTGCGGAGGGAAGGCATTGGCGTAGGCACCGATCTGGATCGCTACGCCCAGTCGCTCAAAGGTCTGGCGCGCAGCATCAATCGCCGCGCCGATCACTTCCGGCTGGCTGCAGTTGAACAGCAGCACCTGCACGCCCAACTGCGCAGCCGCCTCGGCCGCGTCCGCCACCGGCTCGCCGGAGCGCAGCCGTGGTACTTCGTCGGTGTCTTCGTCCTTCAGGGTAAACGACAGCCAGAACGGCTTGCCATCCTGAGGCAGACCGGCCTTGATCGCCCGCGCTTCGACAATCGAGCTTTGGGTTTCCGCCAGCCACAGGTCAACGTGAGGCGCCAGGCCTTGCACCAGCGGTGTGAGTAACTCGGATACACGCTGCGCTTCAAATAAATCCGGGCGATATGAGCCAAACAACGGCGGCAACGAACCGGCCACCCGTACATTTTTACCCGAGGCGGTTACCGCCCGCCGCGCCAACTCACCCGCCAAGGCCGCCAGGGCCTGGCCTTGCGCCGCAAACTGCTGCTCACCAATATGAAACGGCACCACCGCATAGCTATTGCTGGTGATCACGTTCGCGCCACTGTCGATATAAGCCGCATGCACCGCCTCCACCGCCTGCGGCGCCTCGCTCAACGCCAAAGCCGACCACTCCGGCTGACGGAACGGCGCGCCACGGCGTTGCAGTTCACGGCCCATGCCGCCATCGAGAATCACTGTTTCTGCGCCCATATGTTTTTTACTCATAAGCTTATGAAAATAACTCACTATGAGAGTCGTTTTTATAACTATTTAATACACTCAGTTTGGTGCATAACAACTCTTTTTTCTAAAGGTGTCATTCGTGAAACTTAAACCCCTGTTGGCCTTGGGCCTGATGACACTCGTTGCTTCCACTCAAGCCTTCGGTGGTGCCACGCTGGATCGCATCGAGCAGAAAAAAGAGCTGGTGGGCGTGCTGATGGAAAGTTACCCGCCATTTTCGTTCCTCAACGACCAGAACCAGCTGAGTGGCTTCGACGTTGACGTGGCAAAGGCTGTGGCGCAGAAATTGGGCGTGAAGCTGCGCCTGGAGACGCCCTCATGGGACGTGATCGCCGCCGGCCGCTGGAGCGGGCGCTACGACATTTGCATCTGCTCGATGACCCCGAGCAAAGCCCGCGCCGAAGTGTTTGATTTCCCGGTGGAGTACTACGCCTCGCCGGCGGTGATCGTGGTCAATGCCAAGGACGAGCGCATCCACACGGCCAAGGACCTGAGCGGCAAGAAAGTCGGCCTTACCAGCGCCTCCAGTTACGAAAGCTACCTGAACAAGAACCTGGTGATCGAAGGCGCCGAAGACACGCCATTGCAGTACCCGTTCGAGGACGTGCAGATCGCCCCGTACGACACCGACAATGTCGCCTTCCAGGACCTCGGCCTGGGTGCCGGCGTGCGCCTGGATGCCATCCTCACCAACCTGGTTACCGCCCAGCCGCGCCTGACCGAAGACAAGCGCTTCAAGCTGGCCGGCGAGCCGCTGTACTCGGAGCCCAACTCGGTCGCCATCGAGAAAGGCGACGCGGCGTGGGACAGCAAGGTGCGTGAGGTCTTTGCCCAGCTCAAACAGGACGGCACCTTGAGCGCGCTGTCGCAAAAATGGATTGGCGCCGATATCAGCCGATGACACCGTCCAGCCCCCCCTTGCTGCAGCGCCTGCTGGGCTTTCGCACACGGCTGTACCTCACTTGGGCGGCGCTGTTCGCCCTGTTTGCCAGCTTCTTCCTGAGTTTTGACCTGAAATTCTCGATCATCCTCGACAAGTTGCCCAACCTGGTCGGCCTGCACTTGGCGCCCAACGGCTTCCTGCAAGGCGCCGCGCTGACGCTCTTCTTGTGCCTGTGCTCAATGCTGGCGTCATCGGTGTTGGGCTTTATCACCGCTCTGGGGCGCCTGTCGAAAAGTGCCGTGGCGTTCGGCATTGCCAGTTTTTACGCCTCGTTTTTTCGCGGTACGCCGCTGCTTATCCAGATCCTGCTGATCTACCTGGGCCTGCCACAACTGGGCCTGGTGCCGGGCGCGATCGTAGCCGGCATCATCGCGCTGTCGCTGAACTATGGCGCCTACCTGAGCGAGATTTTCCGCGCCGGTATCCTGGGCGTGCCACATGGCCAACGCGAAGCCGCCCTGGCCCTGGGCATGCGCGACAGTGCGATCTTCTGGCACGTCACCCTGCCCCAGGCCATGCGCACCATTGTTCCGCCCGCCACCAACCAGTTCATCTCCATGCTCAAGGACTCGTCCCTGATCTCGGTGATGGGCGTGTGGGAGGTAATGTTCCTCGCGCAGTCCTACGGCCGTTCAAGCTATCGCTATATCGAGATGCTCACCACGGCGGCGATCATCTACTGGGTGATGTCGCTGGCGCTGGAACTGATCCAGGCCCGTATGGAGCGGCACTACGGTAAGGGTTATGCCAAGCGATGAAAGCCAAAAGGGACACCGCGGCCTGCCGCCTGGGCGCAATTTTAATCGCAGCAGACTAGAGACATCTCCCGCAAACGAGGGGTCGCCGGCCTGACAGTTATCCCTTCTGCCCCCCGCTAAATTCCACCGCCTCATACATGAAGAGGTGGGTTTAGATGACGTTTATACACAAGCAATTTGCACTCGCTATCTCCCTGCTGCTGGGAGCCACCAGCGCTCACTGCGCTCAGGCACGTGGCGATATGGAGCCTGACAGCGAGTGGTTTGCGCCAGTCGCGCAGAGCAGCGAAAAAGCGCACGTCGGCCCGGTGGAGCCTGCGCCTGAAGAGTTTTATTTTGCCGACCATGCCGGCAGCCGTAACGGCCTGAGCGTCGCCCGCGTGCTGGACTCCGCAGTCGACGCACTGCTGGCATCGGACACATTGAGCGAATGGGAAAAGCATCAACTTGAAGAGTACGGCCATTACCTGGGCAGCCTGGCACCGGGCCGGTTAGCCGCCACGCTTGAACAATTGGCCGGCAGCCAGAACGCCAATCTGGGCACCGCGACTCAAAACAGCCTGCAGCCCCTGACCGCCAACCTGTTGTCGGCAATACGTCAGTTGGATAATGACACCCGCGAGACGGGGCGCTTTTGGCTCCAGGGCCTGGGAAGCGGCGGCCGGCTCAATGCCCAACACGGTAGCGCCGGCTTGAGTCAAAGCACCCAAGGCGTGCTGCTGGGTGCCGACTGGTCACTGGACCACGCATGGCGGATCGGTGTAGTGGGTGGCAAATCGGACAGCGACCTGAGCACCAAGGGGTTCCAGGGTGAGTTGGACAGTTGGCACCTGGGTGGATACGCCGTGCGCCGAGACGGCCCGTTCGCATTGCGCCTGGGCGCGCTCTACAGCCGGCATACCGGGCAAAACAAACGCACGGTCGATTTTGACTTCGTCGGCTACCGCGAGTCCCTCACCGGCAAGTACACCGCTCAGAGCCAAAACGCTTTCGCAGAGCTTGGCTATCAACTGGACACTGGCGGCCTACGTGCCGAGCCCTTCGCCGGCATCGGTTTACAGCGCTACCAACGTGAGCGCTTCCAGGAAAAAGGCGGCTATAGCGCGTTGAACGTTGGTACACAGACCCAGCAAAACCTCAGTAGCACCGTCGGCCTGCGCTTGAGCCATGACTTTGCACTGGGTAACCGCATCGCCCTCAAACCGCACCTGAGCACCCACTGGAAACATCTGTATGGCAACGTCGACAGCCGCGTGCGCCAGTCCTTCGCCCAGGAAAAACGCGAGGATTTCAACAGTGAATTCACCATCGTCGGCACCTCCCTGGACCGTGACAGCCTGGCATTGCGCACCGGCGTGGACATGGCCCTGTCGGCCGAACATAGCGTAGGCCTGGCCTATACCGCCGAGGTCGGCAGCCACAGTCGCAACCACGCGTTGATGGGGCAGTGGGCGATGACGTTCTAAGGCCGGACCGCCCGAGCGCCAGGCAAAAAAAAGGGGGCACATGCCCCCCGAGGTTTAAGCGGTAGTGTCGAAGGCTGTGGATCAGCCTTCGATTTCGATCAGGATTTCACCCGGGTTGACCCGGTCGCCCTTGGCCACATGCACCGCAGTGACCTTACCGGCAATGGCGGCCTGTACTTCGGTTTCCATCTTCATGGCCTCGGTGATCAGCACGGCCTGGCCGGCCTTGACCACGTCGCCTTCCTTGACCAGCACATCGACGATATTGCCCGGCATTGCCGTGCTCACATGACCCGGCGCGCTGGCGTGCTTGCGCTTGCTGCCGCCGCTGCTGACAAACTCGTTGAGCGGTTCGAACACCACCTCTTCCGGCATGCCATCAATGGACAGGTAGAAATGCCGTTTGCCTTCAGCCTTCACACCGACACCGGTGATATCCACGCGGTAGCTTTCGCCGTGCACGTCGATGACGAACTCGGTCGGTACACCTTCGCCCCCGGCGCGGGCCACGCCGCCGGCTTCTGGGATCGGCAACAGGACTTCCGGCGCCAGGGTGCCGGCCTCACGTTCTTCGAGGAACTTGCGGCCGATGTCCGGGAACATGGCGTAGGTCAGCACGTCTTCTTCGGACTTGGCCAACGCGCCGATCTCGCCACGCAGCTTGGTCATTTCCGGCTTGAGCAGGTCGGCCGGGCGCACGTCTATCACGTCTTCACTGCCGATGGCCTGGCGACGCAATTTCTCGTTCACCGTGCCTGGCGCCTTGCCGTAGCCACCCTGCAGGTACAGCTTCACTTCGTTGGTGATGGTCTTGTAGCGTTCACCGGCCAACACGTTGAAGAACGCCTGGGTGCCGACGATCTGCGAGGTCGGCGTGACCAGCGGCGGGAAACCGAGGTCTTCGCGCACACGCGGGATTTCAGCCAGTACTTCGCCCATGCGGTTGAGGGCGCCCTGCTCCTTCAACTGGTTGGCCAGGTTGGAAATCATCCCGCCCGGTACCTGGTTGACTTGCACGCGGGTGTCGACCGCGGTGAATTCGCTTTCGAACTGGTGGTACTTCTTGCGCACGGCGTAGAAGTACAGACCGATTTCCTGCAGCAGCTCCAGGTCGAGGCCGGTGTCGAACTCGCTGCCTTTAAGGGCCGCGACCATCGATTCGGTGCCCGGATGGCTGGTGCCCCAGGCGAAGCTGGAAATCGCGGTATCGATATGATCGGCGCCGTTTTCAATGGCCTTGAGTTGGCACATCGCGGCCAGGCCGGCGGTGTCGTGAGAGTGAATGAACACCGGCAGGCTCTGCTCGGCTTTCAAGGCCTTGACCAGTTCGCCGGTGGCATACGGGGTCAGCAGGCCAGCCATGTCTTTGATCGCGACCGAGTCGCAACCCATGGACTCCATCTGCTTGGCCTGGGCCACAAACGCGTCGATGGTGTGCACGGGGCTGGTGGTGTAGGCGATCGTGCCTTGGGCATGTTTGCCGGCGGCTTTCACCGCTTCGATGGCCACGCGCAGGTTACGCACATCGTTCATCGCGTCGAAGATGCGGAACACGTCGATGCCATTCACGGCGGCCTTGGCGACAAACGCTTTGACCACGTCGTCGCTGTAGTGGCGGTAGCCCAGCAGGTTCTGGCCACGCAGCAGCATTTGCAGGCGGGTATTAGGTAACGCGGCGCGCAGTTTGCGCAGGCGCTCCCACGGGTCTTCTTTCAGGAAACGCACGCAAGCGTCAAAGGTCGCGCCGCCCCAGACTTCCAGGGACCAGTAGCCGACTTTGTCGAGCTTGTCGCAGATCGGCAGCATGTCATCGGTACGCATGCGGGTCGCGAGCAGCGATTGGTGAGCGTCGCGCAGGATGGTGTCGGTTACGAAAATCTTCTTGGTCATTGTTGTATTCCTCACAGGCCTGCGTGGGCGGCGATGGCGGCGGCGATGGCCAGGGCCAGCTCTTCGGGTTTGCGCTTGATCGAGTAGTTGGTCAGCTCAGGGTGGCTTTCCACAAAGCTTGTATTGAACTGGCCGCTGCGGAATTCCGGGTTGCGCAGGATTTCCTGGTAGTAGGCGGCGGTGGTCTTCACACCTTGCAGGCGCATGTCGTCCAGGGCACGCAGGCCACGGTCCATGGCTTCTTCCCAGGTCAATGCCCACACCACCAGTTTCAGGCACATGGAGTCGTAGAACGGCGGAATGGTGTAGCCGGTGTAGATCGCCGTGTCGGTGCGCACGCCGGGACCGCCGGGCGCGTAGTAACGGGTGATCTTGCCGAAGCTGGGCAGGAAGTTGTTCTTCGGGTCTTCGGCGTTGATACGGAACTGCAACGCGAAACCGCGGTGATGGATGTCTTCCTGTTTCACCGACAGCGGCAGGCCCGAGGCGATGCGGATCTGCTCACGGACAATATCGATCCCGGTGATTTCTTCGGTGATGGTGTGTTCCACCTGCACCCGGGTATTCATCTCCATGAAGTACACCTCGCCCTCGGCGAGCAGGAACTCCACGGTACCGGCGTTCTCGTAGCCCACCGCCTTGGCTGCACGCACCGACAGGTCGCCGATGTAGGCGCGCTGTTCGGGTGTCAGCTGCGGGCTGGGGGCGATTTCGATGAGCTTCTGGTTACGGCGCTGGATCGAGCAATCGCGCTCGAACAGATGCACCACGTTGCCGAAGCTGTCACCGAGGATCTGCGCCTCGATGTGCTTGGGGTTGACGATGCATTTTTCCAGGAACACTTCCGCCGAACCGAATGCCTTGGTGGCTTCGGAGATGACGCGCGGGAAGGCTTGTTCGAGTTCTTCGCGGCTGTTGCAGCGACGGATACCGCGACCGCCACCACCGGAAGTGGCCTTGAGCATCACCGGGTAACCAATGCGATCACCTTCGGTAAGGGCTTCATGGATATCGGCGACGTTGCCTTCGGTGCCGGGAGTGACCGGCACACCGGCCTTGATCATGCTGCGGCGCGCTTCGGTCTTGTCGCCCATGCGGCGGATGACCTCGGCCGATGGGCCAATGAACTTGATCCCACGTTCGGCGCAGATGTCTGCCAGCTCGGCGTTTTCCGAAAGGAAACCATAGCCCGGGTGCAACGCATCACAGCCGGTTTCCACCGCCAGGTTCACCAGCTTGCGCGGGTTCAGGTAACCGGCCAGAGGCTCGGCGCCAATGCTGTGGGCTTCGTCGGCACGCTTGACGTGCAGCGCATGACGGTCGGCATCGGAAAACACCGCAACCGAGCGAATCCCCATCTCGGCGCAGGCTCGCACGATGCGTACGGCGATTTCACCACGGTTGGCGATCAGGATCTTTTTTATCACTTGGAAATTCCCTTGAGCCGATTGCTGCGTTCTTCGACCCGCTAGACCCGGGTCGACGCGTGACCAAATGTTTCAAGCCAGTCGCGTGACACACACTAAGCCGCTCAAGGAATTAACAAAAATCAATAATTATTGGGTTAGGCATAAGTAAAGACTTATAGTTGGCCGGACAGGCCGCACCAACAGGAATTAAAAATGCGTAAGTCATTGATGCGTATGACATTGCGTCAACTGCAGATTTTCAATGAAGTGTGTGATTTGCGCTCTTACAGCCGCGCCGCCGAGGAAATGTCTCTCACGCAACCGGCGGTCAGCCTGCAAATCCGCCAGCTGGAAGAGCTGATCGGCCAGCCGCTGTTCGATTACGTCGGCAAAAAACTCTACATGACCGAAGCCGCCGAAGCCCTGCAACGGGCCAGTCGCGATATTTTCGGGCGCCTGGAAAACCTCGACATGCAACTGTCGGACATGCAGGGCTCGCTGCAGGGCCAGTTGAAGCTGGCGGTGGAGTCCAGCGCCAAGTATTTCGTGCCGCACCTGTTCGCGGCCTTCAAGCGCCAACACCCCGAAGTGCAATTGCAGCTGACGGTGGTCAACCGCGCCCAGGTGATTCGCAGGCTGTCGGACAACCGCGATGACCTGGTCATCATGTCTATGGTGCCCCAGGACATGGGCCTGGAGTTCCTGCCGTTTCTCAACAACCCGATCGTCGCCGTGGCACCGCTCGACCACCCCTTGAGCCTGCAAGGCCCGCTACGCCTGCAAGACCTGGAACCCTACACGCTGTTACTGCGCGAGCCCGGTTCCGGCACGCGACTGGCCTGCGAGGAATACTTCAAGGAGAAACGCGTGCACTTCACCCAAACGGTGGAAGTCGCGTCGGCCGAAGCCCAGCGCGAATGCGTAAGCGCAGGGTTGGGCGTGGCCTTGCTCACGCGCCACGCCGTCAATATGGAGCTGGCCACCGGCGGGCTCAAGGAGTTGCCGGTGGAGGAGCTGCCGCTGTACCGCAGTTGGTGCCTGGTGCAGGCCAAGGCCAAACGCCTGTCACCGGTGGCGCATGCGTTCCTGGGTTTTATCCGCAGCGAGCGGGTGCAGATCAGCGTGCTGGCTGAGCGCTTCGCTGGGCAGCCACGGGTGCCTGCCAGTGGAGCTCCGGGTAGTCACTGAAGCTCTGGAGCAGTTGACGCTCTTCGCAGCGGTCTTCGATTGCGCGACGGAACGCCATGCGGCGTTGGTCTTCCTGTTGGCGACGGGTCTTGACGGTGCTGTTGCTGTCTTCGTAGTGCCGGGTCATTTGGAGTCTCCCAATGCGAGTACGGGGAGTTCAGGATGGCCTTGGGGGATGACGGGGCGATGACAACCTGATGAAGATTCTCGACACACAGGAACCCAATGTGGGAGGGGGCTTGCTCCCGATAGGCCGCGCAGCGGCCTCAAAAATGGGCCTGTTACGCAGTCCATCGGGAGCAAGCCCCCTCCCACAGGTTATCCGTCGTCGACTCAATCGCTTAACTGACTGGCATCAGGGCTTGCCCCCCTCCCACATTTGAATCTGCATACCGCTTCTAGTCGTCCAGGGCTTTGACGGATTTGGGCGACAGACGCAGGCTGCGCAAACTGCGCTTCACGCTCTTGAGATGGTTGACCAGGCTCGGACCACGCGCCATAGCCACGCCCATCGCCAGCACGTCAATCACCACCAGGTGAGCAATACGCGAGGTCAGCGGGGTGTAGATCTCGGTGTCTTCGTGCACATCGATCGCCAGGTTGACCGTGGACAACTCCGCCAATGGTGTCTGGCTAGGGCACAGGGTGATCAGCGAGGCGCCGCTTTCGCGCACCAGGTTGGCGGTAATCAGCAGGTCTTTGGAACGGCCCGACTGGGAGATGCAGATCGCCACGTCGGTAGGCTTCAAGGTCACCGCCGACATTGCCTGCATGTGCGGGTCGCTGTAGGCCGCGGCAGTCAGCAGCAGACGAAAGAATTTGTGCTGGGCGTCAGCCGCGACGGCGCCGGATGCACCGAAACCATAGAACTCGACACGCTGGGCCTGGGACATGGCGGTCACCGCCTTTTGCAGCTCTACCGGGTCGAGCTTCTCGCGCACTTCCATCAACGTGTGCAAGGTGGTGTCGAAAATCTTCAGGCTGTAGTCGGCGACGGAGTCATCTTCATGGATCGCAAACTGCCCAAAACTCGCACCGGCCGCCAGGCTCTGGGCCAGCTTGAGTTTCAAGTCCTGGAACCCCGAGCAACCGATAGCGCGGCAGAAGCGCACGATGGTCGGCTCACTGATGCCCACGCTGTGGGCCAGGTCGGCCATGGAACTGTGCATCACGGCCGCAGGATCAAGCAGCACATGATCGGCAACCTTGAGTTCCGATTTGCGTAACAGGTGGCGCGACTGGGCGATATGTTGCAACAGGTTCAAAGGGCAGGACTCTTGTTATTGGCAGACGCCAGGGATGTAGCAAGCTTGTAGTTATACTACAAGAATTGTCGTTTTGCCCGTCCGATGCATCACTAAATCGCCCTGCTGCCCTTTGAATCAAAGGGCAGGTACTTTGGTAGCCACAAAGGCGCTCTCGCGGTCGCTAAGGAAAATCTGCATTTTTCCGTAACAATTGCGCCAGCCCCTGCGCCTGCATCGGCCGACTGATCAGGTAGCCCTGCACTTCATCGCAACGCTCCCTGCGCAGGAAATCAAGCTGCTGCTGGTCTTCCACACCCTCCGCCACCACTTTGAGCGACAGCCCGTGCGCCATGGCGATGATTGCACGGGTAATCGCGGCGTCTTCACGACCTTGGCCAAGGCCACGGATGAATGCCTGGTCGATCTTCACGTAGTCCACCGGGATACGCTTGAGGTAGCTAAGGGACGAATAACCGGTGCCGAAGTCATCGATAGCCAGTTTCACCCCCAAGTCACGCAGTTGCTGGAAGGTCGCGATGATGTGCTCGACGCTGTCGAGCAGCTGGCTTTCGGTCAGTTCCAGTTCGAGGTATTGCGGGTCCAGGCCGGTTTCTTCCAGCACTTGGCGCACCAGGCTGACCAGCTTGCCATGGCGCAACTGGTGCACCGACAGGTTCACCGACACTCGGATCGGCGCCAGGCCCTGGCGCTGCCACTCACACGCTTGCCAGCACGCCTGGCGCAGCACGAATTCGCCCAGTGGTGCGATCAAACCCGTCTCTTCTGCCAAACCGATAAAGTCCCCTGGCGGCACCATGCCCCACTGCGGGTGTTCCCAGCGCACCAGTGCTTCGGCGGCGTTCAGGGTGCCAGTGGCCAGGCACAGTTTCGGCTGGTAGAACACCGTGAGCTGACGCTCGTCGATGGCTTTGCGCAGCTGGTTTTCCAGCTGCAATCGCTCCAGGGTGCTGGCTTGCAGGCTGTCGGTATAGAACTGGAAGTTATTGCCGCCCAAGTGTTTGGCATGCTGCATGGCCATGTTCGATTGGCTGACCAATGCGGAAATTTCCCGCGCGTTATCCGGCAACAGGCTGACGCCCATCGAGGCACTCACCACAAGCTCGTGCCCCTCCACCGTCACCGGCACCCGCAGCTTGGCCAGCAGACGCGTGGCCACCCGCGCCAGGCTCGACAGGTTGCCGTAGGCATCGAACAGCACTGCAAACTCGTCGCCGGACAGCCGCGCAATGGTATCGGCCTCGGGCAACGCGTTGATCAAGCGGCGTGCCATTTTTTGCAGCAATTGGTCGGCGACTTCATGGCCCAGGCTGTCGTTAAGCAGCTTGAAGCGATCCAGATTGATATGCAGCAGCGCCAGGCTGCGCCCGCCCTGGCGCACCCGCGCATGGGCCTCACGCAGGCGTTCGCGGAACAGCGAGCGGTTGGCCAGGCCGGTCAATTCATCGTAATGGGTGAGGTAGCGCATGCGCTCCTCAGATTCGCGGCGCGCCGACAAATCGGCGAAAAAGCCCACGATATGACTGACTTTTCCACGCACATCACGTACGACATTCAGCTGTAGCCACTGCGGATACAGCTCGCCGTTCTTGCGCGTTTCCACCAGTTCACCTTGCCAGGTGCCGTGGCTGAGCAGGGCCTGGCGGATCACCGGGAAGTGACGGCGCGCATCGCGGCTGCTGGGTAATTCCACAACGTTACGGCCGATCATGTCGTCGATTTCGAAGCCGGTGACACGGCTGAACGCCTGGTTCACGGCGATCAATACATAATCCGGGTCGAGAATCACAATGCCTTCGCTGGCGGCCTCGAATACCGTTGAAGCCAGACGCTGCTGCTCTTCAAGCGCCTTGCCGGCACTGATATCACGACGAGTGCCGAGCATGCGCGTTACCCGTCCGCTGGGCGCCCACTCCACCGCGCGCCCCCGGTCTTCGATCCACACCCAATGGCCGTCGCCGTGACGCACGCGATATTCCACCTGATAGTCCTCGCTGCGGCCTTTCAGGTGTTCGACCAAGGCACGCTTGAGCAGCGGCAGATCCTCGGGGTGCAGGCGCGGCTTCAGGTGGCTGAGCATCGCCGTGACGTACTCCGGCTCCAGCCCGAACAGCTCTTTGAGCTGGGTGTGATGGACTTCGTCGGTTTGCAGGTTCCAGTCCCAGAGGCCCAGCTCGCTGGCCTGCAAGGCCATGGCCAGGCGCGCTTCGCTCTTGTCCAGGGCAAGGCTGGCGGCGTCCAGCTCCTGGCTGCGTTGTGCCACACGATCTTGCAGGCCGGTCTGGGCGTCGCGCAGTTCCTGTTCAGCCTGACGGCGCTGTTCGACTTCGCGTACCAGTTCCTGATTCAACTGTTCACTGCGTTGCTGTGCCTGCTGCAGATGCTCGATCAGGGCCTGGTTCTGGAAGCGTCGCAGCAACCCGCGCTGGATCAGGCGGTTGACCTGCCAGGCGACCAGGCTCAAGGACGCCAGCAGGATCAGGCCCAGCACACCCCAGCCTTGCTGCTGCGGGCCACCGCTCCAGAACAGATAAAGGATGGTCGGCACCAGGCACGGCATGGCAAACGACAGAAACGCCGGCAGGCTCACGGCATAGGCCACGCTGGCCGACAACGCTGCGGCCCCCAGCAGGCCGAACACCCAGGCCTGTTGTATAAAGCTGTCGGCCGGCACCAGCGCAATGGCGGCGATGGCCAGGGTCAAGCCGCTGACTGTCGAGCCGAGCATGAACATGCGCTGCCAGATCGGCTGGGCCTGGCGACTGGGCATGGCTGACTCGAAGGCCGCCACCTGAATGACGCGCATCGCCACCAGGGCCAGCAACCAGACCAGCCAGATGCTGTCCAGCACGTACAGCTTGGGGCTCCACAACAGCCAGGCGCAGACCAGGCCATTGACCAGCATTAATAAGGTGGGCAGCAGCGAGCCCTGATACAGCAGACGCGTGCGCTCTACCGCCATCTCGGTTGCATAGTCTTTACGGATGACCTGTGCGGGCGCCGCCGAGGTGCCAGGCAGGTCGGTGCTGAGGGTCATAGGCAGTGTTCTTGTAATGGTGAGCCCGAAACGTCGACGGAGCATACACAAGCAAACGCGTGGGCCAAACTGCTCCATGTCATAAAAGCCGCTCGATATTTGTGTGCAAAGATCGCGGCCGCACAGCTTGAGCGAGACGCTGCGCGGGTTGCGGCCCATGACCAACCGGTCATCACCAGCGGCGCAATGACAGCCGGTCGTCGCCGCGCCTGACACATTGCATCGACCACCCGGCATTGGGATTTGCCCGTCTCCCCCCAGCACCCTAGAATGCGCCGATGCGCGATGATCTCTCTCTTTTGCTGAACTCCCTCAACGATGCCCAACGCCAGGCCGTAGCGGCCCCCGTTGGCCGTCACTTGGTCCTGGCCGGTGCTGGCTCCGGTAAAACCCGAGTGCTGGTGCACCGTATCGCCTGGTTGATCCAGGTCGAGAACGCGTCCCCGCATTCCATCCTGTCGGTGACGTTCACCAACAAGGCCGCTGCCGAAATGCGTCATCGCATCGAGCAGTTGATGGGCATCAGCCCGGCCGGCATGTGGGTGGGCACGTTCCACGGCCTGGCGCACCGCCTGTTGCGGGCACATTGGCAGGAAGCGGGCCTGAGCCAGACCTTCCAGATCCTCGACAGTGACGACCAGCAACGCCTGGTCAAGCGGGTGATTCGTGAACTGGGCCTCGATGAACAGCGTTGGCCGGCGCGACAGGCGCAATGGTTCATCAACGGGCAGAAAGACGAGGGCTTGCGCCCGCAACATATCCAGGCCAGCGGCGATTTGTTCCTGGCCACCATGCGCAGTATCTATGAAGCCTACGAGGCGGCCTGCGTGCGCGCCGGTGTCATCGACTTCTCCGAACTGCTGCTGCGCGCCCTTGACCTGTGGCGTGACAACCCAGGCTTGCTGGCCCATTACCAGAAACGCTTCCGCCACATCCTGGTGGACGAGTTCCAGGACACCAACGCCGTGCAGTACGCCTGGTTGCGCCTGCTGGCCAAAGGTGGCGACAGCCTGATGGTGGTCGGTGACGACGACCAGTCGATCTACGGCTGGCGTGGCGCGAAAATCGAGAATATCTACCAGTATTCCGAAGACTTCCCGGACGCGGTCACCATCCGCCTGGAGCAGAACTACCGCTCCACCGCCGGTATCCTCAAGGCCGCCAACGCCTTGATCGCCAACAACACCGGGCGCCTGGGCAAAGAGCTGTGGACCGATGGCGGCGAAGGCGAGGCGATCAACCTGTACGCCGCGTTCAACGAGCACGATGAAGCCCGCTACGTGGTAGAAACCATCGAAAGCGCGCTGAAAACCGGCCTGGCACGCAGCGATATCGCGATTCTGTATCGCTCCAACGCCCAATCGCGGGTACTCGAAGAAGCCTTGCTGCGCGAGCGTATCCCGTACCGCATCTATGGTGGCCAGCGCTTCTTCGAGCGCGCGGAAATCAAGAATGCCATGGCCTACCTGCGCCTGCTGGAAGGTCGTGGCAACGATGCGGCGCTGGAGCGGGTGATCAATATCCCGGCCCGTGGCATCGGCGAAAAAACCGTCGAAGCAATTCGCGACCATGCGCGCCATGCCGATGTGTCGATGTGGGAATCCATGCGCCTGCTGATCGCCAATAAAGGCCTCACCGGCCGCGCCGCCAGCGCGTTGGGCGTGTTTGTCGAGCTGATCGAGAACCTGGCCGCCAAGTGTGCCGACATGCCGCTGCACTTGATGACCCAGACCGTGATCGAACAATCCGGGCTGATCGCCTATCACGAAGCGGAGAAAGGCGAGAAAGGCCAGGCTCGGGTAGAAAACCTTGAGGAACTGGTCAGCGCCGCCCGCGCCTTCGAAAACACCGAGGAAGACGAAGAGCTGACTCCGCTCGCCGCTTTCCTTGGGCATGCTTCGCTGGAGGCCGGCGATACCCAGGCCGATGAGCATGAAGACAGTATCCAGTTGATGACCTTGCACAGCGCCAAGGGCCTGGAGTTTCCCTATGTGTTCCTGGTGGGCATGGAAGAAGGCCTGTTCCCGCACAAAATGAGCCTGGAAGAGCCCGGTCGCCTTGAGGAAGAACGCCGGCTGGCCTACGTGGGCATCACTCGCGCGATGCAGAACCTGGTGATGACCTACGCCGAGACTCGACGCCTCTACGGTAGCGAGACCTACAACAAGGTGTCGCGCTTCGTACGTGAAGTGCCCAAAGGCCTGGTTCAGGAAGTGCGCCTGTCCAACAGCGTCAGCCGCCCGTTCGGCGGCGGCCAGCAGCAGAACTCCAGCAGCATGTTTGCCGGTTCGGACATTCCGGAAACCCCATTCAGCCTTGGCCAGCAGGTCAGGCACGCGATCTTTGGTGAAGGCGTGATCCTCAACTTCGAAGGCGCCGGCGCCCAGGCACGGGTACAGGTGAATTTCGCCGAAGGCAGCAAGTGGCTGATGATGGGTTACGCGAAGCTCGAAGCCGTCTGATCGTTCCCACGCTCTGTGTGGGAATGCAGCCCTGGACGCTCTGCGTCCACCGTTCAGGTCATGACGCGGAGCGTCACATGAGGCATTCCCACGCGGAGCGTGGGAACGATCGGTGTGAAGAGTCCTGGCCTTCTCTTGTTTTTCGGCGTTGCGGGCCAATATCTGTAACTAGTCCTACAGACCCTTCGGAATCGGTCTTACGCAAAAGCCCGAAACATTATGTCGCTAGCCACTGTCACGACACCTGTGCAACATGGCGCGCGTGCAATCCACAAATGGGAATTCCCTTTATGAAACGTTTTCTTAGCATCGCCATGGCGTTGTGCATCGGCCTGACGATGAGCCTCGACGCCAACGCCAAACGCTTCGGTGGCGGCAAAAGCATGGGCTCGGCACCGACTCACCAGACCAGCCAGATGGCTCCGTCCGCCGGCGGCATGGGCGGCGCTGCCGCAACCGCTGGTGCAGCCGGTGCCGCGGGCGCTGCTGCCAAGGCCGGCGGTGCTTCGCGCTGGTTGGGCCCTCTGGCCGGTATCGCCGCCGGCGGCCTGCTCGCCTCCATGTTCATGGGTGGCGGCTTCCAGGGCATGCAGATTTTCGACATCCTGATCCTGACGGTCATCGCCTTTGTGATCTTCCGCTTTATCGCCGCTCGTCGACGCAAGCAACAGGAGCACCTGGCTCCAGCCGGCGCGCCGATGCAGCGTGAGGTGTTCGAACAAAAACCTGCCATGGGTTCGATCTTCGGTGGTTCGGCTGCTCCTGCGTCCGCACGCCCGGTCATCAATGCCCCCGCCTGGTTCAACGAAGAACGCTTCGTCGAAGCTGCCCGCAACCACTTCCAGTCCCTGCAGCAACACTGGGACGCCAACGAAATGGACAAGATCGCCGAGTTCGTGACCCCGCAGTTGCTGGAGTTCCTCAAGCGCGAACGCGCCGATCTGGGCGACGGCTTCCAGTCGACCTACATCGACGACCTGCGCGTCCAGTTGGACGGTGTGGATGATCGCGCCGACAAGACCATCGCCACCCTGACCTTCAGCGGCGTGTCGAAGACCTCGCGTTTCGACCAGGGCGAAGTGTTCAGCGAAAGCTGGAACATGGAACGCGCCCAAGGCGACAACCAGCCTTGGCTGGTCGCAGGTATCCGCCAGAACGGCTGATAACTGCGCGCTTGAGCACTTGGTAATAAAACCCCGGACCTGTTCCGGGGTTTTCTATTTCACGGTTGCACTTATAGCGAGCTACTGTATAAAACGCCTCTATAAACCGCGCCAACTAGCAAGAGGATCCCGGCCGTGGAAGAAATCATCGAACAATTGCGTGAAGCCAATGAACCGGTCCCGGTTCCTCTGGAACTGCCTGACGAAGACCTGTTGGTGGAAATCGAGGAACAGCTGTTCATCGATATCCCGTTTGTCTTCCGCGAATTCCTGCTGACCGTCAGCGACGTGGTGTACGGCAGCCTCGAGCCCGTGACCGTGACTGACCCGCAATCCCATACCTACCTGCCCGACGTGGCCGCAAACGCCTGGGATGCCGGGGTTGACCGCAGCCTGATTCCGATCTGCCAGGACGGCGACGACTACTACTGCGTCGAAGAAGACGGCACCGTGGTGCTGTGGTCCGGCGAAGAAGAACTCGTCACCGAAGAAACCTGGGAGTCGGTGTGGCACTGGGCACGGGACGTGTGGCTGGAAAGCTGAGCCCCGTTGCCTGACCTCTAGTGCTCCGGCGTATCCTTGTGGTTATCCAGCGTCTCCAGCAAGGCGACCTGCATCCGCGTATGCACGCGGATGAACCACCGCCAGAGCACCGCCGCCACCGCCGCAGTCACCACGGCGATCAATACCAGTAGCTTGTTGGTCGGCAGGATACTGGCCGACAAGGCTGCCAACAGCAGGAAGATCACCAGCAACGACAGGATCGGGATCAGCTCGGCGATCACCCGTCGTACACGCTGGGTATGCCGCCCGGCCATCTCCGGTTTCACGCTCATCTCCGCCAGTAACATCGACAGCGCCTTGAGCTTGCGATACGCCGCAATCAAAAACGGCAACGACAGCAGCAGTGCTCCCCCCCAGATCAATGCCTTCTGCCAGCTCGGATCACTGATCCAACCCTGCAGATACCCACCGATACGTACCGCAAAAAAGCTGCCGGCGAAGAAGATCGCCACCACCAGCGCCAGGTTCACTCCCACCTGCAGGATGATCTTGCGGATCATCGACGCCAGCATCGCGCCTTCCCCTTGAGGCTGAATGCTGCGCAACCATTCGCCATACATCCCGAACACCCGGCCCAGGCGCTTGGGCATCACCGCAGCAAGCTTCAACGACAGTGGATCGGCCCCGCGAATCAAGTACGGCGTGAGCAGCGTGGTGATCGCCGACACCGCCACTGCGACCGGATACAGGAAATCGCTGGTCACCTGAAGCGTCATCCCCAGCGCCGCGATGATGAAGGAAAACTCGCCAATTTGTGACAGCCCCATGCCCACCCGCAAGGAAGTGCGCCCATCATTGCCGGCGATAAAGGCGCCCAGGCCGCAGGAAAGCATCTTGCCCAGCACCACGGCTACGGTGATCACCGCAATCGGCCAGGCGTACTGCAGCAGGATCTGGGGGTCGATCATCAGGCCGATGGCTACAAAGAAAATCGCGCTGAACATGTCGCGAACAGGCTCGATCAGGCGTTCGATCTTAAGCAACTGCCTGGATTCGGCCATGATCGCACCGATCAGGAACGCCCCCAGCACCATGCTGTATTCGAGCTTGACCACCAGCAGGCAAAAGCCGAAACACAGGCCCAGCACTGTGATCAGCAGCATTTCGTTGCTGTCGAACTGGGCCACGTAGGCCAGCAGGCGTGGCACCAGCAAAATGCCGATGACCAGCGCCACAATCATGAACAGTGAAAGCTTGCCCACGGTGGAGAACACCTCACCGGAACTGACTGTGCCACTGACGGCAATGCTCGACAGCAAGGCGATAATGCCGATGCCAAGAATGTCTTCGACGATCAGCACACCGAAGATCAACTGGGCGAAACGCTGGTTTTTCATCTTCAGGTCATTGAGCGCCTTGACGATGATAGTGGTCGAGGAGATCGCCCGGATCGCGCCGAGGAACAGCGAGTCCATGGTGTTCCAGTCAAACCAGCGGCCGATTTCGTAGCCGATCCAGACCATCAGGATGATCTCCAGGAAGGCTGCGATAAACGCCGTGGCACCCACCTTGAACAGCTTGCGCAGGCTGAACTCCAGGCCCAGGCAGAACATCAGGAAGATAACCCCCAGCTCGGCAAGGGTCTTGATGGTGTCTTCGTCGTGGATCAGGCCGAACGGCGGGGTATGCGGGCCGATGATGAAGCCGGCGACGATGTAACCCAGCACCACCGGCTGCTTGAGGCGATGAAACAGGATGGTAACAACCCCTGCCACCAGCATGATCACGGCCAGATCCTGGATAAAGCTGATGGCGTGCATGGCGAGGGGCTCCTTGAGGGTACCGGCGCTTTTCCCACTTCCACCCGCGCCTTTGAACTGTCGCAAAGTGCGGAGGGAAAAGTCTGCCTTGATCGTAAGAAATGCCCTGAGATGGGCTTTTGAAGGTTAACACCGCGACTTCCGACAGAAAGCCGGTGCAATATATGGAAACAGATCGGTCCCGGCGTGACGGCAAGCCGCTCACCGGCGTCCCGTTAGGGAGAACGCTGCAAAGATTTCAGCACCCGCAGAGGTGCCCCCCAACCGATGCCTACAACCCGTGAGTGTGCTATGGAACCCGGAAACGCCCAGCTGTCGATGACGGTATTGATGACCCCTGACATGGCCAACTTCTCAGGCAATGTCCACGGCGGCACCCTGCTCAAATACCTCGACGAAGTGGCTTACGCCTGCGCGAGCCGTTATGCCGGGCGCTATGTCGTCACGCTGTCGGTCGACCAGGTGATTTTTCGCGAACCGATCCATGTCGGCGAGCTGGTGACCTTCCTCGCCTCGGTCAACTACACCGGCAACACCTCAATGGAGGTGGGCATCAAAGTGGTGACCGAGAACATCCGTGAGCGCTCGGTGCGTCACACCAACAGCTGCTTCTTCACCATGGTGGCCGTGGACGACCAGCGCAAACCTGCCGCCGTACCGCCGCTGCAGCCACAGAACAGCGAAGACAAACGCCGGTTCGTGCAGGCCCAGCAGCGCCGGCAGATCCGCCAGGAGCTGGAAAAGCGCTACCAGGAAATCAAGGCTGACGCTTGATCACAGCCCGATCGGTGTAGCCTCGAAGCGCACCCGTGGATGAGCGATACGATCCTGGGCTCGCACCAGTTCCAACTCGTAACTGGCGCAGGCCTGGGTTTCCAGCAGGACTTCATGCACCGCTGCCGCCGTGAACTCGAAGGCCGCCAACAGGCTGTCGCCCAACAGCACCCGCGCCAGGAATAGCCCGGATGTCAGATCGCCCACCCCCACCGGCTGGCGCGGGAAAGCCAATAACGGCCGGCGCAGGTGCCAGCTACCTTCCGCCGTCACCAGCAGCATCTCGAAACCATCCGGGAGTTTGCCCGGATAATCCAGGTGCTTGACCAGCACCGCTTTCGGCCCCCGCGCCAGCAACGCTTTGGCCATGCCCAGGCAGTCGAACAACGATTGCGGCTTGCGCCCGGCAAAGCTGTCCAGCTCCAGTTGGTTGGGGCACAGGAAATCTGCCATGGCAGCGGCTTCATCGAGCAGGAAATCGCTGACTTCCTGAGGCACGATGCAGCCTTTTTCCGGATGCCCCATCACCGGGTCGCACAGGTACAGGGCCCTGGGGTTGATGGCCTTGATGCGCGCCACCCCGGTGAGAATCGCACGCCCCTGAGCGGCGCTGCCCAGGTAACCCGACAGCACCGCGTCGCAGTTACCCAGCTCACCAATCGCGGCAATACCTTCCACCAGCGCCGGAATTTGCTGTGGCGCCAACACTTCTCCTGCCCACTGGCCATACTGAGTGTGGTTGGAGAACTGCACCGTGTTGAGCGGCCAGACATTCACCCCGACCCGCTGCATGGGGAACACGGCGGCGCTGTTTCCGGCGTGGCCAAAGACCACATGAGACTGGATCGCAAGCAGATGAGGTGTGCGTTTCATGCGGGAGATTTCCGTAAAGCCATTGAAATTCTGGCCGGGCAGTATGCGACTAAACGCAGCCTGTACGACAGACCAGCGACACAGTTAAGCTGCTCTCACTTTGTTGGAGTTCATCGCATGCTGACCCTGGGAAACATCTTTGTGTTGATGCTGCTGGCGACCGGTGCCGCCTGGGTATGGCACAACCACGGCCTGCGCGAGCGGGCGCTGGAACGGGTCAAACAGCATTGCGCCAAGCTCGACATCGAACTGCTCGATGGCGCGGTGGCGTTGAAACGCATCGGTTTTGTGAAGGATGCCAACGGACGGCGGCGTCTGGCACGGATCTATAACTTCGAGTTCACCGTGACCGGGGAAACCCGTCATCCCGGGACCATTACCCAGTTTGGCGCCCACAGCGCCCAGATCGAACTGGCGCCCTACCCGTTCGAGATCAAGACTCCCCTGCCCAGCGCCGAGGTGATTGAGCTGAGCCAGTGGCGTCAGGACCATGCCACCAAACACCGTCACTGACGGCAGGCGGCCAGCGCATGCTGCAACGCGGCCACGTCCTGTGGTTCGCTGAAAATCAATTCCAGGCGTGAATCGCGCCGCCATTCGCTGGGTTGCCAGATGAGCGGGCTGTTATCCACAGCGTTAGCCGAAACCCAGCCTTCGCCGCTGTGGATAACCAGCTTGGCACGGCGCCATTCCAGGCTTGCCAGCCATTGATGCAGGCGCCGCGTATCGAATTGCTGGCCAGGGTGCCAGCGCCATCCGATGCTCCAGCCGCCCTCTTGAGATTGGCTCAGGCAGATAGGCTGCGCGGGGTCGTCCCAGACGGTCGGCATCTGCGCAAGACGGGTGGGCATTGGGATGTTATCCACAGCCGTCGTCGCATTTGAACTCAAGCCTGGCAATTGCGCCAACGGCAGTTGCGCCTGCCGGGTCCAGTAAAGCGGGTAGCCGGGCAGTTGTCGTTCAATAGCCGTGCGCTGAGCGGCATCCAGCGACTCATCCTTGTTCAGGACCAGCAGGCCGGCATGGGCCAGTGTTTCTCGTTGCGCTTCGGGCAAGACTTTGCCCGCCGACAACGCCTGGGCGTCCAGCACCAGCACACAGGGTTGCACCGCCAACACTTGCTGCCAGGGCGCGTCCCGCAGTTGCTTGAGTAATTGCGCCGGATGGCCCAGGCCCGAGGGCTCTATAAACAAGCGATCCGGCTTGGCCTTACGCAGCAAACGGCCCAGGCCCACTTGGAAGGGTGCACCGTTCACACAACACAGGCAGCCTCCGGCCACTTCGCCCAGGGCAATGCCATCGTCCTCCTGGGTGAGCAAAGCGGCGTCCAGGCCGATCTGTCCGAACTCGTTGATCAACACGGCCCAACGTTCGTTGGCCGGGCGCTGGGCAAGCAGATGCTTGATCAAGCTGGTCTTGCCGGCCCCTAATGGCCCGGCAATCACATGGGTGGGAATGTTCTGCAGCATGAGGGGCATCATTCAGGACGTGTAGAAAGCTTGATCCTACGCGGTTATGCAAGCCAATCCAGCGTCAGGATCAACCGTCGCTCATCTGCGTTGAGCGCTGGTGAGCGGTGAATCAAACCATGCCCTTCATTGCCATGCCATTTAGTGCCCTTGAGCAGGGCGACTTCGCCACAGCGAATCTGTTCGATGCGCTCGACGGGTTCGGCCTGCGGCTGCCCCAGTTTACGGCGGTCCATCTCGCCTTCGCGCAACCATTGGCTACCGACCCCGGCATAGGTGGTGATCAATCGCACCGGCACATGGTCGACGTGAAAACGTGGGCACATGGCCTTGTCCAACAGCCGCAGGCGCACCCCCACCCGCTTGGCGCCCAGCAGACACGCAAAGGCGCTGACCAGCCACGACACATCGGCGATAAAACCTTCGTAGCCTTCCAGATCTCGGCAACCGGACGCCAAGCCCTGCAAGTCCGGTACGGCATTCTCATGGTTAAGCTCGATCACCAGGGACTCGGCCAACGGCTCGTTGAGCGCCACCAGCAAGGCACCAAACTCAGCGATATGCAGCGGTAATGGGCGCTGCCAGAGTGCCAGGTTGACGCCGTCTTCAAGAATGTCGGCCAGCGTCAGTGGGGTTTCGCCGCATGTCTGGCGGATCACCGGCAACGGCGTGATAACCGGGGCGAGCATCAGGCTGCAACCTCTTCATACCAAGGGCCGAAGGGATCGACCAACTGACGCCATCCTTCGACGCCCAGGGCCATTTCTTCATCGGTGAGCAGGCACGCGTCCAGTTCGGCGAGCATCCGGGCGAAGTCGATGTTCTGGCCGATGAAGACCAGCTCCTGGCGACAGTCGCCGGTGCTCAATTGCCAGTTGCCCATGATCGCCGCGATGCTTTCTTCATCTTGAGGCCATTGGCTTTTCGGCACAAAACGCCACCAGCGACCGGCGAAACCATGGCGCATCAACCCTCCCGCCTGAGACCAACTGCCTGCATCCTGATGTTTGCTGGCCAGCCAGAAAAAACCCTTGGAACGCAGCAGCTTGCCGTTGACCCACGGACGGTCGATAAAGTCGAAAAAACGCTGCGGATGAAACGGGCGACGCGCGCGGTATGCCGTGGACGCGATGCCGTACTCCTGCGTCTCCGGCACATGCTCACCGCGCATTTCCTGCAACCAGCCCGGCGCCTGGGAGGCGCGCTCGAAGTCGAAGCGGCCGGTGTTGAGGATCTTGGCTAGCGGCACTTCGCCCATGACCATCGGGATGATTTCCGCGTGGGCGTTCAGGCGCTCAAGAATGGCCATCAACTCTTCGCGCTCGCGGCTGCTGATCAAGTCGATCTTGCTGATCAGGATCACGTCAGCGAACTCGATCTGCTCGATCAGCAGGTCGGTGATGGAGCGCTCATCCTCTTCACCCAGGGTTTCGCCCCGCGAGGCCAGGCTGTCGGCGGCCTGGTAGTCGAGCAGGAAGTTCATGCCGTCGACCACCGTGACCATGGTGTCCAGGCGGGCAATGTCGGCCAGGCTCTGCTCGTTTTCATCGCGAAAGGTGAAGGTTTCAGCCACGGGCAACGGTTCGGAAATGCCGGTGGATTCGATCAGCAGGTAATCGAAACGACCCTCCTTGGCGAGTTTTCCGACTTCTTCCAGCAAGTCTTCACGCAAGGTGCAGCAGATGCAGCCGTTGCTCATTTCCACCAGTTTTTCTTCGGCACGATTGAGCGTGACGTCACGCTGAACTTCGCTGCCATCAATGTTGATTTCGCTCATGTCGTTGACGATCACGGCTACCCGCAGGTTTTCGCGGTTGCGCAGGACGTAGTTGAGCAGCGTGCTTTTACCGGCGCCGAGAAAGCCGGACAACACAGTAACGGGGAGACGGTGGGTCATCAGGTAGTCCTCATCAGGGGGGCCGGTCAAATCGCCCGTTTATGGCGTTCGCGCAGCTCTTCACGTTCTTTGGCTTCGATACACAGGGTGGCCGTGGGACGCAGCAGCAGACGTTGCAGGCCGATAGGCTCGCCGGTTTCACGGCACCAGCCGTATTCGCCGTGGGCCAGCCGCTCCAAGGCGTCGTCGATCTTGTCCAACAGCTTCTTTTCGCGCTCCAGCAGGCGCAGTTGCCATTGGCGCTGTTCTTCGGCGCTGCCGACATCCGCCGGGTCGCTGTTGGTTTCCTGCTCGCGTAACGCCAGGAACTCGGCGTCGATACGCGCTTGCAGCTCATTGCGCTGGGCCAGCAACAGCTCGCGGAAGAAGCCTTGCTGGGCCTCATTCATGTAATCGGCGGGCGGTTGGGCCAGGAGGTCTTGCTCAGTCATGGGAAACGGTTCATGGGTCAGGCGGTTTTTAATGTTATAGTATAACAACACAAATAAGCCAATCCCCCTTGCTCGTTACGACGAAGGGCGCAATGCTGGAACACTCTCTTGTTGCGAGAACCCCGATGAAATACCTGTTGTGCGCGCTCTTGTTGGCTGCGGCAGGCCAAGCCCACGCTCAAGCGCCGAGCCTGCTGGCCAATTGCACGCGCAGCGCCAACTTGCTGGCCTGTGTGGACCCATTGGGGAACGCCTATAGCGTGGCGACTGTCGGCAGCACCACGTATTTGCGCGGGTTCGAGGTGATCGGCAAACGCTACTGGGCGCAGACCAACAGCCGTTACGGCCAGCTGACGTTCTTTACCGGTTTGGCGTCCGATGGTGAGGCGTGGGTCGGCTACACCCGGCGCGTGGGCTGGACCACCCTCAACCGGTTCTCCAGTTCAGGTGGCGCCAGCGCCAAGTTCACGTGCAGCCGTATCACCGGTTGTTAGACCTGGCCGTTCTTTTGCTCCTGAACCCAGGCCATATAGCTGTTCATCGGCGGGTTCTTCTGGAAGTATTTTTTCAAGCCTTCGAACAGGCCATCTGCTACCGCTTGTTGATGACGCGCCGTCACCAGCCGCTGAGCGTCCTGAGTGTTGGAGATAAACCCGGTTTCCACCAGGATCGACGGTACATCCGGTGACTTGAGCACTGCAAAGCCTGCCTGCTCGACGCGTTTCTGGTGCAGCGTGGTGATGTTTTGCAGGCTGCCCAGTACCGAGCTGCCCAATTGCAGACTGGACGCGATGGTGGCGTTCATCGACATATCAAGAATCACCCCCGCGAGCATCGGGTCCTTGTCCTTGAGATTGAGCAACGTGGTGGCGCCGAGCAGGTCCGTGCCGTTTTCGCGCTGAGCCATGAAGCGCGCCGTGGCAGAGGTAGCCCCCCCTTCGGAGAGTGCATACACCGACGCCCCGGAGGCCGTCAGCCGTGGCGCGGCATCGGCATGCACCGAGATGAACATATCGGCCTTGTGCTGACGGGCGATGTCCACGCGCTTGCGCAGCGGCACGAAGAAGTCGTCATTGCGCACCAGTTTCACGGCGAAGCCCTTCTCGCGCTTCAAGCGTTTAGCCAGCAACTGCGCGATGGACAGCACCACGTCTTTTTCGCGCTGGCCTTTGGAGCCAACGGCACCTGGGTCCTTGCCGCCGTGGCCGGGGTCGACCACCACGATGATGTCACGCTTGGGGTGCGCTTTATCTACCGTCGCCGCTGATGCAACTGCTGGGGGCGCCGTTTCTGAGGCAATCAGGCGAGGCGCGTGGGTGGCATTAGTCAGATCCAGCACCAGGCGGTGACCTTGGCCATCCTGCGGCGGTAAGAGAAAACTGTTGAGCTGCATCGGCGCGGCCAGGTCCAGCACGATACGGGTATCGTTCTTGCCGAAATGCCCGGAGCGGATCGAGGTGATCCCACTGTTTTTCAATGCCAGCTGAGAAAAATCCCCCGCGAGCCCGGCACCGCTCAGGTCGATGATCACCCGTTCCGGTGCGGTCAGGGAAAAGGTCTTGTATTGCACCGGACCGCTGAGATCCAGCACCAACCGCAGTTTGTCATCCGAGCGCCACAGGCGCGCATTGCGAATCTGCGTGGCGTAAGCCCCCAAAGGCAAGGTGAACAGGGGACTGACCAACAGCAAGTTAAGGAGCTGACGTCTGTGCATGGCAAATACCGCAAATAAAGGAGCGTCCCTGCTCGACTTGACTGAAGAAAGGCTGAAGCAGAAAAATCATCGTCGACTCAATAGTTATAATATAACATGTCTTTTTATTTCCAACGATGGACCTGCCCATGAATGCGCTGACTCTGCCGGATATCGCCGCGCAGGCTTCACGCCAAGCCTTGCCACTCGAATGGGTGGGCATGTGCGGTATCGCCCTGCCCATCCTTATCGACGGCCAACGCCTGACCGCCACTGCCGACGCCGGCGTCAGCCTGGACGATGGCGCGGCCCGTGGCATTCACATGTCACGCTTGTACTTGGCCCTGGAAATGCTGGATCAGCAGCTTCTGACGCCTGCACTTCTGCGTAATGTACTTCAACGTTTTCTCGACAGTCATGAAGGATTATCTAAGAACGCCTACTTGCGTATTCACACGGATTTGCTGTTGAAACGCCCGGCACTCGTCAGTCCATTGGCCGGCTGGAAAAGCTACCCGGTGAGCATCGAAGCGCGTCTGGAAAACCAGATGTTCCACGTGGAACTAAAAATTGACGTTACCTACTCCTCAACCTGCCCATGCTCGGCAGCCCTCGCCAGGCAGTTGATTCAGCAGCAATTTCTCCAGGATTTTGCCAATACCCAGTTGCAGCATGCGGACGTGTTGACCTGGCTCGGCAGCGCCAGCGGCATCGTTGCCACTCCCCATAGCCAACGCAGCAGCGCTCAATTGCACGTTCAACTGCAAGGCGAGCACCTGCCCTTCACTGACCTGATCAATGACGCAGAAGCCGCCCTGGGCACCGCCGTACAGACCGCAGTGAAACGAGCGGACGAACAAGCCTTCGCCCTGGCCAACGGGCAGAACCTGATGTTCTGCGAAGACGCCGCCCGCCGCCTGAACCTCGCCTTGAAACGCTCGGATGCCGTCAAAGCCTTCCACCTGAAAGTGATCCACGCCGAAAGCCTGCACGCGCATGATGCCGTGGCTGAAAGCCGCTGGACGAGACCCTCTGCATGATCACCTGCACCGCCTTACGCTGGGGCGCTCCCGGCCAGCCACTGACGCCCGCCCTGGATCTCACGCTGGCAAAAGGCAGCCTTACAGGGATCATTGGTGCCAACGGCACTGGCAAAAGCAGCCTGCTCAAAGTCATCGCCGGCCTGCAAAAGCCGCTGGCCGGCAAAGTCAGCGTGGAGGTGCCACGCCGCGGCGGCTTGTCGTTCCTGCCCCAGCAACAACACCTCGATCGCCAGTTCCCCATCAGCCTGCAAGAGTTGGTCGCCGCCGGCTTCTGGGGCACCCAGCTCAGCCCGCAGCAACGCAGCCAGCGTCTGCAAACAGTACTGAAAGACTGGTGCCTCAGCGGCCTTGAGCACCGCCCATTGATGGCGTTGTCGGGTGGCGAATTGCAGCGTGCACTGCTCGCTCGCATGAGCCTGGCTGAGGCGCCAGTCTTGCTGCTGGATGAGCCTCACGCGGCGCTCGATGAAGAAGGCCAGGCGCTGTGCTGGAAACATGTACATGCCTGGCATGAGGAAGGCCGCACCGTGGTTATCGTTTGTCACGACCTCGCCTCCGTGCGCCATCACACCCAGCAAGTGGTACACATCAAAAGCACTGGCTGCGTGTTCGGGTCGAGCCAGGAACTGATCCGCCCACAACCGCACATGCAGGTGGCTTGATGCATTTCACCGCCCACCTGTGGATGCCCTTCCATGACTTCGTCTTCATGCGCCGCGCGCTGATCGGCGGCCTGGTGCTCGCCTGCAGCACAGCGCCGCTCGGGGTATTCCTGATCCTGCGGCGCATGAGCCTGATCGGCGACGCCGTCGCCCACGGCATCCTGCCCGGCGCCGCGCTGGGCTTCTGGTTCGCCGGCCTCAGCCTGCCTGCCTTGACCATCGGCGGCCTCGGCGCAGGTCTGAGCATGGCGGGTTTATCCGCATGGATCACCCGCCGCACCGGCCTGCGTGAAGATGCCAGCCTCGCCGCCATCTACCCCATCTCACTCGCCGCCGGCGTGCTGATCCTCGGCCTCGCCGGCAAGCGCCTGGACCTCTTGCACCTGCTGTTCGGCTCCGCCCTGGCCGTGGATGAAACCACTTTGACAGGCATGCTCTGGGTGTCCGGTTTCAGCCTGGTCGCCATGGCACTGATCTATAAGCCGCTGCTGCTGGACACCCTCGACCCGCTGTTCCTGCAAACCGCCAGTCGCCTCGGCCCCCTCGCACACGGGTTGTTCCTGACCCTGGTGGTGCTGAACCTGGTGATTGGCTTCCAGGCCATCGGCGCATTGATGGTGGTGGGCTTGATGATGCTGCCGGCCATCGCTTCACGCTTCTGGAGCCGGCGCCTGCCGGTGTTGATCGCCGTCTCGGCGGTGCTGGGATGCCTGTCGGTGTGGTTGGGCCTGTTGTTGTCGTTCTACTACTCGCTACCCAGCGGCCCGGCCATCGTGCTGGTGGCTGGCGGCGGGTACCTGCTGTCCGTGGTCTTCGGTCCGGTGCACGGCTTGCTGCGCCGCCCGCCTTTGCTTACATCCCAATGAGGTGTTTCCCGATGCGCGCTCTACTCGTGCTGTTCAGCCTGCTGCTACCGCTGTCGATGGTCCAGGCCGCCGACAAACTCCAGGTGGTTACCAGTTTCAGTATTCTCGATGACATCACCCACCAGATCGGTGGCGATCATATCCAGATCAGCAACATGGTCGGCCCCGACGCCGACGCCCATACCTACGAGCCCACCCCGGATGACGCCAAGGCGCTGCTCAAGGCCAAGCTGATCATCAAGAACGGCCTGGGTTTCGAGCCGTGGCTTGACCGCCTGGTGACCAGCACCGAAACCAAGGCAACCGTGGTCACCGCCAGCAAAGGCGTGATTTCCCACACCATGGAAGAAGACGGTGAAACCATCCCCGACCCACATGCCTGGCACAACCTGGCCAACGCCGAAATCTACGTGAACAACATCACCAAGGCGCTGGTGGCAGCCGACCCGGCCAACAAGGCCGATTACCTGCGCAACAGCCAGGCGTACCTGAAAGAGATCTACCGCCTGCTGGCCGAAGCCAAAACCAAATTCGGCGCACTGCCGGCGGGCAACCGTCGCATCGTCACTTCCCATGACGCGTTCGGCTACCTGGGCCAGGCCTACGGCATCCAGTTCCTGGCACCTCAGGGCCTGTCGACGGAACGTGAGCCTTCGGCCGCCGAAGTGGCAGCGCTGATCACCCAGATCCGCAAAGACAAGGTCAAGGCCGTGTTCATGGAAAACATCAAGGACTCGCGCCTGCTCAAGCAGATTGCAGACGAAAGCGGCGCGCAGATCGGCGGCACGCTGTACTCCGACGCCCTCGCCGCAGAGGGCCCGGCCAGCACCTTCACCGGGCTGTTCGAATACAACCTCAACACCCTGTGCGCCGCCCTGAGCAAACCATGACCTTGTGCATGCTCGACCGGGAAAAGACGGCCCCTGGCAATTACGTCCCTATCATTACGGAGCCTGACGCATGATCCGCAAGAACCCTTCCGGCGATCTCCCAGTGATCGCCGAATCGGCCTACGTCGACAAGACCGCAATCATCTGCGGCAAAGTCATCATCGGCGAGAATGTGTTCGTCGGCCCCTATGCCGTGATCCGCGCCGACGAAGTCGACGCGTCCGGCGACATGGACCCCATCACCATCGGCGCCAACTCCAACATCCAGGACGGCGTGGTCATCCACTCCAAATCCGGCGCGGCGGTGACGATTGGTGAGTTCAGTTCCATCGCGCACCGCTCCATCGTCCACGG
Organism: Pseudomonas sp. Q1; assembly: GCF_009935975.1. NCBI lineage: Bacteria > Pseudomonadati > Pseudomonadota > Gammaproteobacteria > Pseudomonadales > Pseudomonadaceae > Pseudomonas > Pseudomonas sp. Q1. The sequence goes on along the minus strand of NZ_QODI01000005.1, from coordinate 175,739 downwards.
CCCCTGCACCGTCGGCGACCGAGTGTTCATTGGCTTCAACAGCGTGCTGTTCAACTGCGCCGTGGGCGACGGTTGTGTGGTGCGCCACAACTCGGTGGTCGACGGCCGCGACTTGCCCGCCGCCTTCTACGTGCCGTCCACCACGCGCATCGGGCCTCACACCGACCTGTCGCAGTTCCCGCCGGTCAGTGTCAGCGCCTCGGAGTTTTCCGAAGACGTGGCCCGCACCAACGTCGACCTGGTGCGGGGTTACAAAGCCCTGCAAAACGAGTTCTGAGCCATGAGCCGCCTGCTGATCCGCAATGCCCGCCTGGTCAATGAAGGCCTGGAGTTCGACGCCGATGTGCTGGTCGCCAATGGCCGTATCGAGAAAATCGCCGGCAGCATCGAAGGCGGCAACGAGCCGGTGGAGATCGACGCCCAGGGTCAATGGCTGCTGCCAGGCATGATCGACGACCAGGTGCACTTTCGCGAACCTGGCGCGCCGGACAAAGGCAGCTTCTACAGCGAGTCCCGCGCAGCGGTGGCCGGCGGCATCACCAGTTTCATGGACATGCCCAACACCCACCCTGCCACCCTGACCCTGGAGGCGCTGGCCGATAAAAAGCGCCGCGCCGCCTTGAATTCGGTGGCCAATTACGGCTTTCACTTTGGTGTGAGCAACGACAATCTCGATACCGTGGCCGCCCTCGACCCACGGGAAGTCGCCGGGGTCAAAGTGTTCATGGGGGCCTCCACCGGTAATATGCTGGTGGACGACCCGCGTATTCTGGAGCGACTGTTTGCCGAAGTGCCGACCCTCCTGCTGGCCCACTGTGAACACACGCCCAGCATCCTGGCCAATGAACAGCGTCTGCGCGAGCGCTTCGGCGAACGGATTCCCGCCGTTGCCCACCCACTGATCCGCGATGCCGAGGCCTGTTACCGCTCGTCTTCGTTTGCCGTGGAGTTGGCCCAACGTCACGGCACGCGGTTGCATGTGTTGCACCTGACCAGCGCGCTCGAACTGGCTCTGTTCGAAGACAAACCCTTGTCTGAAAAACGCATCACCGCCGAGGTCTGCGTGCACCACCTGTTGTTCGATGACCGCGACTATCACCGTCTCGGCCACCAGATCAAATGCAACCCGGCCATCAAGACCCGCGCCGACCGCGACGCTCTGCGCCGTGCCTTGTTGAGTGATCGCCTGGATGTCATCGGCACCGACCATGCCCCGCATACCTGGGCGCAGAAACAGCTGGGCTATCGAGAAGCGCCGTCCGGGCTGCCGCTGGTGCAGCATGCGTTGCCGGCATTGCTGGAGTTGGTGGCTGACGGGCACCTGCCGCTCACCACGCTGGTGGCGAAGACCAGCCACCGAGTGGCTGACCTGTTTGCCATTCCCGAACGCGGCTACTTACGCGAAGGCTATTGGGCCGACCTGGTGCTGATCCAACCCGAGCCCAAAGGCAAACCCGTCAGCAGTCAACCGATCCTGGCACGCTGCGGCTGGACACCGTTTGCCGAACGCAGCTTTCGCCACAGCGTCAGCACCACATTGGTGTCCGGCCACCTGGCGTGGCACAACGGCCAGGTCGTCGACAGTTGCCAGGGCTTGCCCCTGCATTTTTTGCGTTAAGCGCGGGGTTTGACCGTACCGCAGTCGTTGCCCAGCCACTGGGCATGGGTGTCGAGGCTGCCCTTCTGCTGGATGCCAGTGGCATTGAAGGTGCCGTTGACGGTGGTGGTGAATTCCTTCTGGCTCTGGAAGGTGGCGACGCCACTACCTTGGGCTTTCGGGCAACTGAAACGGAATTTCCACTGGTTGCCGGTCTTGTCGGTCACTTCCTGCCTGCAGCCCGATTGCGGATCGGTCAGCGGGATCGAATCGGAGGCGACCTGAGCAGGCGTGAGGCACACCTGCACGCCTTTGCCGGCCATGGTGATGCCCTGTTTTTCCAGCATTGCACGTTGTTCGGGAGTCATCTGTTGCTTGAGCTGACCGAGGATCAGCGAAAGGTCCGGCAAGTCCTGGTTATCAACTTTCATATTGCTGGTAGTCAATTCCCACAACCCCGGCGCCAGCATCTGCGCCTGAGCCGCCACGGGCAGCGACAATCCAACAACCATGGCCAAACCAAGCAGACGAGCATTCATCGAGTAACTCCTGGGTAATTGTGGGCGTTAGACGCCGCAAAGGCGCCAGTGTTGCACGGCAAATAAAATAGCGACATTCGCAGCCGTTCATGGTCTGTTAGGCAGTCGATTGTCTGGAGATATGTCGTCCATGGATTTTTTTGGCCCGCACCTGCTCGCCTACTTCATTGCCACGCTGCATTTTCTCGGGACTCTCGCCGCGATCCACGCTGTGCTGACCGTCAGGACCGCCCAAGGCTCGATCGCCTGGGCGTTGTCGTTGATGTTCATGCCCTACCTCACGTTGATCCCTTACCTGATCTTCGGCCGCAGCACCTTCGACGCTTATATCCAGGCACGCCGCCAGGCCAACCAGGAAATGCACACCGCCATTGCCGAGCTGAACTGGCGCCCTTGGGTCGAAGAAGCCCTCGCCGCACGCAACTCCAGCGCCTACGCGTCGCTGCGCGCAATGCCCAAGCTGGGACGCATGCCGTGCCTGGCCAACAACCAAGTGCGCTTGTTGATCAATGGTGATGCCACCTTCAGTGCAATCTTCGACGCGATCCGCAGTGCCAGGAGCGCCGTGCTGTTCCAGTTCTTCATCATTCATGACGACGAACTGGGCAGGCAGTTGCATGCCCTGCTGAAGGAAAAGGCTGCTCAGGGCGTAGCCGTATATATGCTGTATGACCGCATCGGCAGCCATGCCCTGCCCCATCACTACGTGCAATCGCTGCGCGACGCAGGCGTACAGGTCAAGGCGTTCGCAACGCGCAGCGGCTGGCTCAACCGTTTCCAGGTCAACTTCCGCAACCACCGCAAGATCGTGGTGGTGGACGGCATCACCGGGTTTGTCGGTGGGCATAACGTCGGTGACGAATACCTGGGCAAAAAGCCGCCCCTGGCCCCGTGGCGCGATACTCACGTACAGGTGACCGGCCCGGTGGTGGCGTGCCTGCAAGAGTCGTTTGCCGAAGACTGGTTCTGGGCCGCGCGCAAGTTGCCGCCGCTGATCCTGCCTGACGCCTACCCCGAAGACGGCGTACTCTGCCAACTGCTCGCCAGTGGGCCGGCCGACTCGTATGAAACCTGCTCACTGTTTTTCGTCGAAGCCATCCACGCGGCAACCGAGCGAGTGTGGATCACCAGCCCGTATTTCATCCCCGATGAGGCCGTGTTCTCCGCGCTGCGCCTGGCCGTGCTGCGCGGCGTCGACGTACGCCTACTGCTGCCTTCACGTCCCGACCACCGCATCGTCTACGCTGCGTCCAGCCTTTACGCGATCGAAGCCGTACGCGCCGGGGTGCGCGTGTTCCGCTACACGCCGGGCTTTCTGCATCAGAAAGTGGTGTTGGTGGACAGCGAAATCAGCGCGATCGGCAGTGCGAACATGGATAACCGTTCGTTCCGACTGAATTTTGAAGTGATGTTACTGACGGTGGATGAGGCGTTTGCCGGCGAAGTTGAGCAAATGCTAATGGACGACTTCGCCCTGGCCCATGAAGTCAGCCAGGAAGAAAGCCGCGAGACCCGCCGCCTGCAACAACTGGGCATGCGGGTCGCACGACTGATCTCCCCGATTCTCTAAATGTGGGAGGGGGGCAAACCCCTCACCACACTTGAACTCAGGTGTCTTGAACGTCAGCGGTAGAGATCTTCCCGTGTCCACGGCAGTTCATGGCTGCCATCGGCATGGGGTTTCACCGCCAGGATCTGGTGCAGGTTGATCCAGCCCCGCGCAAACGCATAAGCGCAGCCTGCCAGGTACAACCGCCAAATCCGCAAGGCCTGCTCCGGCACCATCTGCGCCGCCGCTTCAAGGTTGTCCTCAAGGCGCTCGCTCCAGTGGTCCAGGGTGCGTGCGTAATGCAGGCGCAGGCTTTCGACGTCGACCACTTCCAGCCCGACTTCACTGATCTCGGCGGTCATCATCGCCAGGTGCGGCAACTCGCCGTTGGGGAAGACATAACGCTCGATGAAGTCCCCGGCGCCGCGGCCGACAGGACGACCGTCAGTGTGCTTGGCGGTAATACCGTGGTTCATCACCAAACCGCCCTCGCGCACCGCGCCAAACAGGGTTTGGCAGTACTGCGCCAGGTTGGCGTGGCCGACGTGTTCGAACATGCCCACGCTCACCACCTTGTCGAACCGGCCATCCTGAGGCAGGTCACGGTAGTCGAGCAATTGCAGGTCCACCTGGTCTTCCAGGCCCTCGGCTTTCACCCGTTCCCGGGCCAGCGCCAACTGCTCCTTGCTCAAGGTGATGCCAAATACTTTGACCCCGAACTCCCGCGCCGCAAAGCGCGCCAGCCCACCCCAGCCACAGCCTACGTCGAGCAAATACTCACCCGGCTGCAACCGCAGTTTGCGGCACAGGTGGCGAAATTTGTCTTGTTGGGCCTGGTCGAGGGTTTCGCTGCCGGTTTCGAAATAACCGCAGGAGTACGCCATGTCCTGATCCAGCCACAGCTGGTAGAACTCGTTGGACAGGTCGTAATGGTAGGAAATTGCCGCAGCGTCGGTGGCCTTGTCGTGGATCGAGCGCACCGGACGACTCCCCTCGTCGTCGTCGATCAGGGCATGACTGAGCTCGTCACACACCCGGATGACCTCGGAAATGGAGCCTTCCAGCTCCAATTTGCCCTCAACGAAGGCTTCGCCCAGTGAATCGAGCGTTGGATGGGTCAGTTGGGACACGACCGTGGGGTCCTTCACCACGATGGTCACACTGGGCGCAGGGCCCAGGTTGAATTCATGGCCGTCCCAGAGTCGAAGACGCAGCGGTAGCTGAAGATTCTGTAAGGCCGGTGGAAGTTGCGCGAGCATGAGTAGTCCCCCCTTGTTTCAGACGTCTGGAGTGAGGGTAGACCATCAGAAGACAAAGTAGGAGGCTATCGAATTGATAGTGCTCTTCTATGGGGCTCTACGTTCGAGCAAACCATCCTGGACCCACTGCTTAAGCCACGTAACCGCCTGCAGTGGTGCACCCTCTGCATAGGTGACTACCAATTGCGCGCACAGTTCTGAAAAATTCCAGCCGGTGGTCACCATTCCCGCCAGGGCAAACGCTTCATCAGGTTCAAGGCTGCGGTAGTGGCACACGTTCTGGTGCCGCCATACCAGGCAGTTGTGTGCCGGCGCCAGTGCGTGACTGCCGGGGAAGTCCGACTGATCCTTGCTTGCACGCCATATCGCCACGCTGTTGAAATGACACGGCATCTGCTGCACCGAAGGTACCAGGGCGACCTGCAAACCCGGCCAGTCTGCAGGCGGCAGTTGCGCCATGTCATCCAAGCCAAGCGGCTCACCCTGTGGCGCATCGAATGCCAGGGTAAAGGCCCATTCGAACCGCGCCAGTTCAGCCAGCGGCGCACTCTGTTCAGCCACCAAATGCTCGACGATAAACGCAGGGAACCGCTCGCCCAGCCAGCGCAAGCTGTAATGGGCAGACGGATAACGACGCACGTAGGCTTCGGTCAGAGACGCAAACTCTTCATCCCCCAGCCAATACCAGATGGCGCCGAAGTCATGCCGCAGCACTTCCTGCAGCCGCGCCAGGTAGGCGTTGTGATAGATCGCCAGGCCCGTGTCGACATCCAGCGTCGGCCCCCCCAGCAACGTGTCGGCAAAACCGCTGTTGGCCGCCGGGGTTGCGGATAACAGATGCTGCTCAAAGGCCAATTGCCAGTCGGTCAGGCGCATAGCGACCTCCTGGCCAGCGCAGCAGCGCCCAGTTCACGAGCCTTGCCCAGCTCGGTGAGCAACTCTTCAAACGGAGGAAAATGATCGTCGCGCTCCAATAGCGTCGAGATCGGCCCCAGGTGTTCCAGGGTTTGTTGATACAGCGCCCACACCGGATCGCACACGGGATGGTCATGGGTATCGACGACATAGTCGCCGTAGTCCATATGCCCGGCCAGATGCAGTTGGCGAATGCTGTGTGGCGGCAGGTTGCGGATGAAAGTCCAGGCATCGAAGCCGTGATTACGCGAGCTGACGTAGACGTTGTTGACGTCCAGCAACAACTGGCAGCCCGTCAGGTGGGTCAAGGCATTGAGGAATTCCCATTCGGTAAATTCATCTGCCTTGGAACGCACATAGCTGGAGACGTTTTCCAGCACCAGTGGACGCTGCAGTACGTCCTGCACTTGCAGAACACGCGCCGCCACGTGGTAAAGGCTCTCCTCGGTATAGGGCAACGGCAGCAAATCATGCAACTGATGCGCGCTGCCGCGGCTCCAGCACAGATGATCGGAAACCCACGCCGATTGCAGACGTACGGCGAGCTGTTTGATTTGCTTCAGGTAATCGGTATCGAGGGCATGGGGCCCACCGATGGACAAGGACACGCCATGCATCACCAGGGGATAGCGCTCGGCTATCGCCTCCAGGTAATACAAGGCTTTACCGCCCTGGACCAGATAATTCTCAGAGATGACCTCGAACCAATCCACCGCCGGTGATTGTTCAAGGATCTGCTGGTAGTACTCACTGCGCAGGCCCAGGCCGTAACCCAGACTCGGAAAGGAAGCGGACATGATGCACTCCTGGGCAAAGTGTCCGCAGCGGAAAAGGCATCCGCTGCGGTTGCACTCGGTTGCCGGTTACTCGCCGACTTTGCCGCCAGCCGCGTCACACGCTGCCTTGCTCATGGCCTTGAAGCCGTGGCCTTTGCAGACCGCCTGACCTTTGCAAGCGTTTTCAGCGGTTTTGCAGTCATTCATGCCTTTGCAAGAAGTCACACCGTAGCAATGAACAGTAGCGTCGGCGGCCTGTACCTGGGTAGCAACACCAGCAAACATAGTGGCGGCAGCGATGGCCAGGGCAGCACCGGAAACGGCATTCTTGATGTTCATTTTTGGTTCCTCAGAGTTCGATAGTGGGTGCCGGTCTGAACGGTTTGTTCAGTCTCGACACACCACTAGAGTGAGGTCCCTTGGCGGCGTTACAGCCTTTTGAAAAAACTTCCGGAAATTATTCCTCGAGCTTCAAAAGCGGCTCCTGGAAACGCAATAAACGCCCAGCATTGCCCAGCACCAACAACGTACTGAGGTTATGCAATACCGCTGCAATCATTGCGCCTGCGGCTCCCAGCCAGCCAAAGGCGGCGAACACCACGATCGCCAGGGTCCACCCCAGGCCGATGACGACGTTGACCTGCAAAGTGTGTCGACACTGGCGGCTTAAGCGCACACAGGTGCCCAGGCGCCGCAAGTCGCTGCCGATCAGCACCACATCCGCCGATGCCAGGGCGATGTCCGCGCCACCCGCGCCCATCGCCACGCCGACCACACCGGCCTTGAGCGCCAGGGAGTCGTTGATACCGTCGCCCACCACCATCGGGCGGAAACCACTGCCGATCTCACCCAGCACGCGGTTGAGCTTGTCTTCCGGCAAGGCTTGCGCTTCGACATCGCTGATGCCCACGTCCAACGCCAGGCTGTCGGCGACGCTTTGACGGTCGCCGGTCAGCAGCAGCTGGCGCCCCAGGCCCAGCTCGCGCAGCTCTTGCAGCGCTTGGCGTGCTTCCGGCTTGACGCTATCGGCCAGCAGCAGCCAGGCCAGGAACTGCCCCTTCAACGCCAACCCGGCAATCGGGCCGTCGTGGTTCGGAACGGACGTTGTCGCGATACCCAATTGCTCGAACAACTCCGGCCGGCCCAGCGCGGCTTCGCCCTGTTCGGTCTGTGCCACCACGCCCAGGCCCTGGCGTTCGCGGATGTCGGTCAGTGTGAGCATTTGCTCCTGGGTCGCCAGGCCCGCCAACGCACGGCTGACCGGATGACTGCTGGCCGAACCCAGGCTGGCCGCCAGATTCAACAACACCTGCCGATCCGTTGCGGTGGTTTCGATGGATTGCAGACGCAACGTGCCAAAGGTCAGCGTCCCGGTCTTGTCGACCACCAACGAGGTCAGGTCCGCCAATTCCTCCAGGAACGCCGAGCTGCGGATCAGGATCCCATGCCGAGCCGCCACGGCGATCCCGGCAATCGCCGTGGCCGGTGCTGATAGCACCAAGGCACACGGGCACGCCGCCACCAGCACCGCCAGCATTGCCTGGGCGTCATTGGTCACAAACCAGGTCACCGCCGCCAACAACAGCACCAGCACCATATAACTGCCGGCATAACGCTCCAGCAGCCGCGTGATCGGCGGCTTGGAGCGTTCGGCGTTCTGCATCAGCGCGATCACCTTGCCCAAGGTCGACTCGTTACCGGTGCGGGTCACTTCCAGGCGCAGCAAGCCATCGAGGTTGATCGCCCCACCAAACACCTGCACCCCCACGCTGGCTTCCAGCGGCACCGATTCACCAGTGATCGGCGCCGTATCCAGGCTCGCCTGCCCCGACAGCACCACGCCATCAGCCGGCACCCGATCACCGGCGCGCACTTCGACGATATCGCCAGTGTTCAGCGTTCCGTTATCCACTTCGACAATGTTGCCGTCGGCCTGCACCAACCGCGCATGGCTGCGGGTCAGTTTGCCCAGGGCATGGATCGCCTCCTGGGAGCCGATCACGCTGCGCTCCTCCAACACATGACCGAAGATCATGATGATCGGCAGCAACGCAGCCGTCAGCAGATCGCCCGTGGCCCAGGCACCGAGCATCGCCAGGGCGATCAGTTGATCGGTGATCCCGTGCAGGCTGGGAAAACGCAGGCTGTACCAGGCCGAACGCATCACGGGTACGGCCACCAGCAACGATGCCACGCCCAGCAACAACTGACTCACGCCTGTCTGGTCCGGCGCCAGCCAGCGCCACACCAAGCCCAATATCAACAACCCCAGGGCCAGCATGGCCAAGGTCAATTGCCGGGCAGCACTGCGCTGCTCGGCTGAAGTCAGCATGGGTGCGCTCATTGTTCGGCTCCCTGGATAATCAAGCGGGAGTCGTCTTTAGGATCGACCGTGGTCACGGAGCCGGCCTGGCCGAGAATTTTCGGTAACCGCTCGCGGTACAGACGCAGCAGCAAGCCGGGGTCTTTCACCTGGGCCAGGCTGGCGACGGTGGCGGTTTGCGCCTGGGCATTGGCCAGGCGTTCGCTGGCCTGGGCATGGGCGACCTGCACCAGGCGGTCAGCCGTCTGGTTGGCGGTTTGGGTGAGTTTTTCCGCGTCGGTGCGCGCATTGGCCACCGCTTTATCAGCTTGCTGGCTGGCGGTCAGTACCGCGTTGAACGCATTCACCGCCGGGCCCGGCAGACTCGACTGCACATCGACGCGAGTGACTTCGATGCCCAACCCCAAGCCCGTAGTGGCCAACTCGGCCAACCGTTTATTGATGCCCTGCACCAAGTCCCCGCGCAGTCGCTCGCGGCGCTCGGCGGCGCCGTTGTCGGTGCCTATCAATTCAGGGCGCGCCACCAGGATCGTGTCCAGATCGCGCGCGGCGGTCAGGGCCACGGCGCCGCGGGTGACCAGGCGATCCAGGGCCGGCAGCACATGCTCGCCCTGCAGCACAAACGCGTAGGGCTCGGTGACCTTGTAGAACACCCGTACATCCAGCTGTACCACGCCGGCATCACCGGTCAACAGGTAACCGGAGCCGGCCAGGGAATCGCTTAACGGCGTGGCGAAACTGGCCACGCGATCAGCCTGCGTCGCCGCATCGGAGCGCAGCAGATTCTCCACCCGACGCTCGATTACGCGGTCCGCCGCCGGCAACAGCACCACTTGCTCGAACGGCTGCGGCCAGGCCAGCAGCAGCCCGGCATTCTGAATCCGATCCAGTGCGCCGAAGTGCAACACCACCGCACGATTCTGCGGGTCGATCTGGCGTACGTTGGAAAACGCCCAGGCCAACGCCGCCAAAACGGTCACCGCGTACAGCGCCACGAAGGTCAGGCGCCCGGCCTGGATCCATGGGCTGTCCGGGTTGTCACGCTCGATCATGGCTGGATGTCCTTGGGCCCATCGACCAGTGCGCGGAACGGCGCGGCGTCGGTGCGCAAGATGATCTTGGTGCCTGGCGTGACCACGGTGCCCAAGGTATCCAGCGAACGCAGCAGGTTATACAGCTGCGGATTACCTGCGTAAGCGCGGCCATAAATTTGCGCGGCTTCGACCCGCGATTGCGCTTCGATATCGGCGGCTTTCACCGTGGCGTCAGCCTGCACGATCCGCGCATCGCGCTCGGCAGCGGAACGAATCTGCGCGGCTTCACGCTTGCCCACGGCAGTGCGCTCGGTGGCGATGGTTTCACGTTCGGCACGCATGCGGTCGACGGTAGCGGTGAGGGTCACTGACGGTAAGGTCAGACGCTCCACGCCCACTTGCGCTACGCGCACGCCATAGGTAGTGAGCAATTGTTGATCAATCTGCTGACGCAACTGCGCTTCGAAATCGGCGATGCGCACCTGGCTGGCGTCAGTGTTGATCAGGCTCGACAGATCGAAACTCGCCGCCGTGGTTTCCAACGCCGAGCCCACGAACGTGCGAATCTGCCGCGCCGCTTCATCCGGCTGGTTCTGCACGGCGCGCATAAAACGCTGCACATTGTCGGCATCGCCCTGCACCTGCCACGCCACGTAAGCCTGCACAATGATGCGCAAGCCATCGCGGGTGCCCACGTCCTGCAAGCCGCTGGAGGTCGTGCGCAGGCGCAGGTCCACGGGGATCGCCGCTTCGAACGGCGCCGGCCAGCGCCAGCCCAGGCCCGGCTCCAGCAGAACCCGCGACGGGTTGCCAAAGCGCGTTATCACCGTGGCTTCGCCGGAACGCACCTGCACCAGGCTCGCCGCCGCCACCGCAAACAGCACCAGCAACACGGCCCAGGCCATTCGCCGCCAGGGGAAGGGGCCAGCGGCGTGTTCATCACCGTGATGGTGGTGGCCATGATGATGGTGGTGGTGGTGACCGTGGTCATGATCGTGAGAATGAGCGCTCAACAGACAAACTCCTTATTGAACGGCTTTGCGCGGCGCCATTGGGTCAGCCGGCAACGTAAAAGAACGCAGATCGATCGTCGGCGCGCCATCGGCGCCCAGGCGGTGATCCAGAATAAGCAGTTTGGCACTGGCCAGGCCCTGGCTGAGTTGGCCAAGGTACTGTTCCAACACGAACGCTTTGCCTGCGGTGGCGTAAGCCTTCTGTTCAGCGGCAAAACGCAGGTCGGCGGCTTGGGCGCCGGCGTTCACTTCGCGGGCGCTGGCCTGGGCCTGGTCGCGTACCGTGCTGGCTTGCAGCAGCGCCTGATTGGTTTGCTCGCTGGCGGCTCCGCGCTCACGGGAGATCAGTGCCTGGGCGCCGATCTGCGCCGCCTGCACGCCGTGATAGGCGTTGGCCGCACCGGCCGGTGGGTGAATGGCCTCCACCACCGTAGCGAGGATTTCCACACCGCTGTCGAGCTTGTTCAGGTCTGCCTGCACCGCCCGGCCCACTTCATCGGCGAGGCTGGTACGTTGCTCACCCAGCAGTTCGTCGAGGGTGCGTGAAGCAAAGTCGTGCACGAGAATACGGCTGGCGGTGCTGCGGATCAGCGTCGGCACATCCGCGCTGTTGTAAGTGGCGGCGAGCGCGGCCTGATCGGTCAGGCCGATACGGTAGACAAAACGCACGTCCATATTGACGATCTGAAAGCTCTGCTTGTCGCCGCTGCTGCTGGCGATCACCTGGGACTTGTCATTCACATGGCTGGCGTCCCACAACCGGTTGGCAATCGTCGGCGCCGGGCCTTCGGCAGAAGCCAGTTCGGGCGTGGCGGCTTCGCTGACGCTGGTTGCCAGCTCATGCACCACGCCGTTCTCCACATTCAATACGCGCCCCAGCGGCCACGGTAAACCGGCATGCAGGCCAGGGCCGAAGACTTCAACAGGTTTACCGAAGCGTTCATAAATCCCACGGCCTTGCAGGGGCACTTCATGCACGCCGGTCAGCGACCAGCCCACGGCGAGAACCACCAGCAACACTGGTAGAAACGCCCGGCGCATGTAGGTAAACGCCCAGATCTGGCGCAGGTCGATGCCGAAGCGGTTGTGCAATTCATGCTGCAAGGCAAGCAGGGGTTGCGGCGGCCAGCGCAGCAGCCCGGCAATAAAACTCTGGGCCATCAAGCGCGGTTCGAGGCGCGGTTGGCGCGGGCTGAACAACGACAGCACGCCCCTGAGCAGGAACTCCAAAGCCACCAACGCCGGCAAGAGCCCCATCAGCGTCGCCAGCCGCAACGGCCAGACCGATTCGGCACCAGCAAACAACAGGCAAATTGCACTGATCACCAGGCAGATGATTGCCACCCGGCTCAATTGCGCCAATTGCGCGGCTTCCGGCCATTGCGTCAGCGTTTCCTGGGCCAGGCGGCGCTCGAACACCAGCAAACCGAAGGCCAGCGCCAACGCCAAGGCAGCGCCGATGCTGGCGGACTGGCCTACGGCGGCGGCGGGCAACGCCAGGTTCCAGAACTCGAAGATGCTGACCAGCACCAGTAGAGACCAACCGCATAACCACAATACCGGGGTGCCGATCTGCGCCAACAGGCCACTACCCAGACGCCCGATCAGCCGCGTGTAACCTTCCGTGTCCGCCACGGGCACATCGACGCTCGGCTCTTCCAGCGACTGGGCGCGCCAATCGGCCACCCACCACGCCGATTGCAACCCGGCCACCAGCACCAGCAACGCCGAGGAGCAGTTGATCAGCACCACGGGCCAGATCGATAGCGGGGCGAACAATGCGACGAACAGGGCGAGCACCCAACCCGCGACCGCCAGGGTCGTCAGGCTGATGCCGGCCTGGCGCAACCGACGGGCATGGAACAACCCTTGTTGAAAACGCGGCAGGCCCTCAACCGAAGCGCCGTCAGCTTCTAGATCCACTTGCATTCACAACACCCACCTAAAACCGATCGTTATCCTATAACAAAAAACGTGAAATTTCTGTTTGGCCATGAGGCATCGAACACGGGCTCTCAACACAGCCCGCCCTGTGAATCCAGGATCACTGCATAAACAAGTAAAAGAAACACTTAGATAAATAGTTGGCTGGAACGCTTCACTTGCTTTGCTTCACACAAAGACACGTCTATTTTATTACATAGGCGCAACTATCAGTCCTACAGGAAGCAGAGAATTGGCCATCAGTTTCAATCCATCTCATAACGTAAATTTTTCCTATCCAACAAATTCAGTTACACCTCCTAAGCAAGAAGTGCCACAGCACGAGACTGAAGTCCGTTCAAAAGATAAATCGGCAATAGACGCTAGAAACGCCCAAGACAACTTCAACCAAATTTCCCAACGCAAGACACGCTCCGTCAACACCCCTTCGGAGAGTTCTCAACCGGTCATTCACATGCAGGGAGGAGGTGCATTGCATCAATACTATCTAATCTACGGAAATCTCTGGGGTTATCTGCCTCCGGAGAAACCACCCGTTCGTCAAAAAGTCGCGGATCAAGACGACTCCGCCGACGGCCTTACGTTGACCTTGGATGAATATGAACAAGAACATAAATATGAAGAGGGCGATTACAAGCTGAGCCAGACCGTATCCAAGCATATGCTAAAACACGATCCGGCCACTGACAGTCAGCCCATGATTGACGTCAATCAAAACTCGACAATTCATGGTTGGCTTGAGCAATTAAGAAATGCATTCTCCAGTAATATCCTGAAAAAGTGGTACGAGACCAATGAAATTACTCCCGGCAGTTTGAGCTACGACTCAAAATACCAAAAGGTTCAATTTGTCAGAAATGATGGAAGCACCTTGAGCATGTCGGTTGAGCAATTTTATGAGCGATACCCGACTGCTCGCCAGGGGCTTGAGCCAGTGATCGATGCCTGCAAGAAGCTGGCGCCAGAGGGAAGTGATGTGGCATTCACGGCCTGGCCACAGGGCAAGGCACCGCTTGATGTGATTCAGAATTTCTATGGGATCAAGCCGCCAGAAACCAAGGAGGCCTCCACGGCATGGGGCAAAGAACTGCAGAAAATCAAGGCATTCCCGGAACACACCTTGAACCTTCCGGAGAATGACTGGGCACTCTCACGCCAGCAACGCAGGTTGCAAAATATCAACGAAGGCTTTGTGACACAGCCCAAATATGTCGTGGAATATGAATCGTCTGCCGACCAACTCCACCGGGATCTAAATGCATGGCCCCTTAAACACAAAAATCCTGCCGATTATGAGCTCTCCCAATCCATCGGCGACATAATGTCCACGATGACAGAAGAAGCATTTACGAAACCGCTTCCAGAGATAACATTTGAAAAAGGCACCTCGTTTTACCGTTGGATCGGTGTAATCAATCAGGCCTTTGAAAACAAAGCGCTTACGGAGTGGGCTAAAAAAAATAATGCCCGTGAATTCAGTTTTGACCCTGAGACTAGAACATTCCATGCCACGGTGGGCAACGAATCAAAAAGTTATACGGCCGATGAGTTCGACAAACAATTCCCGGCCTATTCCGGAGCTCTTGACCCGCTGAATGATGTTGCCAAAGTCGTTGCACCTTTCCAGACCGGAATTAAACTTCGGCCGATCAAAGATGACAAGGTTCCGGTTGACATGCTCCTTAGCTTTTACGGGCTGAAGTCCATGCGCGAGATCCTGGTTGAAACACATGAAGATGCTAAGGCGCAAGCAAACTCGATCATTGATGAAAACCATCGGAACACGGCTATTTCCAACATCGACAGTACCGCCCAAAAAGAAGCTATTGAAAAAATAAACAGGATGGGGACCCAATTAAAAAACAACGATAGCGTCTTCAGCCAGGAACCTTCATGGCGACGCGAAGATGAGACCTACGAGCACTCGCTGCGGGTCATAGAAATCACCAATTCGGAATACGGAAAGCCCAATAAACGAATGGTCATTGAATATAGCGGGCGCGACTCCGAAATTATTTATGCGTAAAGGGCTCCGAACCTGAGGTTCCGCCCTCTCAACGGTGCCCGCTCGTTTGGAACGCTCGGGCACTTGTTTTTTGCTGGCCCGACTTTTGGGACAACCAGTCCGAAAGGATTTGTCCTACTTCGCAAAAACTCAAGAAACACGCGGCCAAGGTGAGCCATCACTAGAGTCCGCGGCAAGAAATCGGCACACTTCAGCACAGTTTTTCACGGGTTAACGGACAAGGAAGCGTCACCCCCCATGATTTCCATCTACCAACTCAAGCCACGCTTTCAAAACCTGCTGCGCCCCCTCGTGCAGCGTCTCTACGACAATGGCACCACCGCCAACCAGATCACCGTACTGGCCGGGGTCGTTTCCTTGCTCGTCGGCCTGCTGGTCGCAGGCTTTGCCCAACATCTGTGGCTGTTTGCGCTGATCCCTGTGTGGATGATCCTGCGCATGGCCCTCAATGCCATCGACGGCATGCTCGCCCGCGAGTTCGGCCAGCAATCGCGCCTGGGTGCCTACCTCAACGAATTGTGTGATGTGATCGCCGACAGCGCACTAATCCTGCCGTTCGCGCTGATTCCCGGCGTCAGTCTGGTACCGGTGGTGCTGGTAGCGCTGTTGGCGGTATTCAGCGAATACGCCGGGGTCCTGGGGCCGATGGTCGGTGCGTCACGCCGCTATGACGGGCCAATGGGCAAGAGCGACCGTGCCTTTGTATTGGGCGTGCTGGCCACCGGTGTGGCGCTCGGCTGGCTCGGCGCCGGTTGGGTCGACACGCTGATGTGGCTGGTTGCCGCCCTGCTCGCCTACACCCTGGTCAACCGTGTGCGCCAGGGCCTCAAAGAAGAACAAACCTCCCCGATTGCATAAGGATTTTTGCGATGCGCGAACAACAAGAGCACACCTTCACGACCCATGATGGCGTCGAGCTTTTCTACCGCCACTGGCCGGCCAGCGCACCTTCGAGTGATGAGCCGCGCAAGGCAATCCTGTTGTTCCATCGCGGGCATGAGCATTCGGGGCGCATTGCCCATCTGGTTGACGAACTCGACCTGCCGCACTTTGACTTCTTCGCCTGGGACGCCCGTGGCCATGGCCAGTCCCCCGGCGAGCGTGGCGACAGCCCCAGCTTCGCCACCAGCGCCCGTGACGTGCAAACCTTTTGCGACCACATTGGCGCCACCTACGGCATTGCAGAAGAAAACTTCGCCGTTATCGCGCAAAGCGTCGGCGCGGTGATCGCGGCGACCTGGGTCCATGATTACGCGCCGAAAATCCGTGTACTGGTGCTCGCCTCCCCGGCGTTCAAGGTCAAGCTCTACGTGCCCTTCGCACGCCCGGGCCTGGCACTGATGCGCAGGTTTCGCGGCAATTTTTTCGTCAACAGTTACGTCAAGGCCAAGTTCCTCAGCCACGACCCGCAGCGCGTGGCGTCCTACGACAGCGACCCGCTGATCACCAAGGCCATCTCGGTGAATGTACTGCTGGGCCTGTACGAAGCGGCTGATCGGGTGGTCGCCGATGCCCAGGCGATCCAGGTGCCGACGCAGTTGCTGATCTCCGGTTCCGACTTTGTGGTGCACCGCAAACCCCAGCAGCAATTTTTCGACCGCCTGGGCAGCCTGAAGAAAGAGCTGCACATCCTCCCTGGCTTCTTCCACGACACCCTTGGCGAACGCGACCGTGCGCCGGCTGTGAGCAGTGCCAAGCGCTTTATCCTGCAAAACTTCACCCAGCCGCTGGACCGCGCCTCATTGCTGGATGCCGATAAGCTGGGCGCCACCTGCGCCGAGTCCGAAGCCCTCGCAGCGCCACTGCCGCGTAATTCCCTGCGCGACCTGTATTGGCGCATGACCCGCGCCAGCATGGGCCTGGGCAAAACCCTGTCGGAGGGGGTGAAACTGGGCTTCGACACCGGTTTCGACTCCGGCAGCACCCTGGACTATGTGTACCGCAACAAGCCCAGCGGCAAGGGCGGGCTGGGCCGGATGATCGACAGCAACTACCTCAACTCCATCGGCTGGCGCGGCATTCGCCAACGCAAGCTCAACGTCGAGGAACTGCTGCGTTTGGCCATGGCCAAGTTGCGTGCCGATGATCGCCAAGTACGCATTGTGGACATTGCCGCCGGCCACGGTCGCTATATTCTGGAAGCCTTGCAGGGCGTGTCGCCGCTGCCGGAATCGATCCTGCTACGTGACTACAGCGACATCAACGTGCGCGATGGTGGCGCACTGATTCGCGAGAAAGGCCTGGGGGATATCGCGCAGTTCGTCAAAGGCGATGCCTTTGACCGGGCGGATCTGGCGGCGTTGGACCCCAAGCCAACCCTGGCGGTAGTGTCGGGGCTGTATGAGTTGTTCGCCGATAACGCCATGGTCGGCGGTTCGTTGGCCGGCCTTGCCGAAGCGGTGGAGCCCGGCGGTTACCTGGTCTACACCGGCCAACCGTGGCACCCGCAACTGGAATTGATCGCGCGTGCACTGACCAGCCACCGCCAGGGCCAAGCCTGGGTGATGCGCCGTCGCAGCCAGGCGGAAATGGATCAGTTGGTCGAAGCGGCGGGCTTTCGCAAGATCACCCAACGCGTGGATGAATGGGGCATTTTCAGCGTGTCCCTGGCACAGAAGATCTGAACATGCGCGAGCCCGGTTTACTGAAACCTGCCGTCCTGTGGCTGCTGCTGTTGGCACCGCTGTTTTTCAGCACCTATGGCTTCGCCACTTGGGTGACCAGCCAACGCAGCGACGTCGGCACGCTGGTGTTCGGCTGGGAAACCCATATGCCATTCTGGGCCTGGACCATCGTGCCGTATTGGTCGATCGACCTGCTTTACGGGTTTTCCCTGCTGCTTCCCAACAGTCGGCATGAGTTGAAACAGCACGCGCTGCGGCTGCTGTCCGCCCAGGTTATTGCGGTCAGTTGCTTCCTCATCTGGCCGCTGCGCTTCACCTTCGAGCGGCCGGAACTGCACGGCATATTCGGCTGGCTGTTCGCCGTGCTCGCCGGCTTCGACAAGCCGTTCAACCAGGCACCGTCACTGCATATCGCCTTGTTGGTGATCTTGTGGGTCATGTACCAACGCCATACCCGTGGGCTGTGGCGATGGCTGGTGCACGGCTGGTTCGCCTTGATCGGCATTTCGGTGCTGACCACTTATCAACATCACTTTATCGACTTACCCACAGGCGCCCTGGCGGGATGGATGTGTGTGTGGTTATGGCCGGTAGAGCATCCCAGCCCGCTGCTGAATGCACGACTGACCCACGACCCTCGGCGCTGGCGCCTGGGCGTGCGGTATGGCCTGGGCGCTGTGGTGCTGGTGATCCTGGCGTTTGTATTGGGCGGGGCGTGGTTGTGGCTGCTGTGGCCAGCGGTAGCCCTGGGTCTGGTCAAGGCGAATTACTTCGTCCTCGGCGCGCCGGGCTTTCAGAAACGCGCCGATGGTCGGCTGACCCCGGCGGCACGCTGGCTCTATGCGCCCTACCTGGCTGGCGCATGGATAAACTCACGCCTGTGGACACGCAAGCATCCACAACCTGACCTTATTGTGGATAACGTTTGGCTAGGGCGAATTCCCACAATCCAGGAGCAAGATTCATTCAAGACCATCGTCGATCTCTGCGCCGAATTGCCGATTAATCCACAGGGCCGCGCCTATCAATCCATCCCTGTGCTGGACCTGATCGCCCCCACTCCGGCCGAGTGCCGACAAGCCGCCAAAGCCATCGAGCAATTGCGCTTGAACGGCCCATTACTGGTGTGTTGTGCCCTCGGTTACTCGCGCAGCGCCACCGCCGTTGCCGCCTGGCTGCTACATAGCCGGCGTGCCACTACGGTAGATGAAGCGCTGGCTATCATTCGTACAGCGCGGTCCGAAGTGGTCCTGCACCCCGCTCACCGTGAAGCTTTGGAGGGTTTACCCGATGCCCGCTGATATAGAACTCCAGGTAACTGCCAGCCTGCTACGTCGTGGGCGTTCCCTGGATCAGTTATCCACAGGTCTGACGGTGCTCGGCTTTTTGTTCGGCCTGGCGCAGCTGCTGATGGCCAGTATCTCGACCGTCTGCCTGTTGCTGGCCTTGTGGATGATTATCCTGGGGCTGCTGCAAAAGTACTGGGCACTGCGTGTGGCGTTTGACGCCGACCTGTTCGCCCTGCTCGCCCGCGATATCGCACGCACCCCGGACCTCGATCAGGCCCTGTTGACCCTGGGCCTGCAATCGGCCAAGCGCGTCGGCCGGCCCTGGACCGAACGCCGGCGTGGCGCGCTGAAATTGCTGCGCAAACAAGCCTGGTTGCTCGGCGCGCAAGCGCTGCTGACACTGGCCGTGATTCTCGCCAGCCCTTGGCTGCCTTTCGCCGGATAAGGAACGCCCATGTTCGAACCCGTAGTCGCCACGCTGATTACTTCGATGGCCCGCACCGTCACCGGTGCCCGCAGCCTGTGGCTCGGCTGCGCCCCGGTGCCGGTGCAGCGCATCTACTTCGCCAACCACAGCAGCCACGGCGATTTCGTACTGCTATGGGCCTCGTTGCCGCAGAACCTGCGCAAATTCACGCGCCCGGTGGCCGGCAGTGACTACTGGAACGCCAGTGCCTTGCGCCGCTACATTATCAACCGCGTGTTCAACGGCGTGCTGATCGACCGCGACCGTAAAGACCCTGTGGATAACCCACTGCAACCCATGCTCACGGCCCTGGAAGGCGGCGACTCATTGATCATCTTCCCGGAAGGCACGCGTAATCTGGAAGACGGCCTGCTGCCGTTCAAGAGCGGTCTGTATCACTTGGCAAAAAGTTACCCACAGGCCGAACTGATCCCGGTGTGGATTGCCAACCTCAACCGGGTCATGCCCAAAGGCCGCGTACTGCCGCTGCCATTGCTGTGCACCACCAGCTTCGGCGCGCCGCTGCAACTGGAGGACGGCGAAGACAAGGCCGCCTTCCTCGCCCGCAGCCGCGACGCCCTGCTCGCCCTTGCCCCGGAGCACGTCTGACATGGATAGCCAAACCCTGATGTTATTCGGCGGCATCGGCGCGATCCTGGTGCTCGCCTCCCTGATCGGCCTGATCCTCAAGCTGCGCACGCGCGGTACGCCAAACGCGGTGATCGACAATCTCAACGCGCGCATCAATGCGTGGTGGGTGATGGTGGTCGTGATCGGCATCGCCTTCTGGCTCGGCACCGGCGCGGTGATCCTGCTGTTCTATGCCGTGTCGTTCTACGCCCTGCGCGAATTCCTGACCCTCACGCCGACTCGCCGCAGCGACTACCCGGCCCTGGTGGCCGCGTTCTACCTGGCGTTGCCGCTGCAATACCTGCTCATCTATTCGGATTGGTACGGGCTGTTCTCGATCTTCATTCCGGTGTACGTGTTCTTGCTGCTGCCGATCCTCGCTTCACTGGGGGGCGACAGCACACACTTCCTGGAGCGCGCCTCCAAGGTGCAATGGGGTTTGATGATCGCCGTGTTCTGCGTGTCCTTCGTACCGGCGCTGCTGACCCTCGACATCCCCGGCTACGAAGGTCGCAACCTGTTGCTGATCGCCTATCTGGTGATCGTGGTGCAGTTGTCGGATGTGCTGCAGTACGTGTGCGGCAAGCTGTTCGGCAAACACAAGATCGCGCCTAACCTGTCACCCTCGAAAACGGTGGAGGGGTTTGTCGGCGGGATCCTGCTCTCGTCCCTGATCGGCGCGGCATTGTGGTGGACCACCCCGTTCAGCCCCTGGCAGTCGTTCTTGATTGCGCTGCTGATCAATCTGCTCGGATTTGCCGGCGGCATCGTGATGTCGGCGATCAAGCGCGATCGAGGGGTGAAGGATTGGGGCCATATGATCGAAGGGCACGGAGGGATGCTGGATCGACTCGATTCAGTGTGCTTCGCAGCGCCGATTTTCTTTCATCTGGTGCGCTATTGGTGGACCTGATCCCCAGGCTCCAGAAGCCCAAAAATGAAGATCAAGCATGTGGGAGCAAGCCCGCTCCCACAGTAGAATTTTGTGATGTATTCACGTCATCTTTTATCTCAAAGACGCGTGTAAGATAGCCGCACTTTGCCAGGGATGCTCACCATGTTCGATTCGTTGAAAGCGATCAGCCGCCGTATTGCCGGTGCCTTATTGACCGTGGTGGGGGCCGTTTTCGGTCAATGGCATCCGCCGCGCTGGCTACGCGCCATTGGTCAAGGCCTGGCCAACCTGGGCGGCAAGGCTCGCGCTTATCCACGCCAATCCGGTGCAGCAGTTGTGGGTCTGGCGTTGTTGGCGGGTGCCGGTTTCTATGGCTGGCAGTGGTATTCACATCTGCCCAAACCCCATACCGTGGGTTACTCGCTGCACAAACCGAACCTGACCGATTACACCCAACCACAACCGGTTGTGGATAACTTGCAGGTGCGCTTCGCCGAGTCCGTCGCCCCACTGGCAGCAATTGGCAAGCCGGTGACCCATGGCATCACCCTGAAACCAAACGTAGCGGGTAGCTGGCGCTGGTCCGATAACCGTACGTTGCTGTTCGTGCCGGAAAAAGACTGGCCCATCGATGCTCACTACACCCTCGATATGGGCAAGAAAAACCTGCTGGCCGACGGCGTGCTGCTGGACCAATACAGCACTCAGTTCTCCACCCAACCGTTCCGCGCCACCCTGGCGCAAAACGAGCTGTATCAGGACCCGTCCAACCCGACACTGAAACAGCTGGTGGCGACTTTCCATTTTTCCCACCCGGTAGATGAAGAAAACCTGCGCAAGCGCGTGTCGATCACCCTCGGCAAAGGTTTGGCCTACCGCGACGCGCAGTTGCCCAACCGCCCGGAAATCACCTTCGACGAGAAGAAACTCAACGCCTACGTGCGCTCCGCTGCCTTGGCCACCCCGCTGGAAAGTACGCCGGTCAGCGCCAAGCTCGACGAGGGCATCAAGGCCCGCGACGGCGGCAACGCCAGCACGGCGCCGCTGGTGTCGGAAGTCACCGTACCCGGTCGCTACCGCCTGACCTTCACCGGCGCCGAAGTGAGTTTTGTCGACAACCAACGCGGCGAACCCGAACCGGTATTAATGTTCAGCAGCTCCAGCGCCGTGGCCGACGAAACCATCGCCGGTAAGGTCCAGGCTTGGCTGTTGCCGGAAAAAGCCCAGGACGATACGCGCCCCTATTCCGCCAACGACATCGACGACGCCCTGCTTGCCCGCAGCACCAAGGTCAACCTGACCCACGTGCCCAGCGTCGAACCCCTGAACACGCTGCACGCGTTCAAATTCAAGGCTCCGGCCGGTCGCGCACTGTATGTGCGCGTTCCTGCCAACCTGGAGGCCATCGGCGGCTATCTGGCGAAAAACCCTACGGCATCGCTGATCAGCATGCCGGCGTACCCTCGCACGTTGCAGTTCCTGTCTGACGGCGCGTTGCTCAGTCTCAACGGTGAAAAACGCCTGGGGTTCATGGCCCGTGGCGTACCCGGCGCCCATGTGGAAATCGCCCGCCTGCTGCCCAACCAGTTGCAACACCTGGTGGATCAGAGCAGTGGCAGCTTCGCCCGGCCGAATTTCAGCAACGAATATTTTGATCGCATGGTCGAGCGCCAGGCATTGGAGATTCCCCTGTCATCCAATGACCCGGCGAAAACCGTCTACGACAATGTCGACCTCAGCCCCTACCTCACCGCCAATGGCGGCCGGCGCGGCATTTTCGTGCTCAAGCTCAGCCCGCAGGATGACCCGGCCACGCGCACGTTCGAATACGACCGCAGCAGTACCAGCGACCTGCGTTTCATCGTAGTGACGGATCTGGGCATCATCGCCAAACGCTCCAGCGACGGCAGCCACGATGTGTATGTGCAGTCCATCAGCAATGGTTCGCCGGTGGCCGATGTGCAAGTCGACATCATGGGTCGCAACGGCCTGCCGGTCGCCAGCGGTCATACCGACAGTGAAGGCCATGCGCATTTCGCCAAGCTGGATGAATTGCGTCGTGAGAAAACGCCACTGATGTATGTGGTCACTCGCGGCAACGATCAGTCGTTCCTGCCGATTGCCCGTCAGTCCCAGCAGCTGGATTTATCGCGCTTCGATGTCGGCGGCTTGCAAGAAGACGGTGCGATTGATCGCCTCAGCGCCTACCTGTTCACTGATCGCGGGCTCTATCGCCCAGGCGAAACCGCGCACCTGGGCATGATCGTGCGCAGCGGCAATTGGAAAGGTGCTCTGCTGGGGCTGCCGGTGGAGCTGCAAATCACCGATCCCCGTGGTCTGGAAGTGATTCGCCAGCCGTTGAAGCTGTCCGCCAGCGGTTTTGAAAGTTTCGATTTCCCCAGCAGTGAAGTCGCCCCCGCCGGCGAATACACCGCGACCTTGCAGTTGATTGGCCAGAAGCAGACACGCACCGATTTGGGCAGCGTGAACTTCAAGGTCCGCGATTTCGAGCCCGACCGCATGAAGGTCAACCTGAGTTTGCACGACACCCCGGTACAGGGCTGGATCCCACCGGACCAGGTGGTGGCCAAGGTCACCGCCATGCACCTGTTCGGCGCCCCGGCAGCCGGCCGGCGGGTCACCGCAAAAATGTCCCTGAGCCCGACGCTCGCGGCATTTGACCGTTACCCCGACTACCGTTTCCGCCTCAATAACGGCCTGGAAGAAACCAACACCGAAGACCTGGCGGAAACCACCGTCGACGACAACGGCCAGGCCGTGCTCGACCTCAACCTACAGCGTTTTGCCAACAGTACCTATCGCTTGCAAGTGATGGCCCAGGTATTCGAAGCCGAAGGAGGCCGTAACGTCGCGGCGCAAAGCGCATTGCTGGTGTCGCCCGCGCCTTACCTGGTCGGTGTGAAAAGTCAGGATTCACTGTCATACGTCGCCAAGGACACCCCGCGTGAAGTGCATTGGCTGGCCGTGGCGCCAGACCTGACGCCACTGGCGGTAGACGGCCTGACCACTGAAGTGGTCGAGCATCGCTATGTGTCGGTACTGGTGAAACAGTCCAATGGCACCTACAAGTACGAGTCGCGCATCAAGAACATCAGCCAGCCGGCCTCACCACTGACGATGACCAAGGAAGGCGCCAAGCAGGCCCTGAACACCGGCACGCCAGGGGATTTCACCCTGCAGTTGAAAGACGCCAATGGCAACCTGCTCAACCAGATCGACTACAGCGTGGCCGGGCGTGGCAACACTTCGCGTTCCCTGGAGCGCAACGCCGAACTGCAACTGCGCCTGGACAAGCGCAGCTATGCCACGGGCGATGAAATCGCCATCAGCCTGCGTGCGCCGTATACCGGTGCCGGTTTGATTACCATCGAGCGTGACAAGGTCTACACCCAGCAGTGGTTCAAGGCCGATAGCACCAACAGCGTGCAACATATCCGCGTGCCGGCCGGGCTTGAGGGCAATGCCTACGTCAACGTGCAGTTTGTGCGCGATATGGGTTCGGCTGAGGTGTACATGAGCCCGCTGTCCTACGGCGTGGTGCCGTTCAGCATCAACCTGGATGCGCGACGCATGGCGCTGAAGGTAGAAGGCCAGGAGAAGATCGAGCCGGGGCAGACCCTGGACATCAAGGTCACCGCCGACCGACCAGGCCGTGCGGTGGTGTACGCGGTGGACGAAGGCATCCTGCAAGTAGCGCGTTATCAGGCGCCGGACCCGCTGGGCTTCTTCTTCCAGAAGCGTGCGCTGGAGGTCGGTACGAGCCAGATTCTTGACCTGATCCTGCCTGAATTCAGCCGCCTGCTCAGTGGGGCGGCGCCCGGCGGTGATACCGAAGGCGCGCTGGCCAACCACCTGAACCCGTTCAAGCGCAAACATCAACCGCCCGTGGCATGGTGGTCCGGCCTGGTGGACTTGCCGGCCGGTGAAACCGTGCTGCATTACCAGGTGCCGGACAGCTTCAACGGCAAACTGCACCTGTTCGCAGTGGCGGTGGACAGCGACAGTGTCGGTGTCAGCGAGGCCAATACCGAAGTGCGTGGCCCAATTGTGATCACGCCGAACGTGCCCGCCTTCGTGGCGCCGGGGGATGTGTTCAACGTCAGCGCCGGGGTGTTCAGCAACCTCGACGCAGCGGCGGATGTGAAGTTTGAAGTGCAGACCAGCGACGGCCTGGCGGTGCAGGGCGGTAAAGGCAGCACCCTGTCGCTGCAACCACGCAAGGAAGGCACCGCCGAGTTCAAGATCAAGGTCGGCGAAACCCTCGGCTCAGCGGACCTGCGTTTTGTCGCAGTGTTGCCCAATGGCAAGCGTATCCAGGTCGCCGAAACCACGTCGATCCGCCCACTGAGTGAACACCGCGTCGCCCTGAGCCTGGGCCGTTTCGACAGCGCCAGCAAAGAGCTCAAGCCGACCCGCGAGCTGTTCAGCCAGTTGCGCGACGTGCAACTGGGCGTAGCGGCATCGCCGCTGGTGTGGGCCAACGGGCTCAAGCATTACCTGGATGACTACGGCTACGCCTGCACCGAACAACTGGTGTCCAAGGCCATGCCGGCACTGATCTGGGGTGGCACCGCCCCCGAAGCCGAGCAGGCATTCAGCGGCGCGGTGCGTATGCTGCGCCAGCGCCAGAACTCGGCCGGCGGCTTCGGTCTGTGGGCTGCCAACCCGGACGTGGCGCCGTACACCAGCCTGTACGCCACCGATTTCCTGATCGAAGCCAGGGAGCGCGGGCTGCCCGTACCGGAAGATCTGTTGGTGCGTTCCAACGCTTACCTGACCGACCTGGCCAATGGTCCAAGCGAAGGTCTGTCGGAATTGCGCAACCGGGCCTACGCCAGTTACCTGCTCAGTCGGCAGGGGATCCTGGTAAGCGGCGCCCTGAGCGATATCCGCGAGCGCTACGAGAGCTACTTCAAGGACAGCTGGCAGAACGACCTGGGCGCAGCCTACCTGGCCGCCAGCTACAAGTTGCTCAAGCAGGATCGCCAGGCCGATACGCTGTTCCGTAAAATCCCGTGGCGCTCGCTTGTGGATAAGTGGGACAGCGACGGCCTGTATTACGACCCGCTGGTACACGATGCCGAACACCTGCACCTGCTGGCGCGGCATTTCCCCGAGTTGCTGGACGAGGTGCCGACAGCCTTGCTGGATAAGCTCGGCAAACGCCTCAACGAGCAGCGCTACAACTCGCTGTCGGCGGCACTGCTGTTGCGTGCGCTGGATAACTATGGCCAACGTGCGCAGAGCGACATGACCCTCAAGGCCACCGCCTGGCTGAGTGACAAGCAGCAGCAATTGCTGGAGATGGCCGGCCAGCCGCCCCGCGCTGCCGTGCCGCGCACCACGCAAAAGCTGGTGATGGAGAAAACCGACGGCCCGGCCGCGTTCTACATGCTCAGCGAGGCCGGCTTCGACAAGGGCGCCAAGCTCAAGCCGATCAACAATGGCCTGGAAATCATCCACGAATACCTCGACCTCAAAGGTGAGCCGGTGAGCAAGGTCGCCGTGGGCGATGAGTTCCTGGTGCGCCTGCGTCTGCGCGCTACCGACCGTGATCAGGTGCAACAAGTGGCCGTGGTCGACCTGCTGCCAGGTGGCGTCGAGCCTGTGTATAACCTGCCGCCGGAGCCGGAGCCCGCCAGCACCGAGGAAAGTGAAGGCGACGACGCCGAGTACGTGGAAACTGCAGACGGCGACGAAGCGGCGGATACCTGGCAAGCGCCGATCGGCGAAACCGAGCTGAGCAACTGGCAGCCCGACTACGTGGACGTGCGCGATGATCGAGTGGTGTTGTACGGCACCGCGCTGCGCGACGCAGGGACCTTCGTCTACCGTGTACGCGCCACCAACGCGGGTACCTTCAATACGCCACCGGCTTACGCCGAGGGCATGTACGAAACCACCCTGCAAGGGCGCGGCAAAGTAGGCCAGCTTGAAATTACCAAGCCTTAAACGCGTGACGCCGCTGCTGGCAACGGCGGCGTTATTGGTGGGAGGGCTGGCGGGGCTGCGGTTGTGGCCCCACGCCTCGCTGGAGCAAGCGGTTACGTCGTCACGGGTGGTATTGGCTGACGACGGTTCGCTGCTGCGCATGACCCTGGCGGATGACGGGCAGTATCGCCTGTGGCTCCCACTGGAGCGCATGTCACCGTCACTGGTCGAAGCCTTGTTGCTCAAGGAGGACCGCAATTTCTATTGGCACCCGGGGATCAATCCCCCGGCGTTGCTGCGCGCGGCCATGGCCACCTACAGCGGCGGACAGCGCCAGGGCGGTTCGACCTTGAGCATGCAACTGGCGCGACGCCTGTGGGATTTGAACACCCGCCAAGTGCCCGGCAAATTGCAGCAGATGGCCCTGGCCGTTTGGCTGGAAGCACGTTACAGCAAGCACGACATTCTTGAGGCCTACCTGAACCTGGCCCCCATGGGTGGCAATATCGAGGGCGCCGAGGCGGCCAGCCGTATCTACTTCGGCAAGTCGGCGACCCGGTTGTCCTTGTCCGAGGCCTTGGCGCTGGCGGTGATTCCACAGCAGCCGGGGCGGCGCGCGCGCTTTGGGCCGTCATTGCAAAATGCGCGGCTGCGGTTGATGGCCGACTGGCGCGAGACTTATCCACAAGACCCGCGCAACGACAGTCTGCTGGAGTTGCCCCTGGAAGCGCGCAACCGCCAGCAGATCCCGTTTCTGGCGCCACACCTGAGTGAACAATTGCTGGCGTCCCAAAACGGCAATGAGTTGAACACCACCCTCAGCCTGCCCTTGCAGCAACTTCTGGAACGCCTGATCAGCGGCTTTATCGCCGAGCGGCGCAGCACCGGTGTGGAAAATGCCACGGCGATCCTGATCGACAGCCGCGACCAGAGTGTCAAGGCGCTGGTGGGCTCGGCCGATTACTTATCCACAGGCATTCATGGTCAGGTCAACGGCGTGTTGTCACGGCGTTCACCAGGGTCGACGCTCAAGCCGTTTCTGTATGGGCTGGCACTGGATCAAGGGGTGATTCATCCCATGAGCATCCTCAAGGACCTGCCCAGTAACTTCGGCTACTTCCAACCAGAAAATTTCGACGGCAGTTTTGTCGGCCCACTGACGGCACGCGATGCGTTGATCCGTAGTCGTAATATTCCCGCTGTTTGGCTGGCCAGCCAGCTCAAATCGCCTTCGCTGTACGGTTTGCTGCAACGAGCCGGGATCAAGGGCCTGCGCAACGAGAGCCACTACGGCTTGGCCTTGGCCCTCGGCGGCGGCGAAATGACGCCCGAAGAGCTGGCACGCCTGTATGTGATGCTCGCGGGTGACGGGCACCTGCGGCCGTTACGCTATCTGCAGGAACAACCGCAAACCACCGGCGCACAACTGCTGACGCCTCAGGCCGCCTTCATGGTGCGCGACATGCTGCGCCATAACCCGCGCCCGGACGGCTTGCCGGGCCGCCATTGGCGCACCGCGTGGAAAACCGGCACGTCCTGGGGTTTTCACGATGCCTGGAGTGCCGGCCTGGTCGGCCCCTATGTGCTGGTGGTGTGGGTCGGTAACTTCGACGGTCGGCCGAACCCGGCGTTTATTGGTGCCAAGACCGCTGCGCCGCTGTTCTTCCGCATTGCCGACGCCCTGCCACTGGCTTTGCCCAACGTGGTGATCAAAGCCGACAAACCGCCCGCCGGGCTGGTGCGCATCGATGTGTGCGCAGCCTCCGGCGAACTGCCCAACCGCTGGTGCCCGCAAACCCGCAAGACCTGGTACATCCCTGGCGTGTCACCGATTCGCGTCTCCAACCTGCACCGTCCGGTGCTGATCGACACCCGCACCGGCAAGGCGGCGTGCCCGCCGTTCGATCCGCAATACACGCGTGAAGAAGTCTTCGAGTTCTGGCCCAGCGACGTACAGCGCCTGTACCGCGCCGCCGGCCTGCCCCGACGCACACCGCCCAATGTGATGAAAAACTGCCAACCCAACCGCATCAGTGATTCAAGCGAAGCGCCGCAGATCCGCTCGCCGCTGACGCAGGTCAGTTATCAACTGCGCCTGTCCCAACCACAGGAAAGCATCCCACTGAACGCCAACGCAGCCAGCGATGCGATGACGCTGTATTGGTTTGCCGACCAGACGTTGATTGGCCAGGGCTCACCGCAGACCACACTGAACTGGCGGCCGGGCAAGTCGGGAGAGTATCGGTTGCGGGTCAGTGATGATCAGGGACGCAGTGCGAGCCGGGGGTTGAGGGTGGAGTTTGTGCCGTGAACCGGCACCTCTGTTACCTGACTCAGTAAAACCGCCGGTGAAGATCCGGAAATATCATCTGTGCAAACCAGACGGGAAGCCCAGGATAGATCGAACGCGACTTTGCCGAAGGCGCTTCAACCACCCCCATATCAATCAACTTCTTAAGCTGATCACTCGCTACACGGTCATGCAAACCAGAGAAAATCTTAAAGTCCGCCCGAGCAATTTCGCCCTGAGTCAGCAAGATATGGATGGCCTTGGCCATTTCTTGTTTCACCCCGGACTCTACGAATACCCCTTCAAGCCCGATCACCCTCTCAAGTCTCTGGCGTAATGTTACAAGGTCCATCGCTTTCTCTACGTACTCCATCTGATCAATACAGACTTGCAACATGAACTCTACAAACTCGAACAACCCTCCTTGAGTCAACTGACCACGACCGTCGAGGTCCCCTCGACGAGGCTGATCAGCAGCGCGCAAGCGCCCATAATATTCTTCCTGTTTTCTCGCCAATCCTCGGGAAAGCGACCAAAGGGGTGATGCGAGCCCCAGACGCATCAGTTGCAAGTGCGTAATCATGCGCACCACTCGGCCATTCCCATCTTCAAATGGGTGAACAAACGCGAGACGATGGTGATAAGAAAGAGAGCTGAGAATGCGTGAAGTCAGGTCAGGTTGCCCGCCGTATACATGCTGTAGGCGCTTGAGCATTGGAGTGACTGACTCCCACGCAGGCGCAGCATGGTCCCCTACCAGAACATTACGTTTTGCTGTATCCCGCAATTGGCCGGGCGCGAGTAATCGACCGTCACTGAGTCGCAAGTCCTTATCGCCGGCACCTACAAAAAGCCGGCGATGTATCACAGACATAAATTCAGGGGCAAAGAAAACGCTCCAAGGCGCGTCAACTGCTTTTGGTCGTCGCACCACCCGCTCTAGCAACTCCTGAACGCCGATATGACTTTCCGCCAATTCGCGCAACTCTTTTGAGTCACGCCTCGGCACTCGCGCAGACAAGGTTACAGGCTCCGTATACTGGCCTTCGATCAGGTTGCTGTAATAGCTATTGGTGATTCGCATCAGCCCGCCGATACGCGTGGCGGTGTTTTCGGGGAGTAAGCCAGTGAGTTTTCCTGCACGGAACGACAGCGTCTCCGCCGTACGTAAAATCGACGCTGGGAAACCAGGAGATGGCCAGATAGGCTCCAACCAGTGATTTCCGGATATGAATTGCTGCGCCATTTTTCTCACCTTATTCCGATTTTTTTTCGGATCTATTTTCCCCTAATCTCCAATAATAACGGGATGAATCGACATTTTTATACAACTATTTAGTAGAGAGTTTTCCGATTTATTTTCTGATTATTTAAACCTATGCAACAAGCTCCACATAGCTCGACTCCCCTCCCCCCGTCGCCCCCGATAACCAGCCCCATTTGAAATGCAGCGTGGTATATCCGGCGGCGTCGACACCGAGGGTGCCACGCGACCAACCGCACAGCAGCTCACCTTCCACAGTCAGGCACTGATACAGCAACTCGATAGTGTCCGGGCCGGTCACTCGCCCGACTTGCGTGCCCAGCCGAATCCGACCGCCCTGGTAGGTGCCGGAAATGGCCTCGCCCTCGACCTGGTAATGAAACACCGTATCCGCACCGGATAGCCCGTGGGCATTATTGGCGACGGTGAATCGGCGGTTGTTCAAGCGCTGGTGAATCTGGGAAGGGGTTTGCATCGAAGTGGCATCCTTGCGCGGGAAGCCTGGAGACCCAGGGCGGGTCTCCAAGGTGCAGCGGGTTACTCCACAGTCACCGACTTCGCCAGGTTACGCGGCTGGTCCACGTCGGTGCCTTTGAGCACGGCCACGTAGTACGACAGCAACTGCAGCGGGATGGTGTAGAGGATCGGCGACAGGGTGTCGTGGATGTGCGGCATATTGATGACGTGGGTGCCTTCACCGTTGGCCATGCCGGCCTTCTCATCGGCGAACACGATCAACTGGCCACCGCGAGCGCGTACTTCCTGCAGGTTGGATTTGAGCTTCTCCAGCAGTTCGTTGTTCGGCGCCACGGTGACGACTGGCATGTCGTCATCGACCAGGGCCAGCGGGCCGTGTTTCAACTCACCGGCCGGGTAGGCTTCAGCGTGAATATAGGAGATTTCCTTGAGTTTCAGCGAACCTTCCATCGCTACCGGGTACTGCGCGCCACGGCCGAGGAACAGGGTGTGGTTCTTGTCGGCGAACAGTTCGGCGACTTTTTCCACGGTGGCATCCATCGCCAGGGCTTCGCCCAGACGGGTTGGCAGGCGGCGCAGTTCTTCAACCAGGGTCGCTTCAAGACCTTCAGCGAGCGTACCGCGCACCTGGCCCAGGGACAGGGTCAGCAGCAGCAGGGAAACCAACTGGGTGGTGAAGGCTTTGGTGGAGGCTACGCCGATTTCACGACCCGCCTGGGTCAACAGGGTCAGGTCGGATTCACGCACCAGGGAGCTGATGCTGACGTTGCAGATCGCCAGGCTGCCGAGGAAGCCCAGCTCCTTGGCGTTACGCAGTGCAGCCAGCGTGTCGGCGGTTTCGCCGGACTGGGAGATGGTCACGAACAGGGTGTCAGGCTGCACCACCACCTTGCGGTAGCGGAACTCACTGGCCACTTCGACCTGGCACGGGATGCCGGCCAGTTCTTCCAGCCAGTAACGGGCGACCATACCGGCGTGGTAGCTGGTGCCGCAGGCGACGATCTGTACATTGCGCACTTTGGCGAACAGTTCGGCGGCCTGCGGGCCGAATGCATTGACCAGCACTTGGTTCTGGCTCAGGCGACCTTCCAGGGTACGTTGCACCACGGACGGTTGCTCGTGGATTTCCTTGAGCATGAAGTGGCGGAATTCGCCCTTGTCAGCTGCCTCGGCGCCATCACGGTATTGCACGGCCTCGCGCTCGACAGATTGGCCGTTGATATCCCAGATCTGCACGCTTTCACGGCGAATATCAGCGATATCGCCTTCTTCCAGGTACATGAAGCGGTCAGTGACCTGGCGCAGTGCCAGTTGGTCAGACGCCAGGAAGTTCTCACCCAGGCCCAGGCCGATCACCAGCGGACTGCCACTACGGGCGGCAACCACACGGTCGGGCTGGCTGGCGCTGATCACGGCCAAGCCATAGGCACCGTGCAGTTCCTTGACCGTGGCCTTGAGGGCATTGGTCAGGTCGCTGTGGTCCTTGAGTTTGTGGTTCAGCAAGTGCGCGATGACTTCGGTGTCGGTGTCCGAAGTGAACACATACCCCAGGCCCTTGAGCTGTTCGCGCAGCACTTCGTGGTTTTCGATGATGCCGTTGTGCACCACAGCCAGGTCACCGGAGAAATGCGGGTGAGCATTGCGCTCACACGGCGCGCCATGAGTCGCCCAGCGGGTGTGGGCGATGCCCAGGCGACCTACCAGCGGCTCGCCGGCCAATGCCTGGTCCAACTCACTGACCTTACCTGGGCGACGCATGCGCTCAAGCTTGCCCGCGTTGGTGAAAACCGCCACGCCGGCACTGTCATAGCCGCGATATTCGAGACGCTTGAGGCCTTCGATCAGGATGGCAGTAATACTACGTTCAGCAACTGCGCCAACAATTCCACACATGGTGTTTCTCCTAGATGACTGCCGCGCATATCAGCGTAATGCCGCGGGCTTGGATCTGGTCGCGGGCCTCAGGCGGCAGGCGATCATCGGTAATTAAGGTATGGACGCTGCTCCAGGGCAGTTCCAGGTTGGGAATCTTGCGGCCGATCTTGTCGGACTCGACCATCACCACCACTTCACGGGCGACTTCGGCCATTACGCGGCTCAAGCCGAGCAATTCGTTGAAGGTGGTAGTGCCACGTTCCAGATCGATGCCGTCGGCACCGATGAACAACTGGTCAAAGTCGTAGGAACGCAGCACTTGCTCGGCGACCTGGCCTTGGAACGAGTCCGAATGCGGGTCCCAGGTGCCACCGGTCATCAACAGCACCGGCTCATGTTCCAGCTCACTCAACGCACGGGCCACGTGGAGGGAGTTGGTCATCACTACCAGGCCGGGTTGGTGGCCCAGTTCGGGAATCATCGCGGCGGTCGTACTGCCGCTGTCGATGATGATGCGTGCGTGTTCACGCAAACGCATCACGGCCGCACGGGCAATCGCGCGCTTGTAGGTCGAGATGGGCTGAGCGGCGTCGCCGACCAGCTCCTGCGGCATGGTGATAGCGCCACCGTAACGGCGCAGCAGCAGGCCGTTGCTCTCAAGGGCAGCCAGGTCCTTGCGGATAGTCACTTCCGACGTTTCGAAATGCTTGGCCAATACGTCCACGCTGACTTCTCCCTGCTCATTGAGCAAGGTCAGGATGTTGTGGCGTCGTTGGGGGGTATTTCGTTTCGACATGGTGACGATAAGTTTCGTTTCGAAAGATAACGAACGCAATCAAAACCTATTACCGAAAGATCGTCAAGTAACATTTCTTGAAATGTGGGAGGGGGCTTGCTCCCGATAGCGATAGATCAGTCAACTCAGGCATCGACTGAAAACCGCCATCGGGAGCAAGCCCCCTCCCACACTGGAGTCTTGTTGCTGGGGAGAGTGTGGATAACTCAGCTCTTTTTGATCTTGACCGGGCGTTTCCAGCCGTCGATGTTGCGCTGGCGAGCACGGGCTACGCCGAGCTGCAAGTTATCCACATCCTGGTTGATGGTGGAACCTGCAGCTGTGGTCGCGCCATTACCAACTTTCACCGGGGCGACCAGTGAATTGTTAGAGCCGATAAACACATCTTCACCCAATACAGTCTGGTGCTTGTTGGCGCCGTCATAATTGCAGGTGATGGTGCCAGCGCCGATGTTGGTGCGTGCACCGATAACCGCATCACCCAAGTAGGTCAGGTGACCAGCCTTGGCGCCTTGGCCCAGGTGGGCGTTCTTCAGTTCAACAAAGTTACCCACATGGGCTTTGGCTTCAAGCACGCTACCCGGACGCAACCGCGCAAACGGGCCTGCATCACTGCCCTCGCCCATCACCGCGCCATCGAGGTGGCTGTTAGCCTTGACCACCACACCTTTGCGCAGGGTACTGTCCTTGATCACGCAGTTCGGGCCAATCACCACGTCGTCCTCGATCACGACGCGACCTTCCAGAATCACGTTGATGTCGATGAGGACGTCTCGGCCCACGGTGACTTCACCGCGCACGTCGAATCGCGCCGGGTCGCGCAAGGTCACGCCTTGGGCCATCAGGCGGCGACCTTCGCGCAGTTGGTAGTGACGTTCCAGTTCGGCCAGTTGCTTGCGGTCGTTGGCGCCCTGCACTTCCATCGGGTCGTGAGGTTGCTCGGTAGCGACCAGCAAGCCATCGCTGACGGCCATTTCAATCACGTCGGTGAGGTAATACTCGCCCTGAGCATTGTTGTTGGACAGACGGCTCATCCAGTCAGCAAGCTTACTGGCCGGGACCGCCAGAATGCCGGTGTTGCCTTCGGTGATAGCACGCTGGGCTTCGGTGGCGTCTTTGTGCTCGACAATGGCCGCAACCTTGCCGTCGGCGTCACGCACGATGCGCCCGTAGCCGGTAGGGTCGTCCAACTCCACGGTGAGCAGGCCCATCTGGCCGGGTACTACGTGTTTGAGCAGGCGTTGCAGGGTTTCCACTTCGATCAGCGGCACATCGCCATAGAGGATCAGCACCGTGTCGGCACTGATGAACGACACGGCTTGTGCCGTGGCGTGGCCAGTACCCAGTTGCTTGTCTTGCAATACGAAATTCAAGTCATCCGCGGCGAGACGTTCACGTACCACATCGGCACCGTGCCCGATCACCACGTGAATCCGCTGCGGGTCCAGCTGCCGAGCGCTGTGGATAACATGGCCGAGCATGGAGTTGCCCGCGACCGGGTGCAGCACCTTGGGCAGGGCCGAACGCATGCGAGTGCCCTGGCCTGCGGCGAGAATGACGATTTCAAGAGACATGAATGGCTACCAATCCTGGGCGGTCCGAGTTCAGACCAAAGAAGTGTTTTACAAAAAAAGAAAAAGGGTAGCCGAGGCTACCCTTTTTAATCAATCGCGCATGAAGCATGACGGCATGGCCGTTTACTTCTTGCGGATCTGCTGGAGCGTGCGCAGCTGAGCTGCAGCCTCGGCCAGACGTACAGCAGCAGCGCTGTAGTCGAAGTCCGCACCCTTTTCGTTCAGGGCCTTCTCGGCAGCCTTGACGGCTTCCTGAGCGGAGGCTTCATCCAGGTCGCCAGCACGTTGCACAGTGTCGGCAAGTACCTTGACCATGTTCGGCTGAACCTCGAGGAAACCACCAGAGATGTAAAACACCTCTTTTTCCCCGCCTTGCTTGGTCAGAGTGATCGGACCTGGCTTCAAGCTGGTGATCAACGGCGCGTGACCCATGGCAATACCAAGGTCACCGAGTTCGCCGTGTGCAATCACCATCTCTACCAGACCGGAGAAGATTTCCCCTTCCGCGCTGACGATATCGCAATGGACTGTCATAGCCATCTGATTGCCTCAACCTGATGAGCGCCCGTTTCCGGGCGCCTGGATTACAGTTTCTTGGCTTTCTCGATCGCTTCTTCGATGCCGCCGACCATGTAGAACGCTTGTTCTGGCAGGTGGTCGTAGTCACCGTTGAGGATGCCTTTGAAGCCAGCAATGGTGTCTTTCAGGGAAACGTATTTACCCGAAGCACCGGTGAAGACTTCAGCCACGAAGAACGGCTGCGACAAGAAACGCTGGATCTTACGAGCACGGTTTACCAACTGCTTGTCGGCTTCCGACAGCTCGTCCATACCCAGGATCGCAATGATGTCCTTCAGTTCTTTGTAACGCTGCAGCACGTACTGAACGCCGCGAGCGGTGTCGTAGTGCTCCTGGCCGATCACGTTCGGGTCCAGCTGGCGCGAAGTCGAGTCGAGTGGATCGACCGCTGGGTAGATACCCAGGGAAGCGATGTCACGGGACAGAACGACGGTGGCGTCCAAGTGGGCGAAGGTGGTCGCAGGCGACGGGTCGGTCAAGTCATCCGCAGGTACGTATACCGCTTGGATCGAGGTGATCGAACCTTCCTTGGTCGAAGTGATACGTTCTTGCAGAACGCCCATCTCTTCAGCCAGGGTCGGCTGGTAGCCTACTGCCGAAGGCATACGGCCCAGCAGTGCGGATACTTCAGTACCGGCCAGGGTGTAACGGTAGATGTTGTCGACGAACAACAGTACGTCGTTACCTTCGTCACGGAACTTCTCGGCCATGGTCAGGCCAGTCAGTGCTACGCGCAGACGGTTTCCCGGCGGCTCGTTCATCTGACCGTAAACCAGTGCCACTTTGTCCAGAACGTTGGAGTCCTTCATCTCGTGGTAGAAGTCGTTACCCTCACGAGTACGCTCACCCACACCCGCGAACACGGAATAACCGCTGTGCTCGATGGCGATGTTACGGATCAGTTCCATCATGTTTACGGTCTTGCCTACACCGGCACCACCGAACAGACCTACTTTACCGCCTTTGGCGAACGGGCAAACCAGGTCGATAACCTTGATGCCGGTTTCCAGCAGATCGTTGCCGCCAGCTTGCTCGGCGAACGAAGGTGCTGGACGGTGAATGCCCCAGCGCTCTTCGGTGTCGATCGGGCCAGCTTCGTCAATCGGGTTGCCCAGTACGTCCATGATCCGGCCCAGGGTCGCTTTACCGACCGGTACGGAGATGGCTGCGCCAGAGTCGACAACGTCCAGACCGCGCTTCAAGCCTTCGGTGGAACCCATCGCAATGGTACGAACTACGCCGTCGCCCAGCTGCTGCTGAACTTCCAGAGTAGTGTCCGCGCCTTGTACTTTCAGCGCGTTGTAGATGCTCGGTACGTTGTCGCGTGGAAATTCCACGTCGATAACGGCGCCGATGATTTGAACGATACGTCCGCTACTCATAGCTGGATCCTCTGAATATTTGAACCGTTAAACCGCGGCAGCGCCGCCGACGATTTCCGAGATCTCTTGGGTGATCGCAGCCTGACGCGCCTTGTTGTAGATCAGCTGCAAATCGCTGATCAGATCACCGGCGTTATCGGTAGCGTTTTTCATCGCGATCATCCGCGCCGCTTGTTCAGCTGCGTTGTTCTCGACCACCGCCTGGTACACCTGCGACTCCACGTAGCGCACCATCAAGCCGTCAAGCAGCTCTTTGGCGTCTGGTTCGTAGAGGTAGTCCCAGTGGTGCTTGAGTTCCTGATCCGGAGTCGCCACCAGTGGAATCAATTGCTCCACGGTTGGCTGCTGGGTCATGGTGTTGATGAACTTGTTGGATACCACGGAGAGACGGTCAATCCGGCCTTCCAGGTATGCATCCAGCATCACCTTCACACTGCCGATCAAATCATTGATCGACGGCTCTTCACCCAGGTGGCTGATAGCTGCAACGACGTTACCGCCGAAGTTACGGAAAAAGGCCGCACCCTTGCTACCAACAACACACAGATCGATCTCGACGCCCTTTTCGCGGTTTACCGCCATGTCCTTGACCAGGGCCTTGAACAGGTTGGTATTCAAACCACCGCACAAACCACGGTCACTGCTCACAACCACATAACCAACGCGCTTTACTTCGCGGTCGATCATGAACGGGTGGCGGTATTCCGGGTTGGCGTTGGCCAGATGCCCAATTACCTGGCGGATACGCTCCGCATAAGGACGGCTAGCAGCCATGCGCATTTGTGCCTTGCGCATTTTGCTGACCGCCACTTTTTCCATGGCGCTGGTAATTTTTTGCGTGCTTTTGATGCTCGCAATCTTACTGCGAATCTCTTTTGCGCCTGCCATGTAACACCTATCAGGTTAGCAAGCGGGAGCCTTGCGGCTCCCGCTGCGGCTTACCAGGTTTGGGTGGCCTTGAACTTCTCGATACCGGCTTTCAGGCCAGCGTCGATTTCGTCATTGAAGTCACCCTTCACGTTGATCTTGGCCAACAAGTCGGCGTGATCGCGGTTGAAGTAAGCAATCAGCGCTTGTTCAAAGCTGCCGACCTTGGCGATTTCGACGTCAGTCAGGAACCCACGCTCAGCGGCATACAGCGACAACGCCATGTCAGCGATCGACATAGGGGCGTATTGCTTCTGCTTCATCAGCTCGGTAACGCGCTGACCATGCTCAAGTTGCTTACGGGTCGCTTCGTCCAGGTCAGAAGCGAACTGGGCGAATGCCGCCAGTTCACGGTACTGAGCCAGAGCGGTACGGATACCACCGGAGAGCTTCTTGATGATCTTGGTCTGAGCGGCACCACCCACACGGGATACCGAAACACCGGCGTTCACAGCAGGACGGATGCCTGAGTTGAACATGGCCGATTCCAGGAAGATCTGACCGTCGGTGATGGAAATCACGTTGGTCGGAACGAACGCGGAAACGTCGCCAGCCTGGGTTTCGATGATCGGCAGAGCGGTCAGGGAACCGGTTTTGCCGGTCACTGCGCCGTTGGTGAACTTCTCTACGTACTCTTCCGAAACGCGGGATGCGCGCTCCAGCAGACGGGAGTGGAGATAGAACACGTCGCCTGGGTAAGCTTCACGGCCTGGTGGACGGCGCAGCAGCAGGGAAATCTGGCGGTAAGCCACTGCTTGCTTGGACAGATCGTCATAAACGATCAGCGCGTCTTCACCGCGGTCGCGGAAGAATTCACCCATGGTGCAACCGGCGTACGGTGCCAGGTATTGCAGCGCAGGAGATTCCGAAGCACTGGCAGCCACGATGATCGTGTTTTTCAGTGCACCGTTTTCTTCCAGCTTGCGAACCACGTTGGCGATGGTCGATTGCTTCTGACCAATGGCTACGTAGACGCAGAAAATGCCGCTGTCTTTCTGGTTGATGATCGCGTCGATGGCCAGAGCGGTTTTACCGATCTGACGGTCGCCGATGATCAGCTCACGCTGGCCACGGCCGACAGGAATCATGGCATCGACAGCCTTGTAGCCAGTCTGTACAGGCTGGTCTACCGACTTACGCCAGATCACGCCTGGAGCAACTTTCTCGACCGCGTCGGTCTCGGTGTTGCCCAGTGGACCTTTGCCGTCAACAGGGTTACCCAGTGCGTCGACTACGCGACCCAGCAGTTCCTTACCAACCGGAACCTCCAGGATGCGGCCTGTGCACTTGGCGCTCATGCCTTCAGCCAGAGACTGGTATGCGCCCAGGATAACGGCACCTACGGAGTCCTGCTCCAGGTTGAGGGCCATACCGTAGACGCCGCCCGGAAACTCGATCATCTCGCCGGACATGACGTCGGCCAGACCGTGAATCCGCACGATACCGTCAGATACGCTGACGACAGTGCCTTCGTTACGGGCTTGGGAGGTCACATCGAGCTTGTCGATGCGGCCCTTGATAATTTCACTTATTTCGGAAGGATTGAGTTGCTGCATTGCTCTGCTGCCCCTTCAAACTCAAGATTTCAATGCTTCGGCAAGTTTCGCGATTTTGCCGCGAATCGAGCCATCGATAACCAGGTCGCCGGCACGGATAACAACACCACCGATCAGTGATGCGTCCTCCGAAGCTTGCAGGCGCACTTCCCGATTGAGTCGTGCACTGAGAACCTTGGCGAGTTTGTCTTGCTGTTCTTGGTTCAATGCAAAAGCACTGGTCACTTCAACGTCTACCGACTTCTCTTCTTCGGCCTTATACAGGTCGAACAGAGCGGCAATCTCCGGCAAAAGCAGGAGACGGTCGTTTTCGGCAACGACGTGGATGAAGTTCTGCACTTTCACATCAAACTTGTCGCCGCACACTTCAATAAAAGTGGCGGCCTTGTCTGCGCTCGTCAGGCGCGGGGCCTTGAGCACGCGCTGCATGGTGTCGTCTTGCGACACTGCTGCAGCCAGGCCGAGCATGGCTGACCAAGAGGCCAGCTGCTGGTGGGCCTGGGCGTGCTCGAAGGCTGCCTTGGCGTAAGGTCGGGCCAACGTGGTCAGTTCTGCCATGATCGCCCTCGCTTAAATTTCAGCAGCCAGTTTATTAACCAGCTCCGCGTGCGCGTTTTGATCGATTGTGGCACCGAGGATCTTCTCAGCGCCGCCGACCGCCAGGGCACCCAGTTGGGCACGCAGCGCGTCTTTGACGCCGTTCAGTTCCTGTTCGATCTCGGCATGAGCCGAAGCCTTCACACGGTCAGCTTCGACGCGGGCTTTTTCAACAGCCTCTTCGACGATCTGGTTACCGCGTTTCTTGGCTTGCTCAATGATTTCAGCTGCCTGTGCTTTAGCTTCGCGCAGTTGATGACCCGCTTTCTCTTGGGCCAACTCCAGGTCGCGAGCTGCACGGGTGGCAGCGTCCAAACCATCCGCGATCTTCTTCTGACGTTCGTGCAAAGCCGCGATGACCGGAGGCCACACGAACTTCATGCAAAACACTACAAAAATGAAGAACGCAACGGATTGGCCAATCAGGGTTGCATTAATGTTCACGCCAACACCTCGCTCATTCGTTGTCCATCACCCTAATCACTCGAAAATTCGAGTGATTAGCCAGCGAGTTGACCAACGAAGGGGTTCGCGAAGGTGAAGAACAGAGCGATACCAACGCCGATCATGGTCACGGCGTCGAGCAGGCCGGCGACGATGAACATTTTAACTTGCAGCATTGGAACCATTTCTGGCTGACGCGCTGCGCCTTCCAGGAATTTGCCGCCCAGCAGGCCGAAACCAATGGCAGTACCCAGAGCGCCCAGGCCGATCAACAGTGCAACAGCGATAGCGGTTAGACCAACTACAGTTTCCATCTTTCCTCCCGACTTTTACGTCGTATGGTTTAGGTTTTTAGATTTTAAAGCGGTAAAACAAATCGTTTCATAGCCCGCTAGGGCCACCTTCCCGTATTACCGGGAAGGACATCAGACTAGTCGAGACTGGTCTTAATGGTTCTCTTCGTGCGCCATCGACAGGTAGACGATGGTCAGCATCATGAAGATGAAGGCCTGCAGGGTGATGATCAGGATGTGGAACACAGCCCACGCCCACTGCAGAACCACGCCCAGGCCGCTAAGCCAGAGCAGACCGCTGCCGAACATCACAGCGATCAGGATGAACACCAGCTCGCCGGCATACATGTTGCCGAACAGTCGCAGGGCCAGGGAGATAGGCTTGGCGACCAGGGTCACGAATTCCAGCAGGAAGTTCACCGGGATCAGCAGGGCTTGAACGAAGATGTTCTTGCTGCCGAACGGGTGCAGGGTGAGTTCGCCGATGAAGCCGCCGATGCCCTTGACCTTGATGCTGTAGAAGATGATCAACGCAAACACCGACAGGGCCATGCCAAGGGTGGCGTTAGGGTCCGTGGTGGAAACCGCACGGAATGGAATGTGGTGATCGCCGGAGATCAGGATGGCCAGCTGAGGAATCCAGTCGACCGGTACCAGGTCGACGGCGTTCATCAGGAACACCCAGACGAAGATGGTCAGTGCCAGCGGTGCGATCACCGGGCTACGGCCATGGAAGCTGTCTTTCACGCTGCCATCGACGAATTCGACCAGTACTTCAACGAAGTTCTGCAATGCACCTGGCTGACCGGAGGTCGCCTTCTTCGCCGCCATGCGGAAAATCAGGACAAAGATCAGGCCCAGTGCGACCGACCAGCCCAGAGTATCCAGGTGGAAAGCCCAGAAGCCCATTTCCTTGGCTTCAGCTGCGGTATGGGCGAAGCCCCAGCCGCCGTTGGGAAGCTGACCGAAAGTCAGGTTCTGCAAGTGGTGCTGGATATAGCCCGAAGCGGTTGTTTCTGCCATGTGTGCCTCAAACGCCCTAAGGTTTCGAAAGTCTTGTTTTCATTAGCAGGGGAGCGAACCAGCTGACCAATTGGGTCAACACGAAGGCGCCGAATACAGCCAGCGGCGCCAATGGCTTCACACCTGCAAAGGTCAGTGCGAACAGCACTGCCGTCAAAATCAGTTTCCCTGCTTCACCGGCATAGAAAGACCGGACGATAGCCTGGGCTGCTCGGGCGCCGGAAAACCGAAAGGCCCTGTGAGCAAAATACATATTGGGCAGCAAGGCTATCAGGCCTCCGCAGAGTCCTGAATATCCGGCTACGACTCCATGCCAGTACCAAAGCGCCAATGCGGCGATCAGCAAAACGACAAATTGAGCCAATAAAACCGGAAAAACGGCCAAGCGATGGAACGGCAACGTGTTTGGCGTGCGGGTTTCCATCACTCTTGCTCCTCAATGGTCGGCTGCCGGAAATTAATAACTTGGCATAATTTGTGCCGACAAAATGCGCGCAGAGTATAGGGGCGGTTCAGCCCCTATTCAACTGT
Source organism: Pseudomonas sp. Q1 (assembly GCF_009935975.1). Classification (NCBI taxonomy): domain Bacteria; kingdom Pseudomonadati; phylum Pseudomonadota; class Gammaproteobacteria; order Pseudomonadales; family Pseudomonadaceae; genus Pseudomonas; species Pseudomonas sp. Q1. Next base: position 133,300 of record NZ_QODI01000005.1, on the reverse strand, counting down.
CGGGTAGTGTTTTCCGATCGCGCGCTACATAAGCAAATGTTTCAGCGGATGTGGGCAAGGACGCCCTGAAGCTCATCGAGGGAGTTATATCCGATGACCAGTTGCCCTTTGCCCTTCTTGCCATGGCGAATTTGCACCGCCGAGCCCAGCCGCTCGGCCAGGCGCTGCTCAAGGCGCGCGATATCCGGATCAGGTTTGGCCGCTTCGACCGGTGCAGGTTTGCCGCTGAGCCACTGGCGAACCAGCGCCTCGGTCTGACGAACGGTGAGGCCGCGTGCGACAACGTGTCGCGCCCCTTCAACCTGTTGATTTTCCGGCAATCCGAGCAAAGCACGAGCGTGGCCCATTTCCAGGTCGCCATGGGACAACATGGTCTTGATGACTTCCGGCAACGCGATCAGGCGCAGCAAGTTGGAAACGGTGACGCGGGATTTACCCACCGCCTCGGCCACTTGTTGCTGGGTCAGCTGGAATTCCTGCTGCAAACGCTGCAAGGCAATCGCTTCTTCGATCGGGTTGAGATCTTCACGCTGGATGTTTTCGATCAACGCCATCGCGATGGCGGTTTCATCCGGCACATCGCGCACCATCGCCGGGATGGTGTCCTTGCCGGCCTGCTGGCTGGCACGCCAGCGACGTTCGCCCGCGATGATTTCAAAACGGCCACCACCAATGGGGCGTACCACGATGGGCTGCATCACGCCCTGTGTCTTGATCGAGTTGGCCAGTTCCTCCAGCGCCTGGGGGTCCATGTCCCGACGTGGCTGGTACTTACCGCGCTGGATCAGGTCCAGCGGCAGGTGTTGCAGCTCGCGCTCATCGGCCTGCACCGCTTGTTCTTCAAGCGATGTGACGGTCGGACCACTCAACAGTGCATCCAGTCCACGTCCGAGACCTCGTTTCTTGACGGCCATGGGGATTCCTTAAGTTGGCTGAGCTGCAGCGGTACGTGAGTTGCGGCGCTGACGGCGAACCATCTCGCCGGCCAATGCCAGGTAGGCAATGGCACCACGTGAGGATTTGTCATACGCCAGCGCGGGCATGCCATAGCTTGGCGCTTCGGCCAAACGGATGTTGCGCGGGATCACGGTGTCGTACAACTGATCGCCGAAGTGTTCCTTGAGCTGCGCCGACACGTCGTTCATCAGGCTCAGGCGTGGGTCGAACATCGTCCGCAGCAGACCTTCGATCTGCAGGTTCGGGTTCAACAACTCGGCGATACGCTTGATGTTATCCACAAGGTCGCTCAACCCTTCCAGTGCGTAATACTCGCACTGCATGGGGATAATCACCCCGTCGGCGGCCACCAGCGCGTTCAACGTCAACATCGACAGCGACGGCGGGCAGTCGATCAAAATGTAGTCGTAGTTTTCGCGAATCGGCGCCAGTGCGCTGCGCAGACGGCTTTCTTTCATCTGCATTTCCAGCAGCACCACTTCCGCCGCGGTCAAATCGCGGTTGGCCGGCAGCAGTTGATAACCGCCGTGCTCGGAAAAGTGCATGGCCTGGGTCAGGTCGCACTCACCAATCAGCAAGTCGTAGACCGAGTTTTCCAGGCCATGTTTATCCACACCGCTACCCATGGTGGCGTTGCCCTGTGGATCAAGATCGATCAACAGCACCCGACGCTTGGTAGCGACCAGGGATGCTGCGAGGTTGATGCAGGTGGTGGTTTTGCCCACGCCACCTTTCTGGTTCGCTATCGCGAATACCTTAGCCATTCTTGCTTGTGTTCCCAATCATGCCGTGCGGCGCAGTATCAGCAGATGGCGTTGGCCTTGGCAACCAGGTACGGCCAAGGCGTGTTCGCTATCGAGGTGGAAGTCTGCCGGCAATGCTAACAGCTCGTCGCTTGGATGAACGCCCTTCATTGCCAGCCAGCGCGTATCGCGGTCGCCCAGGTGGCGGGTCCAGTTGCTGAAGTTCTCCATGCTACTGAACGCCCGGGAGACGATACCGTTGAATGGCTGTTCAGGTGTGAAGGCTTCGACACGGCTGTGGATAACTTGCAGGTTATCCAATTTGAGTTCGAGTTTGACCTGGGTCAGGAAGCGGGTTTTCTTGCCATTGCTGTCCAGGCACGTCACTTGCGACTCTGGAAACAGGATGGCCAGCGGAATACCGGGCATGCCACCGCCGCTGCCGACGTCGAGCCAGCGACCGTTTTCGATAAACGGCATCACGCTCAAGCTGTCGAGCAGGTGGCGGGAGACCATTTCATCGGGATCACGCACAGCCGTCAGGTTGTAAGCCTTGTTCCATTTGATCAACAGGGCCAGGTAGCCCAGCAGCAACTCATGCTGGGCGGCGGTCAGGTCGACGCCCAACTGGCGTGCACCTGTGGATAACTCTTCGGCGTGTTGTACGGTGACCAACGAACTCAAGCGCTTTGCTCCAACTGACGGCCCGCGCCGCGTTTTTTCAAATGAATCATCAACAGCGAAATCGCTGCCGGAGTGACACCGGGAATACGTGAAGCCTGGCCCAGGGTCTCCGGACGCGTTATCCCCAGCTTGCTTTGAATTTCTTTCGACAGACCGGAAATCCCGGTGTAGTCGATATCCACAGGCAGCTTGGTGTCTTCACTGGCGCGCAAGCGGGCGATCTCATCCTGCTGGCGGTCAATATACCCGGCGTATTTGGTCTTGATTTCGACCTGCTCGGCCACTTGTGGATCTTCTGCACCTTGTCCGGTCACTTCGACCAAGCCAGCGTAGTCGATTTCCGGCCGGGACAGCAGGTTCAGCAAGTTGTACTCGTGGGTCAGCGGCGTGCCGAATTTTTCTGCAATCGCATCGCCTTGCTCGGTGCCTGGGCGGACCCAGGTGCTTTTCAAACGCTGCTCTTCCAGCGCGATGCTCTCGCGTTTTTTGCAGAATGCCGCCCAACGCACGTCATCGACCAAGCCCAGCTCGCGACCTTTCTCGGTCAGGCGCAGGTCGGCGTTGTCTTCGCGCAGGATCAGGCGATATTCCGCCCGGGAAGTGAACATCCGGTAGGGCTCCTGAGTACCCAGGGTAATCAGGTCATCCACCAATACGCCGATGTACGCTTCATCGCGACGCGGGCACCAGCTGTCTTTGCCTTGTGCACGCAGTGCTGCGTTGGTCCCGGCCAGCAAACCCTGGGCGCCGGCTTCTTCGTAGCCGGTGGTGCCGTTGATTTGCCCGGCGAAGAACAAGCCGCCGATGACTTTGGTTTCCAGGCTGTACTTCAAATCACGCGGGTCGAAGTAGTCGTACTCGATGGCGTAGCCCGGCCGCACGATGTGGGCGTTTTCCATGCCGCGAATCGACTGCACGATCTGGATTTGCACGTCGAACGGCAACGAAGTGGAAATCCCGTTCGGGTACAGCTCGTGAGTGGTCAAACCTTCCGGTTCGATAAAGACCTGGTGGCTTTCCTTGTCGGCAAAGCGGTGGATCTTGTCTTCAATCGATGGGCAATAACGCGGGCCGATGCCTTCGATCACGCCGGAATACATCGGTGAACGATCGAGGTTTGCGGCAATGATTTCGTGGGTACGCGCATTGGTGTGGGTAATCCAGCAACTGACCTGTTTCGGGTGCAGCTCTTTGGACCCCATGAACGACATCACTGGGATTGGCGTATCACCGGCTTGTTCGGTCATCACCGAAAAATCCACAGAACGCCCGTCGATACGTGGCGGGGTTCCGGTTTTCAGGCGGCCGACACGCAGCGGCAATTCACGCAGGCGTTTTGCCAGGGCGATCGAGGGTGGGTCACCCGCACGACCACCGGAATAGTTTTGCATTCCGATGTGGATAAGTCCGCCGAGGAAGGTACCGGTGGTCAACACCACGGATTCTGCGAAGAAACGCAGGCCCATTTGAGTGACAACACCGCGTACCTGGTCCTGTTCAACGATCAGGTCATCTGCTGCCTGTTGAAATATCCACAGGTTCGGCTGGTTTTCCAGGGTTTCACGCACCGCCGCCTTGTACAGGATACGGTCAGCTTGTGCCCGCGTAGCACGCACGGCCGGGCCTTTGCGGCTGTTGAGCACGCGAAATTGAATGCCACCTTTATCAGTAGCCATCGCCATCACGCCGCCAAGGGCGTCGATTTCTTTGACCAGATGGCTTTTACCGATCCCACCAATGGCGGGGTTGCAACTCATGGCACCGAGGGTTTCCACGTTATGCGTCAACAACAGGGTTTTTACACCCATGCGTGCTGACGCCAGTGCTGCCTCGGTACCGGCATGACCGCCGCCGATGACGATCACTTCAAAACGGGAAGGGAAATCCACCACGCACCTCGTGCCTGCTTATGTAGGTAATTAGGAATTGATTGGTTGAGCTGGTTTTAGAGCTTTGCCGGCAAGTATAGGGACTTAGCCCTTCCTAAAGAACCCTTTGCACAAAATTTAACCAGCTGTGGATGAGTCACGAGCAAAAGAAATTAAAAAGAAAGAAATTTATAAGATCTTTGTTTTTATGTTTATTTCTACTGAGGTACCTTTCTGTGGATAAACCTCTGTATCCCTTTATTTATGGGGTGTACAGCGATTCAAAAGGTTGTGGTCATGTGCCAATGAGCCCCTTGGATAACTGCTTTAAGCCTGTGGATTAAATGCATCGTTATCCACAGAGGGGTTTTTAATCAGGTTTCAGGTCTTGTTATCAACCGGGCACAAGGGCAGTTATTCACAGGGCTTAACTCACAGAAAAGTACCGATATGCTCAAGTTTCGAGCACGGCAGAGCTCCCCCGGATCCTTCGATGCGGGGAGTAACGCTTCAGATAGCGGGCTATTGTGAGAAGTCAGCGGCGCAGTTAATAATAGCGATTATCATTAACCTGTGTTGTCGTGCCTAATGTCCCTTCCTCCACACACGGTTTCAGTCCAGCACATCTATGAGCAGCACCATTCCTGGTTGCAGGGTTGGCTCAAGGCTAGATTGCATAACGCCTGCGATGCAGCCGACGTCGCACACGATACGTTCGTGCGTATTCTGGGCGGCCGGAACGCCGCGCAAATCCTGGAACCCAGGGATTATCTGGCGACCATTGCCAGGGGGTTGGTGATTGATCGATATCGCCGGCATGCCGTGGAACAGGCCTATCGGCAGACCATGGCCGAGCGCCCGGAAGCCACCGCGATTAGCGAGGAGGATCGGGCAATCATCATTGAAACGTTGGTGGCTGTGGATAAAGCCCTGTCGGGGCTGGGTGAACGGGCTCGGCGGATTTTCATGCTTTCACAGATAGAAGGCCTGACTTATCAACAGATTGCCGATCAATTGCAGGTGTCGCTGACCACCGTTAAAAAACACATGGTCCGCGCCCTGACTGAATGCACTCTGATCATGGCAGGCCTGTAATGGTCGCCCCTGATCGCAAGACCTTCGAAGCCGCGGCTACCTGGTATGTGCAATTTCAATCCCAACCGCCCACCGCCGCCGAGCGCCAGGCCTGGCAGCAATGGCTTGACCACGATCCCTCCCACCAGCTCGCCTGGAGTCAGATGGAGCAGTTGCAACGCAGCCTTGGCACCCTGCCGCAGGATTTTACTCGGCGTGCTTTATCCATAACGCACCAAAGGCGGCAGGTGCTCAAGTGGATGCTGGCACTGGGCGGCACGGGTTATCTGGGTTGGAACGTCCAGCAACACACGTCGATGGGGAATGTGTGGGCCGATTACCGCACACGGGTGGGCGAGCACCGCCGCGTCGAACTGGCCGATGGCACTCGGATAGACCTGAATACCCGCACAGCCATCGATGTGGTGTTTGATGGGCGCCAGCGTTTGATCCGCCTGCGCGAAGGTGAAGTACTTATCCATACTGGCAAGTCAGGCGGGCAAACACCGTTCTATGTAGAAACCCGCCAGGGCCGCGTACAGGCATTAGGTACCCGGTTCACGGTACGCCAGTTGCCGGACTCCACCCGGGTCGGAGTTCTGGAAGACCGCGTGAGTTTGTCGCCTGGGGATAAACCGGATCAGGCTCGCTTGCTCGTAGCCGGGGAAAGCGCGGACTTCAATCGACAGGCCGTGGAGACCAACCAGCCCTATCAGGGAACCCAGGCTGCCTGGGTCGATGGGCAAGTCATCGTACTGGATACCCGGCTTGGCGATCTGCTCGAAGATTTGGCGCGCTATCGACCCGGCGTTCTGCAGTGCGATCAGGCCTCGGCACGACTGCGGGTTTCCGGGACTTTTCGACTGGACTCCACCGATGCCGTGCTGTCCAACCTGCAAGCGACCTTGCCGATTCAGGTGAAATACTTCACACGCTATTGGGTTTCGGTAAAGCGCGTCGCTTGATCAAAAAAATAATCCACAAGAGGGTTATCTTTTTTTGACCTGGCACGGCCCTAAGGATAATCACGACGCTACCTTCAGGGCTTATCCGCTAATGCGCCTTCCTACTACGCTTCGCCAACGACTCTCCTGCCATGGCATGACCTATGGTCTGCTGCTCACCACCGTCACTGCAGCCACCATGCTATCCGGTGGTGCCATGGCTGCCAGTTCGGTTCAACACTACGCCATTGCTGCCGGCTCCCTGGACACTGCTCTGAGCCAGTTTGCCGCGAGGGCGAATGTGATTCTGTCCTTCTCGCCTCAGCAAACTGCGGGCCTTACGACGTCAGGCCTTGAGGGCGACTATTCGGTGGAACAGGGTTTTGCGCTATTGCTGCAGAATTCTCAGTTGCAAGCGGCAGCCCAGGGTCCGGGAAGCTATGTACTGCAAGCGGCGCCCTCCGGCCAACTCACCCTCGCCCCGACTACGGTGAGCACTTATCAACAGAATGGGTTCAATCAGGACATCGCCCGGGACGTGGGTTACAAGGCGCAAAACAGCCGTATCGGCACCAAGACCAGTACACCCCTGTCGGAAACCCCGCGTTCCGTCTCGGTGGTCACGGGCCAGCGCATCAAAGACCAGAAGTCACAGACGCTGACTGAAGTGCTGGGCTACGTCCCGGGTATCTTCGCGCCGCCCTTTGCGGCCGGCGATAGCTTGGCCGGTGACCTGTTCTTCATTCGCGGTTTCAACGCCACAGATTATGGCTACGGCTTGCTGCGAGACGGCCTGCGTGTACAGGGCAATCGGTACGACACTACCAGCGAGCCGTATGGCCTGGAGCGGGTTGAAGTTTTCCGCGGGCCTTCTTCACTGCTCTACGGCGAAAACGCGCCCGGTGGGTTGGTCAATCTGGTCAGCAAACACCCGACCGCCACTCCGCAAGGCGAAGTGCAACTGGGCTATGGCTCCAACAATCGGCGCCAATTGGGTGTGGATATCTCCGGGCCACTCAATGACAGCGACAATATCCTCGGCCGCGTTGTGTTGCTCGGCCGCAAATCCGACACCCAGACCGACCACGTGCCAGATGATCGCCTCTACCTGGCGCCGTCCCTGACCCTGAACTTCGATGACTACAACACCCTGACGCTGTTGGCTAACTATCAGAAGGACCACACCAACCTGGAACTCGGCCTGCCCGCCGCCGGCACGTTACTGAAAAATCCCAACGGCAAGCTCTCCAAGCACACCATGCTCGGCGATCCGGACTGGAACACCTTTGAACGCGAAGCCTGGAGTACCGGTTACGAATTCAGCCACAGCTTCAATGACGATTGGCAGTTCCGTCAGAATTCGCGCTACATGCAGTCACGCATCAATCGCCATGAGACCTGGCCTGGTGCCTTGAATAACGGTGGTTTCGGCACACAATTGAACATGACCGCCTACGATCGCTACAACAAGTCGATGGTCTATTCCCTGGATAACCAGCTCGAAGGCAAATTCCAGGTGGGCGGGCTGGAAAATACCGTGCTGTTCGGTGCCAGCTACGACCGCACCTCCTTCAATCAGGACTGGGACGCGGGATTTGCCGGCACCATCAATGTGTACAACCCGGTGTACCTGCGCGATCCGCTCACCCCAATCGCAGTGCAGAACACTTTGCTCGAACAGCGGATGAAAGGGGTTTATGCACAGCTCCAAAGCAAGTACGACCATTGGCTGTTACTGCTCGGTGGCAGACAGGACTGGGTCGACAGCGATTTCCGCGACAAGGTGAACAAGGCCAGTAATACCAGCTCCGAAGACCGCAAGTTCACCTATCAGGGTGGCGTGATGTATCAGTTCGACAACGGTCTTACGCCGTATGTCAGCTATTCCACCGCGTTCGTACCGGTGCAGCAGATCTCCAACGCGGGCTCCCCGCTGAAACCGATCACCAGCAGCCAATATGAAGCGGGTGTGAAGTACGAGCCGATCGGCTGGGATACCGCGATGACCCTGTCGGTGTATGACCTGCGCAAACAGGACGACACTTACCTGGATGCCACCACCAATAGCTACCGCCAGGTGGGTGAAAGCCGGGCCAAGGGCGTAGAGGTGGAGGTCAACAGCAATATCACGCCCAATCTGAATGTGACGGCGGCTTACACCTACACTGACGCACGGATCACCAAGGATTCGGCAACATCGCTGGTGGAAGGTCATCAGATGACCGGCGTCCCACGTAACCAGGCGTCGGTGTGGGGCAAATATCGCTTCTTCGATGGCCAACTCAAGGGCCTGTCCCTGGGCGGCGGCGTGCGTTATTTCGACAGCACTTTTTCCTACACGGCACCTACGCTCTACGGGAAATTGGACGCGGGAAGTGTGACGTTGGTAGATGCATCCGTCGGCTATCAGATCGATAAGAACTGGTCGGTGGATCTGAATGCCAAGAACCTGTTCGACAAGGAATATGTGTCTGGTTGCAACGATGCAGGGCGTTGCTACTGGGGCGACAGCCGTACCTTGCTGGGTACGGTGTCCTACAACTGGTGACGGTGTGGATAACTCGGTTATTTGCCGATACAGAAGCTGGAGAAGATTCGCCCGAGTAAATCATCGGAGCTGAACGCGCCGGTGATTTCGCCCAACAGCTGCTGCGCCTGGCGCAAGTCCTCGGCCAGCAGTTCGCCCGCACCCGCCAAAGTCAGCTGAGCACGGCCGTGTTCCAACGCTGAGCTGGCATGGCGCAGTGCCTCCAAGTGCCTGCGGCGCGCACTGAAGCTGCTTTCCGAGGTCTGTTCGTAGCCCATGCAGGCCTTGAGGTGCTCGCGCAGCAGTTCCAGGCCATCCCCTGCCGACTTGGCGCTCAGGCTGAGCGTGACGTGGCCATCCTCGCTGGTTTCCATGGTAATCGCTTCGCCGGTCAAGTCGGCCTTGTTGCGGATCAAGGTGACTTTGCTCGGGTCGGGCCGTTGCTCAAGGAATTCCGGCCAGAGCGCAAAAGGATCCACAGCCTCCGGTGCCGTGGCATCGACGACCAGCAGTACCCGGTCCGCTTCACCGATAGCCTTGAGCGCCCGTTCCACGCCGATTTTTTCGACCTGATCGTCGGTATCACGCAACCCTGCCGTGTCGACCACATGCAGGGGCATGCCATCGATGTGGATATGTTCGCGCAAGATATCCCGCGTGGTGCCGGCGATCTCCGTGACGATAGCCGCCTCTCTACCTGCCAAGGCGTTGAGCAAGCTGGATTTGCCAGCATTGGGGCGGCCAGCGATCACAACGGTCATGCCATCGCGCAGCAAGGCCCCCTGCCCGGCTTCACGCAGCACTGTGGATAATTCATCACGAACCTTATCCAGCATCGCCAAGACATGGCCATCGGCGAGGAAGTCGATTTCTTCCTCCGGAAAATCAATCGCCGCCTCGACATAAATGCGCAAGCTGATCAGTTGCTCGGTCAAGTTATGCACACGCAGGGAAAAGGCGCCCTGCAACGAGCGCAGAGCATTGCGCGCGGCCTGTGCAGAACTGGCCTCGATCAGGTCGGCAATCGCTTCAGCCTGGGCCAGGTCAAGCTTGTCGTTGAGGAATGCCCGCTCACTGAACTCGCCTGGGCGTGCCAACCGGCAGCCCAGTTGCAGGCAGCGCTGCAGCAACATATCAAGGACCACCGGGCCACCGTGCCCCTGCAGTTCCAGCACGTCTTCACCTGTGAAGGAATTGGGGCCCGGAAAATACAGGGCCAAACCTTCGTCCAGCACGGCTTCATCGGCATCCAGAAACGGACCGTAATGAGCAAAACGCGGCTTCAGCTCTCGACCACTGATTGCCCGCGCCGCCACACCCGCAAGCGGCCCGGAAATTCGAACGATGCCGACACCACCGCGACCTTGAGCGGTAGCGACAGCAGCGATGGTTTCACGAGGAGCGCTCATCATCAGGTTCCAGAACAAAAGTGACGGAAAGCAAAACGCCCCACTAGGGGGCGTCTTGAGTGGTTATCCACAGAGTAAGTTACGCCGCGGCTTTTTTGGTAGCCGCTTCGATCTTACGAGTGATGTACCACTGTTGGGAGATCGACAACACGTTGTTGACTACCCAGTACAGGACCAGGCCAGCTGGGAACCACAGGAAGAAGAAGGTGAAGATGATTGGCATCATTTTCATTACCTTGGCCTGCATCGGGTCCGGTGGAGCCGGGTTCAGACGCTGCTGGATGAACATGGTCGCGCCCATGATGATCGGCAGGATAAAGAACGGGTCTTTGATCGACAGGTCAGTTATCCACAGCATGAACGGAGCCTGGCGCATTTCCACGCTTTCCAGGAGAACCCAGTACAGCGACAGGAACACCGGCATCTGTACCAGAATCGGCAAGCATCCACCCAACGGGTTGATCTTCTCTTTCTTGTACAACTCCATCATGGCCTGCGACATTTTCTGCCGGTCATCACCATGCTGTTCTTTCAACGCGGCCAGTTTCGGCGCCACGGCACGCATGCGCGCCATCGACTTGTAGCTGGCGGCCGACAGAGGGAAGAAAAGCCCTTTGATCAGCATGGTCAGGAAGATGATCGACCAGCCCCAGTTACCGACGATGCTGTGGATATGTTGCAGCAGCCAGAAGATCGGCTGGGCAATGAACCACAGGAAGCCGTAATCCACAGTCAGTTCCAGACCTGGGGACAACTCTTTCAACACTGCCTGGCTTTTTGGGCCGGCATACAGAGTAGCGCTGGTTTCAGCCTTGGCACCTGGCGCGACGGTCAACGACGGGCCAGTGAAACCGATGATGTAGTTGCCTTGGCTGTCTTTGCGGGTTTGAACCAGGTTGGCTTCACCCTTGTTCGGGATCCATGCGGTCACGAAGTAGTGTTGCAACCACGCAACCCAACCGCCTTGGACGGTTTCTTTCAGAGCGCCCTTGTCGATATCTTTCATCGACACTTTTTTGTACGGCTCGCTACTTGTCCACAGGGCGGCGCCCAGGTAAGTCGCGGTGCCGGTGGCGGTGCTGGAAGAAGGATCGGCGCTGTTGTCACGCTTGAGCTGGGCAAACAGGTTGCCGTTCCAGGGTTTGTCGCTTTCGTTGTCGATCAGGTAAGTGACCTTCAAGTCGTACAAACCGCGGGTGAAGCTGAAACGCTTGATGTAATTGACGCCGTCGAGGCTGAACTTCAGGTCGACGTTCAACTGGTTCTGGCCATCAGCCAGTTGATAATTCTTTTGTTCGGTCGAATAAACCGGACGACCGGTAGCACGTGCATCCGGGCCGTTGGGGCCAGTCAGGCCACTTTGTGCCAGATAAATACGCTCGCCACCGTTATCGAACAGTTGGAACGGAACATCCGGGTGGTCTTGACGACGTGGATACAGCGGCAGTTTCAACTGCGCGATGTCACCGCCTTGTGGATCGATAGCCAGGTCGAGCACATCCGTTTTTACGTGGATGAGGTCTTTATTGGTGACCACCGGCGTTTCTACAGGGGTGCTGGTATCGGCATTCGCGCTGGGTACATCGGCACTGGCGGAAGCATTGTTACCCAGCGGGGTGTCCGGAATAGCCGGCGCAGCCTGATTGGTAGCAACATTCTGAGTCGGCAGGGCAGCTTGACCATAGTCCTGGTTCCACTTAAGAACCATAACGTAGGACACGATTGCCAGGGCGACGATCAGGATCGTGCGTTTAATATCCATGATTACTCGGCCATCGAAGAAGAACGGGAGGTAGGGATAGGCGGAACCGGGTCATAACCACCGGGATTCCACGGATGACAGCGACCTAAACGACGAAAGGTCAGCCAGCCACCGCGCAGAAGACCATGATTTTCTATGGCCTCTAACGCGTAGCAGGAACAACTGGGGTAGAAACGACAGTGGTTGGCCATCAGAGGACTAATGGCATAGCGATAAAACTGGATCGGAACGAGGGCCAGTTTACGCATCAAGGCTGTCTACCCCTACAGTTTCGGTGCTGACTGCTGGTGCTGGCTTGTGGGTACGCGCCAAACGTTTCCAGAGCTTGCCGAAATGCTGAATCAATTCGGGGTTTTCTACGTCCCCCAAGCCTTTACGCGCGACGATAACAATATCCCAACCAACCAGAGTGTCCTGGTGGAGGCGAAACGATTCGCGCATCAGACGCTTGAGGCGATTGCGCTCAACGGAGAGCTTTACGCTCTTCTTGCCGATCACCAACCCGAGACGGGGGTGATCCAGATCGTTGTTACGCGCAAGGAGCAGGAGATTTTTCCCCGGAACCTTGCCGGTGGGGGAGTCAAAGACTGCCTTGAAATGCCGGGGAGTTAGCAGACGCTTTTCCCGACTGAAGTCCTGACTCACCACCAGTGCCGGATTATCAAACTGCCAGACGCGCGCGACCTTTGGCGCGACGACGCGACAGGACGGCACGACCGTTCTTGGTGGCCATGCGGGCACGGAAGCCGTGGGTACGGGCGCGTTTGATGGTGCTGGGTTGGAAAGTACGTTTCATGGCGTTGTTACCTGGTTCGTCCACAACGGGCCGGAATGGCCCCCGTTTTAAGAGACCGGCGATTCTAGAGAAAGCAAGCCTCTAGGTCAATTTCCAACCAGCTTTTCCTTTAATTAGATCTCTATAAAGGCAAAGCGCCCTTTTCTGCCTTCTCGCTTTCATGTCGAGTGTCATAGATATAAAAATAGAGAAGGAAGTTATTTAAAGCTTTTCTGTAAAGCTTATAAAAGCTAGGCAGCCCTTCATCTGTGGATAACTACCTTTAGGCCTTATTTCACGGGCTGTACAGAGAATGACAACACGGGGGAGAAACGGTGCTCTGCCTGTGCTGCGCTATCGGATAAGCTGTGGGTGGAACAGCTAGTTATCCACAGGCCAGTTACCCACAGACTTTCACCCCCACTTTTGCAACGAGCTCAGGCAGGTTTATCCACAGAGCTTATGCACAGACCATTGGTCGCCTTTTTTGCGGTTAACGCATTGATTTTGGGTGCCCTGTGGGCAACCTACATGTGGATAAGTGAGCGGCCGACCGCTACAATGGCGGCTGTTTTTGCCTCACCGGCTTTCAACTTAGGGGATATCCGTGTCAGTGGAACTTTGGCAGCAGTGCGTGGAGCTATTGCGCGATGAGCTGCCTGCCCAGCAATTCAACACCTGGATCCGTCCGCTACAGGTCGAAGCCGAAGGCGACGAGTTGCGTGTCTACGCGCCGAATCGTTTTGTTCTCGACTGGGTCAATGAGAAGTACCTGAGCCGCGTTCTCGAATTGCTCGACGAACATGGCAACGGCCTTGCACCTGCGCTTTCCTTATTAATAGGCAGCAAACGCAGCTCGGCACCGCGCGCGGCGCCGAACGCACCGTTGGCCGCTGCCGCGTCGCAGGCCCAGGTTGCACCGGTTGTTGCTACGCCAAGCCCGACGCCGGCGCCGGCCAAATCGTCCGCGCAAAAAGATGTTTCGGAAAATGAAGAGCCGTCTCGCGACAGCTTCGACCCAATGGCCGGTGCGAGTTCGCAGCAGGCCCCGGTCCGCGCCGAACAGCGCACCGTGCAGGTCGAAGGTGCGCTCAAGCACACCAGTTACCTGAACCGTACCTTTACCTTTGAGAATTTCGTCGAAGGTAAATCCAACCAACTGGCTCGTGCAGCGGCCTGGCAGGTCGCCGATAACCCCAAGCATGGTTACAACCCACTCTTCCTTTATGGTGGCGTTGGTTTGGGTAAGACTCACTTGATGCACGCTGTGGGTAACCACCTATTAAAGAAGAACCCGAACGCCAAGGTCGTGTACCTGCATTCGGAGCGTTTCGTGGCTGACATGGTCAAGGCCCTTCAGCTCAATGCAATCAACGAGTTCAAGCGTTTCTACCGTTCGGTGGATGCCTTGCTGATCGATGACATTCAATTCTTCGCGCGCAAAGAACGTTCTCAGGAAGAGTTTTTCCATACCTTCAATGCCCTGCTCGAAGGCGGCCAGCAGGTCATCTTGACCAGTGACCGTTATCCGAAGGAAATCGAGGGCCTCGAAGAACGCCTGAAGTCCCGCTTCGGCTGGGGCCTGACCGTTGCGGTCGAGCCGCCGGAGCTGGAAACCCGGGTAGCGATCCTGATGAAAAAGGCCGACCAGGCCAAGGTCGAACTGCCGCACGATGCTGCATTCTTTATTGCCCAGCGCATCCGCTCCAACGTGCGTGAGCTGGAAGGTGCGCTCAAGCGGGTTATCGCACACTCGCATTTCATGGGGCGCGATATCACCATCGAGCTGATTCGCGAATCCCTCAAAGACTTGTTGGCACTGCAAGACAAGCTGGTGAGTGTGGATAACATCCAGCGCACTGTTGCCGAGTACTACAAGATCAAGATTTCCGACCTGCTGTCCAAGCGCCGCTCGCGCTCGGTGGCTCGTCCCCGTCAGGTTGCCATGGCCCTCTCCAAGGAGCTGACCAACCACAGCCTGCCGGAAATCGGTGATGTATTTGGCGGTCGTGACCACACCACGGTCTTGCACGCGTGCCGCAAAATCAACGAACTTAAGGAATCCGACGCGGATATTCGCGAGGACTACAAGAACCTGCTGCGTACACTGACAACGTGATGACACCAGCGCAGCTTATTAAGGCAAGGGACTAGACCATGCATTTCACCATTCAACGCGAAGCCCTGTTGAAACCCCTGCAACTGGTCGCGGGCGTCGTCGAGCGCCGACAGACCTTGCCGGTGCTTTCCAACGTATTGCTGGTAGTCGAAGGCCAGCAATTGTCCCTGACCGGTACCGACCTTGAAGTCGAGCTGGTCGGTCGTGTGCAGTTGGAAGAGCCCGCCGAGCCTGGCGAGATCACAGTGCCGGCGCGCAAGCTGATGGATATCTGCAAGAGCCTGCCGAACGACGCCCTGATCGACATCAAGGTGGATGAGGGCAAGT
The DNA here is from genome assembly GCF_009935975.1 of Pseudomonas sp. Q1. Classification (NCBI taxonomy): domain Bacteria; kingdom Pseudomonadati; phylum Pseudomonadota; class Gammaproteobacteria; order Pseudomonadales; family Pseudomonadaceae; genus Pseudomonas; species Pseudomonas sp. Q1. Next base: position 118,111 of record NZ_QODI01000005.1, on the reverse strand, counting down.
TGGTCGTCAAGGCCGGCCGCAGCCGCTTCACCCTGTCTACTTTGCCGGCCAATGATTTCCCGACTGTAGAAGAGGGTCCTGGCTCGCTGACGTGCAGCCTGGAACAGAGCAAGCTGCGTCGGTTGATCGAGCGTACCAGCTTCGCCATGGCGCAGCAGGACGTGCGTTACTACCTCAACGGCATGTTGTTGGAAGTGTCGGAAGGCATCATCCGTGCTGTCGCCACGGACGGGCACCGCTTGGCAATGTGCTCGATGAAGGCCGACATCGGCCAGCCGGATCGTCACCAGGTGATCGTCCCGCGTAAAGGTATCCTTGAACTGGCACGCCTGCTGACTGAGCCCGATGGTAACGTCAGCATTGTCCTGGGTCAGCACCACATTCGCGCAACCACCGGCGAGTTCACCTTCACTTCCAAGCTGGTTGACGGCAAATTCCCGGATTACGAGCGCGTACTGCCTAAAGGTGGTGACAAGCTGGTACTCGGCGATCGTCAGGCGTTGCGTGAAGCCTTCAGCCGTACTGCGATCCTGTCCAACGAAAAGTACCGTGGTATCCGTCTGCAACTGGCTAACGGTCAGCTGAAGATCCAGGCCAACAACCCGGAGCAGGAAGAAGCGGAAGAAGAAGTGGGCGTCGACTACAACGGCGGCTCGCTGGAGATCGGCTTCAACGTGAGCTACCTGCTGGACGTATTGGGTGTAATGACTACCGAACAGGTTCGCCTGATTCTGTCGGACTCCAACAGCAGCGCCCTGGTGCAAGAATCCGATAACGACGACTCGGCTTACGTTGTCATGCCGATGCGTCTGTAATTATGCTCAGCAGAAGCTAGATGTCCCTCAGTCGCGTCTCGGTCACCGCGGTGCGCAATCTGCACCCGGTGACCTTCTCCCCCTCCCCCCGCATCAACATCCTCCACGGCGCCAATGGCAGTGGCAAAACCAGCGTGCTGGAAGCCATTCATTTGCTGGGGCTCGCCCGTTCGTTTCGCAGTGCTCGGCTGTTACCCGTCATCCAGTACGAACAGTTGGCGTGCACGGTATTTGGTCAGGTTGAGCTGGCTGAAGGTGGACATAGCAGTCTGGGGATATCTCGGGATCGCAGTGGGGAGTTTCAAATTCGCATTGATGGGCAAAACGCTCGTAGTGCAGCGCAACTTGCAGAAATTCTGCCGTTGCAGTTGATCAACCCTGATAGCTTTCGCTTGCTGGAAGGCGCACCCAAAATACGCAGGCAATTCCTCGATTGGGGTGTGTTCCACGTGGAACCACGATTCATGGCCACTTGGCAGCGCCTGCAGAAGGCCCTGCGGCAGCGGAACTCGTGGCTGCGGCATGGTACACTTGACGCCGCTTCACAAGCGGCCTGGGACCGGGAACTGTGCCTGGCCAGCGACGAAATAGATGAATACCGCCGTGCTTATATCAAAGCCTTGAAACCAGTCTTTGAGCAGACCTTAAGAGAACTGTTGGATCTCGAAGGGCTGACGCTGAGCTACTACCGTGGCTGGGACAAAGAGCGTGAACTGAGTGCAGTGCTCGCCACGTCCCTGCAACGGGATCAGCAAATTGGCCATACACAGGCTGGCCCGCAACGTGCTGATTTGCGTCTCAGATTGGGCGCACACAACGCTGCGGATATCTTGTCGCGCGGCCAGCAGAAGTTGGTGGTGTGTGCTTTACGTATCGCCCAGGGTCACTTGGTTAGCCAGGCCCGGCGCGGTCAGTGTATTTATCTGGTGGATGACCTGCCGTCTGAACTCGATGAGCAGCACCGCCGTTCGCTATGCCGCTTGTTGGAAGACTTACGCTGCCAGGTGTTCATCACCTGTGTAGACCATGAATTATTGAGGGAAGGCTGGCAGACGGAAACGCCAGTCGCTTTGTTCCACGTGGAACAGGGCCGTATCACCCAGACCCACGACCATCGGGAGTGAAGGCATGAGCGAAGAAAACACGTACGACTCGACCAGCATCAAAGTGCTGAAAGGTTTGGATGCCGTACGCAAACGTCCCGGTATGTACATCGGCGACACCGATGATGGTAGCGGTCTGCACCACATGGTGTTCGAGGTGGTCGACAACTCCATCGACGAAGCGCTGGCCGGTCACTGCGACGACATCAGCATCATCATCCACCCGGATGAATCCATCACTGTGCGCGACAATGGTCGCGGCATTCCGGTTGATGTGCATAAAGAAGAGGGCGTTTCGGCGGCCGAGGTCATCATGACCGTGCTCCACGCTGGCGGTAAGTTCGACGATAACTCCTATAAAGTGTCTGGCGGCTTGCACGGCGTAGGTGTTTCGGTAGTAAACGCCCTCTCGGAAGAGCTGGTGTTGACCGTTCGCCGCAGCGGCAAAATCTGGGAGCAAACCTACGTGCATGGCGTGCCTCAGGCACCCATGGCGATCGTGGGTGACAGTGAAACCACCGGTACCCAGATTCACTTCAAGGCTTCCAGCGAGACGTTCAAGAATATCCACTTCAGCTGGGATATCCTCGCCAAGCGTATTCGTGAGCTGTCCTTCCTTAACTCCGGTGTGGGTATCGTCCTCAAGGACGAGCGCAGCGGCAAGGAAGAACTGTTCAAGTACGAAGGTGGCCTGCGTGCCTTCGTTGAATACCTGAACACCAACAAGACTGCGGTCAACCAGGTGTTCCACTTCAACATCCAGCGTGAAGACGGCATCGGCGTGGAAATCGCCCTGCAGTGGAACGACAGCTTCAACGAGAACCTGTTGTGCTTCACCAACAACATTCCACAGCGCGATGGCGGTACTCACCTGGTGGGTTTCCGTTCCGCACTGACGCGTAACCTGAACACCTACATCGAGGCCGAGGGCCTGGCGAAGAAGCACAAAGTCGCCACCACCGGTGACGATGCGCGTGAAGGCTTGACCGCGATCATCTCGGTTAAAGTACCGGACCCCAAGTTCAGCTCCCAGACCAAAGACAAACTGGTGTCCTCCGAAGTGAAGACCGCAGTGGAACAGGAGATGGGCAAGTACTTCTCCGACTTCCTGTTGGAAAACCCGAACGAAGCCAAGCTGGTAGTCGGCAAGATGATCGACGCCGCACGTGCCCGTGAAGCAGCACGTAAAGCCCGTGAGATGACCCGCCGCAAAGGCGCGCTGGATATTGCCGGCTTGCCAGGCAAACTCGCGGACTGCCAGGAGAAGGACCCTGCCCTCTCCGAACTGTACCTGGTGGAAGGTGACTCTGCTGGCGGCTCCGCCAAGCAGGGTCGTAACCGTCGTACCCAGGCCATCCTGCCGTTGAAGGGCAAGATCCTCAACGTCGAGAAAGCCCGTTTCGACAAGATGATTTCTTCCCAGGAAGTCGGCACCTTGATCACGGCACTGGGCTGCGGCATCGGTCGTGACGAGTACAACATCGACAAGCTGCGCTACCACAACATCATCATCATGACCGATGCTGACGTCGACGGTTCGCACATCCGTACCCTGCTGCTGACTTTCTTCTTCCGTCAGTTGCCGGAGCTGATCGAGCGCGGCTACATCTACATCGCCCAACCGCCGTTGTACAAAGTGAAAAAGGGCAAGCAAGAGCAATACATCAAAGACGACGACGCCATGGAAGAGTACATGACGCAGTCGGCCCTGGAAGATGCCAGCCTGCACTTGAACGACGAGGCGCCGGGTATCTCCGGTGAGGCACTGGAGCGTCTGGTTAACGACTTCCGCATGGTGATGAAGACCCTCAAGCGTCTGTCGCGCCTGTACCCTCAGGAACTGACCGAGCACTTCATCTACCTGCCGGCGGTCAGCCTGGAGCAGTTGGGTGATCACGCGGCCATGCAGGAATGGTTGGCTCAATACGAAGTGCGCTTGCGTACCGTCGAGAAATCCGGCCTGGTCTACAAAGCCAGCCTGCGTGAAGATCGTGAACGTGGCGTGTGGTTGCCCGAGGTCGAACTGATCTCCCACGGCCTGTCCAACTACGTCACCTTCAACCGCGACTTCTTCGGCAGCAATGACTACAAGACGGTGGTTACCCTGGGCGCTCAACTGAGCACTCTGTTGGACGAAGGCGCTTACATCCAGCGTGGCGAACGCAAGAAGCCCGTCAAGGAATTCAAGGAAGCCCTCGACTGGCTGATGGCTGAAAGCACCAAGCGTCATACCATCCAGCGATACAAAGGTCTGGGCGAGATGAACCCGGATCAGCTGTGGGAAACCACCATGGACCCAAGCCAGCGTCGCATGCTGCGCGTGACCATTGAAGACGCCATTGGCGCAGACCAGATCTTCAACACCCTCATGGGTGATGCGGTCGAGCCTCGCCGTGACTTCATCGAGAGCAATGCCTTGGCGGTGTCCAACTTGGACTTCTGATCAAGCCTACGCGCTAAAGCAAAAGGCCAACGCTATGCGTTGGCCTTTTTTATTGCTGCGGGGATGTATTTTTAAAATGCTCCACGTGGAACATAGCCGGTCTTAGTCCGACGTGGTCGTCGCCACACTTTCCAACCGATACCCATACCCATAGATTGTCAGCAACTGCCAGCCTCGATCCGCCGTCAGCCCCAGCTTGTTACGCAAACGATAGATATGCGTATCCAGCGGGCGGGAGGACACCATTTCCTCATGGGTCCAGAACCGTTCATACAGGTACTCGCGAGACAGCGGCCGCGCCAGGTTGGCGAACAAGCAACTGGCCAATCGATACTCCCTCTCGGTCAGATTGATCGGTTTACCCGCACGGGTAACGGTCAACTCGGCATCGTCAAAGGTCAGGTCATTGAAACTTTGCAGCTCGCTGGTGGCGGGCTTTTGCAAACCATGACGGCGTAGCACCGCACTGACCCGTGCTTTGAGCTCATTGGGGCGGAAGGGTTTGCTGACGTAGTCATCGGCCCCGCTGTTGAGTGCCGTGACGATGTCGCTCTCTGCGTCCCGGCTGGTCAGCATGATGACCGCAGGGGGGACCTCCATGTGTTCTCGGGTCCAGCGCAACAGGGCGATGCCGCTGATATCAGGCAGTTGCCAATCGAGTATCAGCAGATCGAAGGTTTCCCGGCGTAACTGGCGCAAAAGGTCTTCACCGCGCTCAAAGAAATGCAGGGACCACGGCTGTTCCGCAGTGCTGGGGATCTGTCGCAGTGTCTGTTCAACCCGGCGTAGTTCGGCAGGCTCGTCATCCAGTATTGCGACACGCATGGGTGGGTCCTTTCAACTAAAATAGCGGCCGTCGATGGCCTGTTCGACAGCGATTTCGTACAGAGCAAATACCTGGTGTTGAATCTGAATAATTGTGGCCAGACGCAACACCCTGTGGATCAATCGGTACGCTGATAGCAAAGAGCCGTTAACTCATTGAAAATTTTCAGTACCAATGTGGGAAAGATACCGGCTCCTGCTCCTGAGGAAAAGGATCAGCCGACGCATGTGTAACGTGCGTAAAACCTGCGCGTTTTTGTGAGACGCACTATGGAAGCCCCATGTCGATAAGCACCCTGAGTTTTTCTCCCCGCAGCGGGTACGGGACACTCCCCTCGTTCCTGGTCATGGCCATGGTCGCCCTGCCTGTTTGTGCGTCGCCTCGTGCCGCCTACATCGATGATCATTTTGTCTGTCGTGCCCAGCCGCTGCCGGCGGTTGTCCTGCATTTGACAGGGGACGCCTGGAAGCTGGACAGCCAGGGCAAGGCGCACCCTCTGCAAGAAGGCATGACCATCGATGAGCAAGAAGGCGTCAGAACCTCGGAATCGGCGTTCACCAGCCTGTTGTTCGGCGACGGTTCGAGAGTGGTGCTGCCTTCCCATTCGCAGGTGCATTTGCGCTCGGTGCAACCGCTGTCGATTCCCCAGGTCGTTCTTGAACAAGGCCAGGCTGAAGCCTATGTGATCAAGCGGGACAGCGCCTCTGATCGGTTCCAGATCGTGACTCCCGTGGGAGTGCTGGGGGTACGCGGTACGCACTTTCGAGTACGCGATGAAGGTGAGCAATCGGTATTGGAGGTGCTCAACGGTCAGGTCGCGGTCAACCGTGATGTGAAAACAAAGCGGGTCACCGGTCCTGTCGACGGCGAAGTGAAGGTGGATGCGCGTCAGGGACTGTTGTTCACCAGACAGGGTGAACTCAAGCCGGTGGAGCTTCTGCCGGCGCCGGTGTTGGTTGGCCAGGACGGCCAGAAAGGCGACGCGCCGGTGTGGCATTTGTACCTGCGACCATTACCGGGGGCGCAGCGTTATCGTGCGCAAGTTGCCACGGATAGCGCCTTCCTGAACATCAAGCAGCAAAACTTTTCCAGCGAGCCGAAAATGAGCTTCACTGGGCTCAAAGCGTCGTTCTATCACGTGCGTTTGTCGGCCTACGATGAGCACGGCCTGGAGGGAGAAACCGGGGTTTATGACATCTTCTACTACCCACCCGCCACCCAGGCGCAGGCATCCGGTGGCTGACCGATGATGCTCTGGCGCAAGGCCGAGAAACGCCAGCCTACCCATGCCCAGCGTTTATTCCACGGCCTGGTTCGGGAATGGTTGTGGATAGGTCTGCTGCTATTGCCGATCACCGCCTACCTGTCCCTCAGCCCGGGGCTGGCGCTGAACAACCCGTTGTACGACAGCCTTCGCCGCCTGGCCCCTCTGCCGGTGGACCCGCGCATCTTGTTGGTGACGATTGATGATCAGAGCGTCAAAGCGCTGGGCCGATGGCCCTGGCCGCGCAGCCTGCACGCCGACCTGATCGACCGCCTGAGTGACGCACAACCGTCGGCGATCCTGTTCGATGTGATCTTCAGCGAGCCAGGCGTACCCGCCAATGATCGACGCCTGGCGGATGCGATTTGCAACGCAGGTAACGTGGTATTGCCGTTATTGCGTGAAGGCGCCGCCACCTATAGCGAGCCGGACCCGCAACTCTTGCCCCTGCTCAAATGCGCCAAGGGCCTTGGGCATATCAACGTTGAAGCGGATAGCGATGGCGTGGTTCGTAGCCTCTACCTGCGCGAAGGCCCGCCCGGTGCTACCACACCGCAATTGGCGTGGCTGGCCTACACATTAAGCGGCCAACCGTCTGAGATGCCTGGCGAGCCGCTGGCGCAAACCAGCGCGCAGTGGCATCGGGACTACGCTATACGCATCCCGTTCATCGCGGCCCATACCCATTTTCCGAGTGTCTCCTACGCCAGCCTGTTACGGGGTGAAGTTGCCCCTGAACGGCTGCGCAATCGCCTGATCCTGGTGGGGGCCACCGCCTCTGGAATGGGCGATCGTTTTGTCACCCCGCTGTCGTCGATTGCGGGCACCACGGCGGGTGTGGAGATCCAGGCCAACGTCCTCAACGGCTTGCTGCAAGAGCGCAGCATTGTCGAGCTGCCCGGTTGGCTCGCCGCGTTGATAGCGACCTCGTTGGTGGCCGTGTTACTGGGCCTGCTGCTGTATCGGCCCCGGTACGCCTTGTGGATGACGCTGGGGTGCATGGCTGGCGCTCTGCTGGGGGCATGGCTGCTGCTGCGCATGGGGCACTGGTGGCCGCCGGCGGCGTGTCTGATCGGTTTGCTGCTCAGCTACCTGATCTGGAACTGGCGTCGTCTCAGCGTGATCCTCGCTTATTTCGGCTGGGAACTGGCGCGCCTGGATCACGAACCCAAGGTTCTCCCCGAACGTCGTCGCGCCCCCGCAAGCAAAGGGGATATGTTACAGGCGCGGATCTTTGCCTTGGAGCAGGCGGTCAGCCGCACACGTGATACGCGCCGTTTCATGGCCGATGGTCTGGAGTGCCTGCCGGTGGCAACGCTGATTACCGATCCCCAAGGCACCATACTGCTGGCCAATCGCATCGCCCGTGAGGTGTTCGGTAGCGATCTGGTCAGCGCCAATCTGATCGAACAGCTCGCTGATTTGGGTTATCCACCGCTGCACAACGGCGTTCGCCCTGCCCTCTCGGCGTTGGAGCTTGTTGAATTCCGTGACATCCACCAACGCAGCTTGCGCATGGAGCTCGCACCCTTGCTGCCAGCTGAAGGCGACATCGCCCTCGGCTGGCTGCTGAGCCTGACCGACCTGAGCAAGGAGCGCGAGGCCCAGCAACACCGCGAGACGATGTTGCGCTTTTTGTCCCACGACCTGCGTGCGCCGCATTCGGCAATATTGGCCCTGCTGGATGTGCACAACGGCGAGTCACCGGTGTTTGCTCAAATCGAACAACAAGTGAAGCGAGCCTTGAGCCTCACGGAATCCTTTGTGCAATTGGCCAAGGCCGAAGCCGACGGCTATCAGTTCCAGCCCACGCTGTTCGCCATGCTGGTGATGGACGCCTTTGACCAGGTGGCGTTGCTCGCCCAGCTCAAGGGCATCCACCTTGTCCACGACCTGGATGAAGCCGATGAGGCCATGGTGTCGGCAGATCAATCACTGCTCACTCGAGCGTTGTTTAATGTGCTGGAGAACGCCATCAAGTACTCGCCGTCCGGCACCACCGTCAGGTTGAGCCACAGCAGTGGGCAAGGTGTTCTGGAGTGCCGCATCAGCGATCAGGGGCCGGGTATTGCGCCTGAAGACTTACCCGAGCTGTTCAACCAGTACCGGCGCTTTGATTCGGCCCAGGGCAGCGAAGGGTTGGGGTTGGGCCTGACCATGGTCAAAGCCGTGATCGAGCGTCATGGTGGTCGTATCCGGTGTGAAAGCGAGTTGGAAAAAGGCTCTACCTTCATCCTTTCCCTGCCACTCTTGGATGAATAAAAACGTACTTTTACGTTGTGCATAAAAAACCGGTCACAAGGACCGGTTTTTTTGGCTGAAAAAACTTATGCACGTTTTTCGAGATTTTATAAGATCAAGAAATATGTAATAAAATCAGTTCGTTAGGTTTTAAAATCACCAATTCGCCAACAAACCGTACACAGGTTATCCACAGAAGCTCACACCGCCGGTGTTTCGACCACAACCGGCTCCGGAGGCAGCGAACCCATGGCTCGCTGTTGTGCCTCGTTCCACGCGGCAGCGCGATCATTCAGCGCAGCAATGGCACGCGGTCCTTCACCTTCGGCGTACATCGGCTCACCAATCACCACGGTGATGGTGCCCTCGCGTTTTGCCCAACCCGTCTTTGGCCAGAACTTGCCGGCGTTGTGGGCGATTGGCAAAACCGGCAGGTTCGCGTTGACCGCCAGCGCGGTACCACCTCGTGAGAATTTGCCTACGGTGCCGTAGGGCACCCGAGTGCCTTCTGGGAAGATCAACACCCAGACGCCGTCCTTGAGCAATTCGTCGCCTTTTTTGGCCACGTGCTTGAGCGCCGCCTTGGGGTTGTCACGGTCAATGGCGATGGGCCGCAGCATGGCCATGGCCCAGCCGAAGAACGGCACGTACAGTAACTCACGCTTGAGCACCTGGCTCAATGGCGAGAAGTAGGCTGACAGGAAGAACGTCTCCCACGTGCTCTGGTGGTTCGACAGAATCACGCAGGGCTGGTCCGGGACGTTTTCAGCGCCCTTGACCTCGAAACGGATGTTGAGGAATACCCGGGTCAGCCACAACGCGCAGCGGCACCAATAGACGTTGATAAAGCGATAACGCGCCTTGAACGGCAAGAAAGGCGCAATAAAAAAGCTCAGGGTGCACCAGAGAAACGAACTGGTGCCCAGCAGCAGGTAAAAGAAAAAGGTTCTGATGGCCTGCAAGATCGACATGGCGGCATTTACCGTTGCGGGACACGGCCCGCCTGTTAAAAGCGCACTCCCGAACAGTCCTTGGCCAGGAAGTCGAGGGCGGCTAGTTGTTGATAAGTTCTGCGGCAACCGCCGCCAGATCGTCAAAAATCAAAGTGCCTACCGGCAGGTTTTTCGCCTGGGTCTTTTCGCCTTTCCCGGTCTTAACCAAAACTGGCTGAGAGTCGACGGCTTTGGCCGCCTCCAGGTCACCGAGGCTGTCCCCGACGAACCATAGCCCAGCCAAGGGCACCTTGTAATGTTCTGCAATGGTTTTCAACATGCCAGGCTTGGGTTTGCGGCAATCGCAGCCCTCGTCCGGCCCGTGGGGGCAGTACACCACCAGCCCCACCTCACCCCCCTGCTCGGCGACCAACGTGCGCAAGCGCGCATGCATGGCGTCCAGGGTCGCGATGTCGTAGTAGCCACGGGCAATGCCGGACTGGTTGGTGGCGATGGCCACCGTCCAGCCGGCTTTGCTCAACTGCGCGATGGCCTCGATCGAGCCGGGCAGTGGAACCCACTCCTCCACCGACTTGATGTAAGCGTCGGAGTCGTAGTTGATCACCCCGTCCCGATCGAGAATCAGCAGTTTCAACATAGTCAGCTCAGTGTGGAAATATCAGCGATGCCGATGAACAAGCCGCGCAGGCGCGCCAGCATGGCGTAGCGGTTTTTCCGCACGCCGGCCTCTTCGGCATTGACCATCACCGCTTCGAAGAACGCATCCACCGGCTCACGCAAGCTCGCCAGGCGCGCCAACGCTTCGGCGTAGTTACGCTCGGCGATCAGCGGCTTCACCGCGTTCTCCGCCTTGGCGATGGCCGAGTTCAGCGAGAACTCCTTGGCATCGGCAAACAGGCCCGGGTCGACTTCGGCGTTGCCCAAGCCTTCGGCCTTGCTCAGCAGGTTCGATACGCGCTTGTTCACGGCGGCCAGGGCATCGGCCTCCGGCAGCTTGCGGAACGCCTGTACGGCTTGCACGCGTTGGTCGAAGTCCAGCGCCGAACCCGGTTGCAGGGCACGTACCGACAGGTAGACGGAAACATCCACGCCTTCGTCTTCGTAACGCGCACGCAGGCGGTCGAACACAAACTCCAGCACTTGCTCGGCCAGGCCGGCTTGCTTGACCTTGGCACCGAACTGGCCGACCGCGAACACCACGGCCTGGGTCAGGTCGAGGTCCAGCTTCTTGTCGATCAGGATACGCAGCACGCCCAGGGCCGCACGGCGCAGGGCATACGGGTCTTTGCTGCCGGTGGGCAACATGCCGATACCGAAGATACCGACGAGGGTGTCCAGCTTGTCGGCGATGGCCACGGCCGCACCGGTCAGGGTGCTTGGCAGCTCGGCACCGGCACCGCGCGGCATGTACTGCTCGTTCAGTGCCAGGGCCACATCCTCCGGCTCGCCGTCGTTGAGGGCGTAGTAGTAACCGGCGACGCCTTGCATCTCGGGGAACTCGCCAACCATCTCGGTGGCCAGGTCGCACTTGGACAGCAGGCCCGCACGCGCAGCCCGTGCAGCATCACCGCCGATACGTGGCGCAATGTAGGCGGCCAGCTTGGAAACGCGTACGGCCTTGTCGTAGACGCTGCCGAGTTTTTCCTGGAACACCACGTTCTGCAGGCGCAGGTTGAAGTCTTCGAGCTTCTGCTTCTTGTCTTGCTTGAAGAAGAACTCGGCGTCGGTCAGGCGCGGGCGAACGACTTTTTCGTTACCGGCGATGATCTGCTGCGGGTCCTTGCTCTCGATGTTGGCCACGGTGATGAAGCGCGGCAGCAACTTGCCGTCCACGTCCAGCAGGCAGAAGTACTTCTGGTTGTCCTGCATGGTGGTGATCAGCGCTTCTTGCGGCACCTCGAGGAAACGTTCCTCGAACGAGCACACCAGCGGCACCGGCCATTCAACCAGGGCGGTCACTTCATCGAGCAGGCTTGGCGGCACGATGGCGGTGCCTTCCTGCAGGCGAGCCAGCTCTTCGGTGCGTTTGCTGATCAGCTCGCGACGCTCGTTGGCATCGGCCAGCACGTAGGCGGCACGCAGGTCGTTGAGGTAGTTGGCCGGCGACGTAATGCGCACGGCTTCTGGATGGTGGAAGCGGTGACCACGGGAGTCGCGGCCCGCTTTCTGGGCGAGGATGGTGCAGTCGATGACCTGGTCACCGAGCAGCATGACCAGCCACTGGGTCGGGCGTACGAATTCTTCTTTGCGCGCACCCCAGCGCATGCGCTTGGGGATCGGCAGGTCGTTCAGCGAATCTTCGACGATGGTCGGCAGCAGGCTTGCGGTCGGCTTGCCGGTGATGACTTGGCTGAAGCGCAGTTTCGGGCCGCTCTGGTCGATATCGCTCAGCTCCACGCCACACTTCTTGGCAAAACCAAGGGCGGCCTGGGTCGGGTTGCCTTCGGCGTCGAAAGCGGCCTGGCGCGGTGGGCCGTCAAGGTTGATGCTGCGGTCCGGCTGCTGGGTTTCCAGGGCGGTCAGCAACACGGCCAGGCGGCGTGGCGCGGCGTAGACTTTCTTCGCTTCGAACTTCAGGCCGGCGGTTTGCAGGCCTTTTTCGATACCGGCCAGGAAGGCGTCGGCCAGGGTATTGAGTGCCTTGGGTGGCAGCTCTTCGGTGCCCAGTTCAACCAGGAAATCTTGAGCACTCATTGTGCAGCCTCCAGCTTAGCCAACACTTCATCACGCAAATCCGGGGTTGCCATCGGGAAGCCCAGCTTGGCGCGTGCCAGCAGGTAGGCTTGGGCGACGGAACGCGCCAGGGTGCGGACACGCAGGATGTATTGCTGACGCGCGGTTACCGAGATGGCACGGCGGGCGTCGAGCAGGTTGAAGGTATGGGAGGCCTTCAACACCATTTCATAGCTTGGCAACGGCAGCGGCTGGTCGAGTTCGATCAGGCGCTTGGCTTCGCTTTCATAGAAGTCGAACAGTTCGAACAGCTTGTCGACGTTGGCGTGTTCGAAGTTGTAGGTGGACTGCTCCACCTCGTTCTGATGGAACACATCGCCGTAGGTCACTTTGCCGAACGGGCCGTCTGCCCACACCAGGTCGTAGACCGAGTCCACGCCCTGCAGGTACATGGCCAGGCGCTCAAGGCCGTAGGTGATTTCGCCGGTCACCGGGTAGCACTCGATGCCGCCCGCTTGCTGGAAGTAGGTGAACTGCGTCACTTCCATGCCGTTGAGCCACACTTCCCAGCCCAGGCCCCAGGCGCCCAGGGTCGGCGACTCCCAGTTGTCTTCGACGAAACGGATATCGTGGACCAGAGGGTCCAGGCCGACATGTTTCAACGAGCCCAGGTACAGCTCCTGGAAATTGTCCGGGTTCGGCTTCAAGACCACCTGGAACTGGTAGTAGTGCTGCAGGCGGTTGGGGTTTTCGCCGTAGCGGCCGTCAGTCGGGCGACGACTGGGCTGCACATAAGCGGCGTTCCAGGTTTCCGGGCCGATGGCCCGCAGGAATGTGGCGGTGTGGAAAGTGCCGGCGCCTACTTCCATATCGTAGGGCTGAAGTACCACACAACCTTGCTCGGCCCAGTATTGCTGGAGGGCGAGGATCAAGTCTTGGAAGGTACGCACGGCTGGCGTAGGCTGGCTCACGAAATTCACCTGTTACTTGGGCTGCGATTTAAAGAGCGGGAGTATACCCGATTCGGCCCTGCTACCACCCCCTGGAGCCTTATGCCACGCTGCTTTTGGTGTTCTGAAGATCCGCTGTACATGGCATATCACGATCAGGAGTGGGGAACGCCGCTGCGCGATGCGCAGGGTTTGTTCGAGTTGCTTTTGCTCGAAGGGTTCCAGGCGGGCCTGTCCTGGATCACTGTTTTACGCAAACGCGAGCATTATCGGAAGGTGTTGTTCGGTTTCGATGCGCAACGATTGGCGAAACTGACCGATGCTGAAATAGAAGCCTTGATGCTCGATCCGGGTATCGTGCGCAATCGCTTGAAGCTCAACGCCACCCGGCGCAATGCCGCTGCCTGGCTGGCCCTGGAAGACCCGGTGGGGTGGCTCTGGTCCTTCGTTGGCGGCGTGCCCAAGGTCAATCACTTCAAGGACCGCAGCGAAGTCCCGGCAATTACCCCCGAGGCCGAAGCCATGAGCAAGGCCCTGAAAAAGGCCGGGTTCACCTTCGTCGGGCCGACCATCTGCTATGCGTTCATGCAGGCCAGCGGCATGGTCATGGACCATACCCAGGACTGTGACCGTTACGCGCAGTTGGCCAACGCCGGTTAGAATGCCCGCTTTGCGCACCACACACGATCAGGAGTGACCTGTGGAAAAGTTTAAAGGCGCCTTGCTGGTAGGCGCTCTCCGGTTGTTTGCCCTGCTGCCTTGGCGCGCCGTTCAAGCCGTCGGCACGGCGATTGGCTGGATCATGTGGAAAACCCCCAACCGCTCTCGCGACACGGTGCGGATCAACCTCTCCAAGTGCTTCCCGGACATGGACCCGGCCGCTCGCGAGCGGCTGGTCGGCCAGAGCCTGATGGATATCGGCAAGTCCCTGACCGAAAGCGCCTGTGCCTGGATCTGGCCGGCCCAGCGCTCCATCGACCTGGTGCGCGAAGTCGAAGGCCTGGAAGTGCTGCACCAAGCCCTGGCGTCGGGCAAAGGCGTGGTGGGCATCACCAGCCACCTGGGCAACTGGGAAGTGCTCAATCACTTCTATTGCAACCAATGCAAACCGATCATTTTCTACCGCCCGCCGAAGCTCAAGGCGGTGGATGAACTCCTGCAAAAACAGCGGGTGCAACTGGGTAACCGTGTGGCGGCGTCGACCAAGGAAGGCATTCTCAGCGTGATCAAGGAAGTGCGCAAAGGCGGTCAGGTCGGCATCCCCGCCGACCCGGAGCCGGCCGAATCGGCAGGGATCTTCGTGCCGTTCTTCGCCACCCAGGCGCTGACCAGCAAGTTTGTGCCGAACATGCTCGCAGGCCACAAAGCCGTAGGTGTCTTCCTGCATGCGCTGCGGCTGCCGGATGGTTCAGGCTACAAAGTGATCCTGGAAGCGGCGCCGGAAGACATGTACAGCACCGACACCGCCACGTCCTGCGCGGCCATGAGCAAGGTGGTGGAGCGTTACGTCGGCGCGTACCCGAGCCAGTACATGTGGAGCATGAAGCGCTTCAAGAAGCGCCCGCCGGGCGAGGCGCGGTGGTACTAGGCCCCACTGGCTCAATACTCAGACAAAACCCAATGTGGGAGAGGGCTTGCTCCCGATAGCGGTGGTTCAGCTAAGGAATTCTTGGCTGACACACTGCTATCGGGAGCAAGCCCCCTCCCACATTTCATTCCGGTCAGGGCTGACGGTCGAGTTTCTTCAGGAACACCGTCATCTCTTTCTCGGCCTGCTTGTCGCCATGGGTCTGGGCCGCTTCGATCCCTTTCTCCCACGCCAGCCGCGCCGCAGCGATATCACCCAATCCCGCCTGCGCCTTGCCCAGCAACTTCCACGCCGCCGAATACTTCGGGTCAAACTCGACGCACTTGCGTAAATGTTCGGCTGCCTTGGCGTTGTCCTTCAGGTCCAGGTAACCCTTGCCCAAGCCAAAGCGCAGCAGGGAATTATCGACACCCTTGGCGAGCATTTTCTCCAGGGATTCGAGCATGCCGGTGTACTCCTTTTGCGTCAGAAGAAGCTCAGCCCCACGTGGAACAACTTCTCCACATCGCGGATATGCTTTTTATCCACCAGGAACAAAATCACATGGTCGCCCGTGGCGATCACCGTGTCGTCATGGGCGATGATCACTTCTTCATCACGAATGATCGCGCCGATGGTGGTGCCCGGCGGCAGGCCGATATCGCGGATGGCCTTGCCGATCACCTTGCTCGATTTCGCATCACCGTGGGCGATCGCCTCGATGGCCTCTGCCGCGCCCCGGCGCAGGGAGTGCACGCTGACGATATCGCCACGGCGCACGTGGGCGAGCAAGGTGCCAATGGTGGCCAGCTGCGGGCTGATGGCGATGTCTATATCGCCCCCTTGAATCAGGTCGACATAGGCCGGGTTGTTGATGATGGTCATCACCTTCTTCGCGCCCAGTCGCTTGGCCAGCAGGGAAGACATGATGTTGGCTTCGTCATCGTTGGTCAGGGCCAGGAAGATATCCGCGTCGGCAATGTTTTCTTCCATCAGCAGGTCGCGGTCCGAGGCACTGCCTTGCAGCACCACGGTACTGTCGAGCGTGTCGGACAAATACCGGCAACGTGTCGGGCTCATCTCGATGATCTTCACTTGGTAGCGGCTTTCAATCGCCTCCGCCAAGCGTTCGCCAATCTGCCCACCCCCTGCGATCACGATGCGTTTGTAGCTCTCGTCGAGCCGGCGCATTTCGCTCATCACTGCGCGAATATTCGCCTTGGCTGCGATGAAAAATACCTCGTCGTCAGCCTCGATCACCGTATCGCCCTGGGGCAGGATCGGCCGGTCGCGTCGGAAAATAGCCGCTACGCGGGTTTCCACATTCGGCATGTGTTCGCGCAACTGGCGCAGTTGCTGGCCGACCAGCGGGCCACCGTAGTAAGCCTTCACCGCCACCAATTGTGCCTTGCCTTCGGCGAAGTCGATCACCTGCAAGGCGCCGGGTATCTCGATCAGGCGCTTGATGTAGTGGGTGACCACCTGTTCCGGGCTGATCAGCACGTCCACCGGAATCGCGTCGTTGTCGAACAGCCCCGCACGGGTCAGGTAGGCCGCTTCACGCACGCGGGCGATCTTGGTCGGGGTGTGGAACAGGGTGTGGGCGACTTGGCAGGCAACCATGTTGGTTTCGTCACTGTTGGTCACGGCCACCAGCATATCGGCATCGTCGGCGCCGGCCTGGCGCAGTACCGTCGGGAATGACGCGCGGCCTTGCACAGTGCGGATGTCCAGGCGGTCGCCGAGGTTGCGCAGGCGTTCGCTGTCGGTGTCGACCACCGTGATGTCGTTGGCTTCGCTGGCCAAATGTTCGGCCAGCGTACCGCCAACCTGCCCTGCCCCAAGGATGATGATTTTCATCCGGTCACTCCCTTAAAACCATTCAGCCGCGTGCGGCGGCGATTTTGATCAGTTTGGCGTAGTAGAAGCCATCGTGGCCGCCTTCCTGTGCGAGCAGTTGGCGGCCGTGGGGCTGCTTGATCCCGGCGGCCGTGGCGAGGTCCAGTTCGCGCGCGCCGCTGGTGCGGGCGAGGAAGGCCTGGATCACCTCGGTGTTCTCGGTGGGCAAGGTAGAGCAGGTGGCGTAGAGCAGGATGCCGCCGACTTCCAGGGTCGGCCACAAGGCGTCGAGCAGTTCGCCTTGCAGCACAGCCAGGGCCTCGATGTCGTCGGGCTGGCGGGTCAGCTTGATGTCCGGATGACGGCGGATGACGCCGGTGGCAGAACACGGCGCGTCCAGCAGGATACGTTGGAAAGGTTTGCCGTCCCACCAACTGGCGGTGTCGCGGCCGTCGGCAGCGATCAGGTCGGCGTTGAGGCCCAGGCGTGCGAGGTTTTCACGCACACGTACCAGGCGCTTGGCTTCCAGGTCGACCGCGACCACACCCGCCAGGTCCTTTTCGACTTCCAGGATGTGGCAGGTCTTGCCGCCCGGTGCGCAGCAAGCGTCGAGCACGCGTTGGCCGGGGGCCAGGTCGAGCAGGTCGGCGGCCAGTTGTGCGGCTTCGTCCTGCACGCTGATCCAGCCTTCGGCAAAGCCCGGCAGGCTGCGTACGTCGGTGGCGGCTTCCAGCACGATACCGTCGACGCTGTACACGCACGGTGTGGCGTTGATGCCGGCCGTGGTCAGCAATTGCAGGTAGGCATCACGGCTGTGATGACGGCGGTTGACCCGCAGGATCATCGGCGGGTGCGCATTGTTGGCGGCGCAAATGGCTTCCCATTGCTGCGGCCAGAAGGCTTTCAGGGCTTTTTGCAGCCAGCGGGGGTGAGCAGTGCGCACCACCGGGTCGTGCTCCAGCTCGGCCAGCAGCGCTTCGCTCTCGCGCTGGGCGCGGCGCAGCACGGCGTTGAGCAGGGCCTTGGCCCAGGGCTTTTTCAGCTTGTCGGCGCAACCGACGGTTTCACCGATGGCGGCATGGGCCGGCACGCGGGTATAGAGCAACTGATAGAGGCCGACCAGCAGCAGCGCCTCCACATCCGCATCGGCGGCCTTGAACGGCTTTTGCAGTAGCTTGGCCGCCAGTGCCGACAAGCGCGGCTGCCAGCGGGCGGTGCCAAATGCCAGGTCTTGGGTGAAACCGCGATCGCGGTCCTCAACCTTGTCCAACTGAGTGGGCAGCGAACTGTTCAACGAAGCCTTGCCGTTGAGAACGGCGGCGAGGGCCTTGGCGGCGGCCAGACGCGGGTTCATTGGGCGACCGTCCCGAGAACCGTGCCGAGGGCAAATTTCTCACGACGGCTGTTGAACAAGTCGCTGAAATTCAGTGCTTTGCCGCCAGGCAATTGCAGACGGGTCAGGCACAGTGCCTGTTCACCGCAGGCCACCACCAGGCCGTCTTTGCTGGCCCCGATGATTTCGCCGGGAGCGCCTTTGCCATCGGCCAAGGTCGCGGCCAATACTTTCAAGGCCTCGCCATTGAGCGTGCTGTGGCAGATCGGCCACGGGTTGAAGGCGCGCACCAGGCGCTCCAGTTCCACGGCCGGGCGCCTCCAGTCGATACGCGCTTCGTCTTTATTCAGTTTATGGGCGTAGGTGGCCAGGCTGTCATCCTGTACGTCGCCTGGCAGTGTGCCGGCTGCGAGGCCGGCGATGGCCTGGATCACCGCCGGCGGGCCCAGCTCGGCGAGACGGTCGTGCAGGCTGCCGCCCGTGTCTTCGCCCGTGATCGGGGTGGTGACCTTGAGCAGCATCGGGCCGGTATCCAGGCCCGCCTCCATGCGCATCACGGTCACCCCGCTTTCGCGGTCACCCGCCTCAACCGCCCGCTGGATGGGGGCTGCGCCGCGCCAGCGTGGCAGCAACGAGGCGTGACTGTTGATGCAACCCAGGCGGGGGATGTCCAGCACCGCTTGTGGAAGGATCAAGCCATAGGCCACGACCACCAACAGGTCCGGCTGCAGTGCGGCCAACTCGGCCTGAGCCTCGGCATTACGCAGGCTGGGTGGTTGCAGCACAGGGATGTTGTGTTCCAGCGCCAACTGCTTGACCGGGCTTGGCATCAGTTTTTGCCCGCGCCCGGCCGGACGATCCGGCTGGGTATACACCGCGACGATGTCATAAGGGCTGGCAAGCAGCGCCTTGAGGTGTTCGGCTGCGAATTCGGGAGTGCCGGCAAAAACAATGCGCAGTGGCTCGGTCATGGGAGTTCTCGGTTAAAAGCAGTCACAAAAGAAAAAGGCTTGCCGCAGCAAGCCTTTGGAAGACGGGCATCAAGCTTGCTGGCGATGCTTTTTTTCCAGCTTCTTCTTGATTCGGTCGCGCTTGAGCGTGGACAGGTAATCGACAAACAGCTTGCCGTTGAGGTGGTCGCACTCATGCTGGATGCATACCGCCAGCAGGCCATCGGCGATCAACTCGTAGGGCTTGCCATCACGGTCCAGGGCCTTGATCTTCACGCGTAGCGGGCGTTCGACGTTTTCGTAGAACTCCGGTACCGACAGGCAACCTTCCTGGTATTCGCCCATCTCTTCGGTCAGGGGTTCGAACTCGGGGTTGATGAACACCCGGGGTTCGCTGCGATCTTCCGACAGGTCCATGACCACGACGCGCTGATGCACGTTGACCTGGGTGGCGGCGAGGCCGATGCCCGGGGCTTCATACATTGTTTCAAACATGTCATCGACCAACTGACGAACCTTGTCGTCCACTACGGCCACCGGTTTGGCGATCGTGCGCAGGCGCGAGTCGGGGAATTCGAGGATGTTCAAAATAGCCATAAGCGTAATTGCTGCACATGTGAGGTAGAGGCAAATCGGCGTTGGGATGGACCCAGACAGCCGGTGTGAAACGCTCAAAAGCCGCACAGGCCATGGCATTTCACGCGAACGCACATAATAAAGGAGATTGACCCCATGAGGAAATCGCTACTCGTCTTGCTGCTGTGGGCCCCGTTCGCCACGGCCCTGCTGCCCCAGCCTGTACAGCGCCTGGATCAACCGACGCAACAGGCTATCCAGCGCTTCTTATTGCATAACCGCATTCTCGATACGCCCCAGGATCTGGACCGGGCGCCCTACATTGTTGCGGCTGAGGCGGGGCGGGTGTTGGGCGCCCATGGCGAGCGTGTGCATGCCCGCGGTGCTCTCGACCCGTCCCAGGCCAGCTATGGGATTTTCCGGCGCGGTAAAACCTACACCGACCCGCACACTCAAGAACTGCTGGGCATCAATGCCGACGACATCGGCACCGCACGTTTTGTGACGGCCGGTGATCTCACCACCCTGGCCGTGCAGCGCGTGACCCAGGAAGTCCGCCCAGGCGACCGTCTGCTACGCGCTGAGCACCCCGTCGCGCCGGCAGGGCTGGACGCTGGGGTATCCGCGCCTTTTATCGAAGGGCAAATCATTGATATCCCCAAGGGCGTCACTCAGATTGGCGTGCTGGACGCCGTCACCCTGAATAAAGGCCGGCGCGACGGCATGGTCGAAGGCCAATTGCTCACGGTGATCAAGAGCGGTTCCACTGTCCGCGACATCCTCACCGGCGCCCCGACGCCACTTCCTGACGAGCGTGCTGGCACCCTGCTGGTGTTTCGTACCTTTGAAAAACTCAGTTACGGCCTGGTACTGAGTGCCTCGCGCTCACTGGCGGTGATGGACCGTTTCGTGACGGCCAATTCAACGCAATAAATAGCCTGCTAAATAAGTTACCAACAGAGTTATCCACAGCTTGTTCCGGTCAAGGATGATCAGATGTATCCGATAAACAGTGATGAAATTTCGCCTGCCGAACTGGAAGCCCGACTACGCTTGCACAGGCTGCCGGAACTGGGCCCCAAGCGTTTTCGCATTTTGATCGAAGCGTTCGGCGGCGCTTCAAAGGCCATCAGCGCGCCCGCCAGTGCCTGGCGTTCCCTCGGGTTGCCGGCCATCAGTGCCGAGGCTCGACGCAGCCCTGAAATCCGTGATGGCGCGAGTGCTGCCTTGGCCTGGCTAGCCCGCCCGGCCCAGCATTTACTGATGTGGGACCAGCCTGAGTATCCCGCGCTACTCGCCCAGATCGACGATGCCCCCCCGTTGCTGTTCGTTGCCGGTGACCCTGCAATCCTGGAAAAACCCCAGTTGGCGATGGTCGGCAGCCGTCGCGCTTCCCGTCCCGGCATGGACACGGCCGCCGCGTTTTCGCGCAGCCTGGCGAGTGCGGGCTTTGTTATCACCAGCGGCTTGGCGCTGGGCATAGACGGCGCGGCGCATCAGGCGGCATTGGAGGTGGGTGGCCAGACCATCGGCGTGCTGGGCACGGGCCTGGAAAATTTTTATCCACAGCGCCATCGAAAGCTCGCGGCGGCAATGATTGACCAAGGCAGTGCCGTAATTTCCGAGTTTCCGCTGGATGCGGCGCCGCAAGCGGGTAATTTTCCCCGGCGCAACCGGATCATCAGCGGCTTGTCGCTGGGCGTGTTGGTGGTTGAAGCCAGCATGGCCAGCGGCTCGCTCATTACCGCACGGCTGGCGGCCGAGCAAGGACGCGAGGTGTATGCGATCCCCGGCTCCATTCATCATCCGGGTGCCAAGGGGTGTCACCAGTTGATCCGCGATGGCGCGGTGTTGGTCGAAACCATCGAGCATATTCTGGAAGGTTTGCGCGGTTGGCAGGCCCTGTCCCGTCCTGCCCCCATGCCGGTCACCCATCCGCTGGTGGCGTTGCTGCATGCCGCGCCTCATACCAGCGAAGGCTTGGCGATTGCCAGCGGGCGGCCGTTATCCCAAGTGCTGGCGACGCTGACGGAGTTGGAGCTCGAAGGCCAAGTGATCTGCGAGAGTGGCCGCTGGCTCGCGCGCCCCTAGGTTTTGTAACGAAGATCGGTAAACTGCGCAGAGCTTTAATCCGGAGAGTGAACAATGGTCAACAGGTGGCGTGTGCTGGAAGCCGCACGAGAAATTCGCGCAGGCGCGGTGATTGCCTATCCGACCGAGGCGGTCTGGGGCCTGGGCTGCGACCCGTGGAACGAAGAAGCGGTGGACCGGTTGCTGGCGATCAAGAACCGCTCGGTGGATAAGGGCCTGATCCTGGTGGCGGACAATATTCGCCAGTTCGATTTTCTCTTTGAAGATTTCCCGGATACCTGGATCGAACGCATGGCCAGTACCTGGCCGGGGCCGAATACCTGGCTGGTGCCCCACCAGGGCTTGCTGCCTGAATGGGTGACCGGTGTGCATGACACGGTGGCGGTACGGGTGAGTGACCATCCGCTGGTGCGGGATTTGTGCTCGCTGGTGGGGCCGTTGATTTCCACATCGGCCAACCCTCAGGGGCGCCCGGCGGCGCGCACGCGGCTGCGTGTAGAGCAATATTTCCGTGGCCAACTGGACGTGGTGCTGGGTGGCGCCCTGGGTGGGCGCAAGAACCCGAGCCTGATTCGTGATTTGGCGACGGGTGAGGTGGTGCGGCCGTCCTGAGGCCGAGGTGTGACCATCGCGAGCAAGCCCGCTCCCACACTTGACCGCGTTCCTTCAGTTGGAATCCGATCAAAATGTGGGAGCGGGCTTGCTCGCGATAAGGCCCTCACAACCTCTACAGATCTATCGTCTTACGGCAACAGAATGGTCGACCCCGTCGTGCGACGTCCCGACAATTCCGTTTGCGCTTTCGCCGCCTCAGCCAGCGAATAGCGCTGGTTGATATCAATGCGGACCTTGCCGCTCTTGATCATCGAGAACAAATCATCGGCCATTGCCTGCAGGTTCTCCGGGTTGTTGGCATAGGTCGCCAGTGTCGGACGGGTCACATACAGCGAACCCTTGGCCGCCAGGATCCCCAGGTTCACCCCATCGACCGCGCCCGACGCGTTACCGAAGCTCACCACCAACCCACGCGGTGCCACGCTGTCCAGTGAGGTCAGCCAGGTATCCTTACCCACACCGTCGTATACCACCGGTACTTTCTTGCCGTCGGTCAATTCCAATACGCGCTGTGCGACGTTTTCCTTGCTGTAGTCGATGGTTTCCCAGGCGCCGAGGGATTTGGCCAGGGCGGCTTTTTCCGGCGAGCTCACGGTACCGATCAGCTTGACGCCCAGGGCTTTGGCCCATTGGCAGGCCAGGGAGCCCACGCCCCCGGCCGCGGCGTGGAACAGAATGGTTTCGCCGCCTTTGAGTTCATAGGTCTGGCGCAGCAGGTATTGCACGGTCAGGCCCTTGAGCATCGCACCGGCAGCCTGTTCAAAGCTGATCTCGTCCGGCAGGTGCACCAGGTTGGCCGCGGGCAACACATGCAGTTGGCTGTAGGCGCCCAATGGGCCGCTGCCATACGCCACACGGTCGCCGACCTTGAATTGAGAGACTTCACTGCCGACCGCGTCGACCACCCCGGCACCCTCGGCGCCCAGCCCCGACGGCAAGGCTGGCGGCGCATACAGGCCGCTGCGGAAATAGGTGTCGATGAAGTTCAGGCCGATGGCCTCATTACGCACGCGAACCTGTTGCGGGCCCGGCTCTGCGGGCGTGTAGTCGACATATTCAAGTACTTCGGGACCGCCATGGGCGCTGAACTGGATACGTTTGGCCATCTGCACTTCTCCTTGAGATCGAATCGCGTGGCCTGCTATCGGACTCCTAAGCTTGATCTTCGTCAACTGCGACGCACGTGGGTGCGGTGTTATCCTGTGCGCCCATTTGCCGCCGACGCCCGATGGCCTCGCGTAGCTTTGCCCGATTCAAGGTGATGCCATGACTACTCGCACTGAGGCTGTTAAAGCCTACCTGCTCGACCTGCAAGACCGCATTTGCAGCGCCCTGGAAACCTTCGAGACGGACACTCGCTTTATCGAAGACGCCTGGACCCGGCCTGCCGGCGGTGGCGGTCGCACCCGTGTGATTGCAGACGGTTCGGTCATTGAAAAAGGCGGCGTTAACTTTTCCCACGTGTTTGGCAGCGGCCTCCCACCCTCTGCCAGTGCCCATCGCCCTGAGCTGGCCGGGCGAGGCTTTGAGGCGTTGGGGGTGTCGCTGGTGATCCATCCGCACAACCCGCATGTGCCGACGTCCCACGCCAATGTGCGCTTTTTCATTGCCGAAAAAGACGGCGAAGAGCCGGTATGGTGGTTCGGTGGCGGCTTCGACCTCACGCCCTACTATGGAAACGAAGAAGACTGCATCCACTGGCATCGCGTGGCCGAGCAGGCCTGTGCGCCGTTCGGCCCGCAGGTGTACTCGCGCTACAAAGCCTGGTGCGACACCTATTTTCATATCAAGCATCGCAACGAACCGCGCGGTATCGGCGGGCTGTTCTTCGATGACTTGAACGAATGGGACTTCGACACCTGCTTCGCCTTCATCCGCGCTATCGGCGATGCCTACATCGATGCCTACCTGCCGATCGTACAGCGCCGCAAGGCCATGCCCTACACCGAGCAACAGCGCGAATTCCAGGAATTCCGTCGCGGCCGCTACGTGGAATTCAACCTCGTCTACGACCGTGGCACCTTGTTCGGCCTGCAGTCGGGTGGGCGTACCGAGTCGATCCTGATGTCGCTGCCGCCGCAAGTGCGCTGGAGCTATGACTGGAAAGCCGAAGCCGGCAGTGAAGAAGCGCGGCTCACCGACTACTTCCTGCAAGACCGCGACTGGCTTGGCCTGATTGCGCCCAAGGCGGCTGTCTGATGGATCGGTATGTCGTATTCGGTAACCCCATAGGCCACAGTAAATCGCCGTTGATCCACCGTATGTTTGCCGAGCAGACCGGCGAGCAACTGGATTACAACACCTTGCTCGCACCGCTGGAGGATTTCTCCGGCTGTGCCCGTGAGTTCTTTGTGCAAGGACGGGGTGCGAACGTCACTGTGCCGTTCAAGGAAGAAGCCTACCGTCTGGCCGATACCTTGACCGAGCGCGCCCAACGCGCCGGTGCGGTGAACACCTTGAGCAAGTTGGCCGACGGCAACCTGCTGGGCGACAACACCGACGGCGCGGGTTTGGTGCGCGACCTGACGGTAAACGCCGGGTTGACGCTCAAAGGCGCGCGCGTCCTGCTGCTGGGCGCCGGCGGTGCAGTCCGCGGGGCATTGGAGCCGTTGCTGGCGGAACAACCGGCCTCGTTGATCATCGCCAACCGTACGGTCGAAAAGGCCGAATTGCTCGCGGAGCTGTTCGACGATCTCGGCCCGGTATCCGCCAGCGGTTTCGACTGGCTGCGTGAGCCGGTAGACCTGATCATCAATGCCACGTCCGCCAGCCTGTCAGGCGATGTACCACCGATTGCCGGCAGCCTGATCGAACCCGGCAAGACCTTTTGCTACGACATGATGTACGCCAAGGAGCCGACCGCGTTCTGTCGCTGGGCCGCTGAACAAGGTGCAGCCGTGGCGATGGATGGCCTGGGCATGCTGGTGGAGCAGGCGGCGGAAGCGTTCTTCCTGTGGCGCGGTGTGCGCCCGGCTTCGGCACCGGTGCTGGCTGAACTACGCCGCCAACTCATCTAGCTCCAATCTGATGTGGGCACCGCTACTGTGGAAGGGGGCTTGCTCCCGATTGCAGTGTGTCAGCCAAGAATGACTTGGCTGAACCACCGCTATCGGGAGCAAGCCCCCTCCCACATGTTTAATTGCGTTCAGTCTTCGAACTGGAGGGGGCAGTTGTCGGCCCCTTCCAGTTTCTTCAACTCTTCCACCACCTGCGGCCGGGCCCGGCGCAAGGTCAAGCTGCGTCCCAAGCCCCGCAATCGCCGTGCCTCCTGGTGCAGCATCTCCACGCCGGAATAGTCGATAAAGTTGATCTGCTGCGCCTCGATGACCACCCGCTGGCCGTGCAGACTTTGCAGACGTACTTGCAGGTAATGGCTGGCGCCGAAGAAGATCGAGCCGCCTACCCGCAGGACATCTTCGTCGCCGTCACGCCACTGCTGGACGCGCGGTTGCGAGGTGCGCTTGAGGTAGAAAAACAGCGAGGCCAGCACCCCGGCATAAATCGCCGTTTGCAGCTCCAGCAGCAAGGTGGCGACGCAGGTCAGGCTCATCACCACAAACTCGGCCCGGCTCACCCGGAACAACGCACGAATGCCGCGATGGTCCACCAGGCCCCAGCAAATCAACAGAATGCTCGCGGCCATGCTCGGAATGGGGATGTGGGCGATCAATGCGGCGCCGAACAACGCGAACAGCGCCACCCACAGCGCGGAAAACACCCCCGCCAACGGCGAGCACGCGCCGGCTTCATAGCTGAGCCCGGAGCGGGTAAAGGAACCGGCTGACAAGTAGCCCGAGAAAAATCCGCCGACAATGTTGGATAAACCCTGCGCGCGGACTTCCTGGTTGGCGTCGAGCAATTGCTGTGAACGAGCCGACAAGGAGCGGGCTATCGACAGGCTGGTCACCAGCCCCAGCATGCCCACCGCCACGGCACTGGGCAGCAGGCGCAGCAGCAGATCGAGGTCCATCGGCAGTGGGCTGAATGGCGGCAGTTTGCCGACAAACGAACTGACCCGCGCCACATGCCCGAACATCGCCGGCCACAGCCAGACGGCCAGGCTGCCAAGGGCTAAGGCGATCAACAGCGTTGGCCAGCGTGGCACCCAGTATTTGAGCAACGCGCCCACCAACAAGGTGCCCAGCCCCAGGGCCAGTGACGCCTGGTCCCACTCGCCGCCATGGTCGATCAGTGCCAGCAGGCTATTGATTGCCGTGGCCTGGCTCGGCAAATCCAGGCCCAGCAGATTGGGCAACTGGCCCAGGGCAATCACCACGGCGGCACCCAGGGTGAAACCCAGTACCACCGAATGAGAGACGAAATTCACCAGTGCGCCGAAGCGCAGCATGCCCAGCAGCCACTGGAAAACGCCGGCCAGGAATGTCAGCAGCAGGATCAAGGTGATGTAGTCCTGCGATCCGGGTATCGCCAAGGGGCTGATGCTGGCGTACAGCACGATGGAAATCGCTGCCGTAGGGCCGCAGATCAGGTGCCAGGAGGAGCCCCAGAGACAGGCGATCAGTACCGGGATGATTGCCGCGTACAGGCCATATTCGGGCGGGAGACCGGCGATCAGTGCGTAGGCAATCGACTGTGGCAGGGCGAGGATTGCGCCGCTGAGGCCAACGACTGCATCTCGCCCCACGCTGGCGCGGGTTTGGCGCGGGAGCCAGGCGAGAAAGGGAAAAAGTGTGTGGCGGTTGGGCCGGGGCATGAAAGGCTCGGTCTGTAGGTTTGGCGCAGAATATCAGCAGGCACCGATCCCTGTGGGAGGGAGCAAGTCGAATCGTCGCACCGCCCCTCCCACACTTGGATCGCGTCGGATGTCAGAGCCTGGCTTTGACAGCCGGCAGGGCCTCCTGGCCATCCGTGGTCTTCACCCCGTCGAGCCACTTGTCCAACACCGCTGGATTCGCCTTGATCCACGCCTTCGCCGCATCGGCATTGCTGACCTTGTTGTTGGCGACCTCGGCCATGATGCTGTTCTCCATCTCCTGGGTGAAACTCAGGTTGGTCAGCAGCTTCCCGACATTCGGGCACGCCTGTGCGTAACCCTTGCGGGTCAAGGTATACACGCTGCCAGTGTCACCAAAATACTTCTCGCCGCCCTTGAGGTAGTGCATTTTCAATTGCACGTTCATCGGGTGCGGCGTCCAGCCGAGGAAGGTGACGAATTTCTGTTTTTTGACCGAGCGTGACACCTCGGCGAGCATCGCCTGTTCGCTGGACTCGATCAGCTTCCATTGGCCCAGATCAAAGTCGTTCTTCTTGATGATCTCCTGCAACGAGATATTCGCCGGCGCGCCGGAGCCGATGCCGTAGATCTTCTTGTCGAACTTGTCGGCAAACTTGTTCAGGTCGTTGAAGTCATGCACGCCGGCGTCCCACACGTAGTCCGGTACCGCGAGGGTGAACTCGGTGCCGTCGAGGTTTTTCGCCAGTTGCACCACATCGCCATTGGCCACGAATTTGTCATAGAAGCCCTGTTGTGCCGGCATCCAGTTGCCCAGGAACACATCCACCTGGCCATCCTTGAGCCCGCCAAACGTGATCGGCACCGCCAGGGTGTCGACCTTGGGTTTGTAGCCCATGCCTGTCAGTAGAAAACCGGTGATGGCATTGGTGGCGGCGATATCGCTCCAGCCGGGATCAGCCATTTTCACCGTTTCACAACTGGCGTCTGCGTATACATTGGCGCTGGCGAGCGCCAGGATACCCAGTACTACCGTTAGCTTTTGCATGGCCTTCCCTCTGTGTCTTTATTGGTTTTGGCAGGGTTGTGGATAACGTGCCTTGCGCTCCAGGTCGTCGAGGTCGATATGGTTGCGCATGTATTGCTGACTGGCGTCTACCAGTGGCTGGTGATCCCAGCTCTTCAGCTTGCCCTGGGTCAGGGCTTCAAACACCAGACGACGGCGGCGTTGGCTGGCGAGTACCTGTTGGTGGATCGCCGGGATGTCCCATTTGGCGCGCGCCTCGCTCAAGAACGTCTCGAACCGTGAGCGGTGCTCCGGCGACTGGCTGAGGTTCTCCCGCTCGTGCGGGTCGTTGTGCACATCGAACAGCAGACAAGGGTCGTCTTCGCTGTAGATGAATTTGTAGGCGCCACGGCGGATCATCATCAGCGGGCTGATGGTGCCTTCGGCCATGTATTCGCCGAACACTTCGTCGTGCCCGCCCTGCCCTTGCAAATGCGGCACCAGCGAGCGGCCGTCCAGCGGCAGGCGTGGGTCCAGCTCGCCGCCGGCCAGCTCCACCAGGGTCGGCAGCAGGTCGGCGGTGGACACGGCGTGGGCCACGCGGCCGGCGGCGAATTGCCCCGGTGCCCAGACCAGCAACGGTACGCGGGCGGCCATTTCAAACCAATGCATTTTGTACCAGAGGCCGCGCTCGCCGAGCATGTCGCCGTGGTCGCCGGAGAAGATGATGATCGTATCCTCGGCCAGGCCGGTGTCTTCCAGGGTCTGCAAGAGCTTGCCGACATTGCTGTCGATATAGCTGCAAGCACCGAAATAAGCACGCCGCGCATCGCGGATCTTATCCACAGGCAGCGGCTTGTCCCACAGGTCATAGACTTTGAGCAGGCGTTGGGAGTGCGGGTCGAGATCGGCCTGGGGCGGGGTCGTCGGCAAAGGGATTTGGCTATCGTCGTACAGCTCCCAGAACGGCTTGGGAATGGTGTACGGGTCGTGCGGGTGAGTCATCGATACCGTCAGGCAGAACGGCTGATCGCCGTCCTCACGGATATGGTCGTACAGATATTGCTGGGCTTTGAACACCACCTCTTCGTCGAAGTCGAGCTGGTTGGTGCGCACACACGGACCGGCTTGCAGTACCGAGGACATGTTGTGGTACCAGCTGGGGCGCACGTCCGGCTCATCCCAGTTCACCGCCCAGCCGTAGTCGGCGGGGTAGATGTCGCTGGTCAAGCGCTCTTCGTAGCCATGCAACTGGTCGGGGCCACAGAAATGCATCTTGCCCGACAGCGCGGTGCGGTAGCCGAGGCGGCGCAGGTAGTGGGCATACGTCGGTACATCGGCGGGGAAATCCGCCGCATTGTCGTAGGCGCCGATCTTGCTCGGCAATTGGCCGCTGACCAAGGTGAAGCGCGACGGTGCACACAGCGGGCTGTTGCAATAGGCGGCGTCGAACACCACACCCTGTGCGGCAAGGCGGCTCAGGTTCGGCAGCTTGATCGGGGACGGTGCGTAGAACGGCAACAGTGGCGCGGCCATTTGATCGGCCATGATGAAAAGAATGTTCTTGCGCTTCATGGGGCTTCGGCATTCCATAGGCGGTGTTTATGCGAATGAGCATGCAGCCCATGAAAAATTGGGTAAAGCCCATGAAATACAATGTCTAGGATAAGTACAGCTAATGTATGAAGCCCTCGGTGATCTATCCCTCGACCTGTTGCGCGTGTTCGAAGCGGCGGCGCGACATCGCAGCTTCACGGCGGCCGCCATGGAGTTGGGCACCACTCAACCGGCCATCAGCCAGCAGATCAAGCGGCTCGAAGAACAGCTGTCGATTCGCCTGTTTGATCGCATCTACCGTGGCATCGAATTGACCGACGCGGGTGCCCTGCTGTTCGAGCATGCCCAGGGTGGCTTGCAGGCCATCAACCAAGGTCTGAGCGCGATCACCCAGCAGGGCCAGCATGAAGTGCTGCAAGTGGCCACCGACTTCGCATTCGCCGCTTACTGGCTGATGCCGCGCCTGCACCGCTTCCACCAGGCCAACCCGCAGGTCGATGTCAGCCTGGTCACCAGCGAACGTAACCACGCCACCTTGCGCAGTGATATCGATGTGGCGGTGTTGTTCGGCGACGGGCGTTTCAAGCAGGGCGACAGCTTGTGGCTGTTCAACGAAGAAGTGTTCCCGGTGTGTAGCCCGCAGTGGCTCAAGGAGCAGACCACAGCGCTGACCCTGGCGAATTTGCAGGATTTTCCCCTGCTGCACCTGCGTCAGGAGAACAACAGCCAGTGGTTCGACTGGAGCGGTGTGTTTCGCGAGTTAGGGATCACCACGGCACCCACGCCCGGCCAGTTGCGTTTCGACAACTACACACTGCTGATCCAGGCGGCCATTGCCGGTCAGGGTGTAGCCATCGGCTGGCGCCACTTGGTGGATAACCTATTGCAGCAGAACTGGCTGTGCCGGCCGATCAGCGACACGGTGATCTCGCGTTTCGGTTATTACGTCGTGCAGCCCCAGCGCAAACGCCGGGGGCAGTTGATCGAGCGCTTTGTCGATTGGCTGCTGACGGAGCAGGCCAGCAGCGCGCAGTCCCTGACCGGGCTGGCCCTGCCGTCGATTGCGGTCTAGGATCGGCGCACAGTGGACGCGGATTTCATCATGCAACGTATCAAGGGCTATCACGCCCATATCTACTTCGACGCCAGTACGATCGAGCAGGCGCGCACCTTGTGCGAAGACGCGGCCAAGCTGTTCCCGTTACGCATGGGTCGAGTGCACGAACGGCCGGTGGGCCCGCACCCGGACTGGAGCTGCCAATTGGCTTTCGAGCCGGAGTACATCGGTGTGGTGCTGCCGTGGTTGGCCTTGCACCGCGAGGGTCTGGTGGTGTTCCTGCACCCCGAAACCGGCGATGACCTGAAGGATCACACCGACTATGCGATCTGGATGGGGGCGATGCGCGAACTGGACTTGTCGGCTTTTTAACTTCCCCTATCAGATAACGTCTTGTTCCACTCCCCGCAAAAAGCGCAAACGGAGTAGGATTTATCTCGTCTTGTCTCACTATATGGGATTGATATTTATATATTGAGATGTGCGCAAGCATAGGTTTATATTCGCCCATCAGCTTTTTTCATCACCACTCATTCAGGTGAAGCGATGCAGGCGCAATTGATCGCGCTCGATTGGGGCACCAGTTCCCTTCGTGCTTATAAACTCGGCCCCGCAGGCGTGGTGCTGGAGCAGCGCTCGCTGGCGTGGGGCATCATGCATTTGCCCAGCGAGCCCCGGGATATCGCGGGTGTGTACTGCCGTGATGGTTTTGAATTGGCATTCGATGCGGCGTGTGGTGACTGGCTCGATGCCCGGCCCGACCTGCCCGTGATCGCTTGCGGCATGGTCGGCAGCGCCCAGGGCTGGAGCGAGGCGGCCTATCGCAATACGCCAGTGGACGTTGCCAGCCTCGGCAATGCTCTGCATCGGGTACGCAGCTTGCGTGGAATCGACGTGCATATCGTCCCCGGCGTGATTGAGCAGGTCGGTCTGCCCAATGTGATGCGTGGCGAAGAAACCCAGGTACTGGGCGTGCTGCAGGGTCTAGGCGCCGATGTTTTGATCGGCCTGCCCGGCAGCCATTCCAAATGGGTCGAGGTGGTCGAGGGGCGTATCACCCACTTCGACACCTTCATGACCGGCGAGCTGTTCGCGGTGTTGAGCAAACACAGCCTGCTTGGGCGTACCCAGCAAATATCCGAATACTTCCAGGCCGACGCTTTTGATCGGGGCGTGCAGGTGGCGCTCTCCAAAGATGGCCAACGCGGTGTGCTGTCGACGTTGTTCAGTGCGCGCACGCTCGGGCTGACCGGCGAATTGTCGCCTGAACAACAGCCTGACTACCTGTCCGGCTTGCTCATCGGTCATGAACTGGCCGGCCTGCCGGTCGGCGCCAAACACCAACCCATCATCCTGGTCGGCGCCGCCGCCCTCTGCGCCTGCTACCAACGCGCCCTCGCCCTGTGCGGCTTCGATCACGTCAGCCTGGCGCAGGAAGCCACCGAGCGTGGCCTGTGGCAACTGGCGGTGGCCGCCGGGCTCACTCAACCTGCATTGGAGACCTGACATGCTCAAGCAAGCGCTCGCCCGCAACGGTTTGATCGCAATCCTGCGTGGCGTACGACCGGACGAAGCCCTGGCGATCGGCCAGGTGCTGTACCAGGCGGGGTTTCGTGTCATCGAAGTGCCGCTGAATTCGCCCGACCCCTACACCAGCATCCGCACGCTGCGCGATGGCCTGCCTGCCGATTGCCTGATCGGCGCGGGCACGGTGTTGACCCCGGAGCAGGTCGAGCAAGTGAAAGCCGCCGGTGGCCAGGTCATCGTGATGCCCCACAGCGATGCCAAGGTCTTGCGCGCAGCGAAAGCGACGGGCCTGTTCCTGTCGCCCGGTGTGGCCACGCCGACCGAAGCATTTGCCGCCCTGGCCGAAGGCGCCGACGTGTTGAAGCTGTTCCCGGCCGAGCAAATGGGCCCGTCGGTGATCAAGGCGTGGCTGGCGGTCTTGCCGACGGGCACGTTGCTGCTGCCGGTGGGCGGCATTACCCCGGACAACATGCAGGTGTTCATCGATGCCGGCGCCAAAGGGTTCGGCCTGGGTTCCGGGTTGTTCAAGCCGGGTATGACGGTGGATCAGGTCGCGAGCCGCGCCCAGGCGTATGTCGCCGCCTGGAACAGCCTGAGCTGACTCCAAGTTCCGCGCCCACGGGCGCTGCATCTATAAGAGAGATAACAGATGAAAATCACCAAACTGACGACCTACATCGTTCCGCCGCGCTGGTGCTTCCTCAAGGTCGAAACCGACCAAGGCGTGACCGGCTGGGGCGAGCCTGTGGTTGAAGGCCGCGCCCATACCGTGGCGGCGGCCGTCGAAGAACTGTCCGACTACCTGATCGGAAAAGACCCGCGCAATATCGAAGACATCTGGACCGTGCTCTATCGCGGCGGTTTCTACCGTGGCGGCGCGGTGCACATGAGTGCGCTGGCCGGTATCGACCAGGCGTTGTGGGACATCAAGGGCAAGGCCCTCGGCGTGTCCGTCAGCGACCTGCTCGGTGGCCAGGTGCGCGACAAGATCCGCGTGTATTCATGGATCGGCGGCGACCGCCCGGCCGATACCGCCCGTGCCGCGAAAGAGGCGGTGGCGCGTGGCTTTACCGCAGTGAAAATGAACGGCACCGAGGAGTTGCAGTTCGTCGACAGCTTCGAAAAAGTCGACCTGGCCTTGGCCAACGTTGCTGCTGTGCGGGATGCGGTCGGCCCTAACGTGGGCATTGGCGTCGACTTCCATGGCCGCGTGCACAAGCCCATGGCCAAGGTGCTGATGAAGGAACTCGACCCGTACAAACTGATGTTTATCGAAGAGCCGGTGCTCAGTGAAAACTACGAAGCGCTCAAGGAACTGGCACCGCTGACCAGCACCCCGATCGCGCTGGGCGAGCGCCTGTTCTCGCGCTGGGACTTCAAGCGTGTGCTCAGCGAAGGCTATGTCGACATCATCCAGCCGGATGCGTCCCACGCCGGAGGCATCACCGAAACCCGCAAGATCGCCAACATGGCCGAAGCCTACGACGTGGCCCTTGCCCTGCACTGCCCGCTGGGCCCGATTGCCCTGGCGGCGTGCCTGCAACTGGACGCTGCGTGCTACAACGCGTTTATCCAGGAGCAAAGCCTGGGCATTCACTACAACGAGAGCAATGACCTGCTCGACTACGTGCGCGACCCGGGCGTGTTCGACTATGACCAGGGCTTCGTGAAGATCCCCAACGGGCCAGGCCTGGGTATCGAGATCAACGAGGAATATGTGGTCGAACGCGCGGCTATCGGCCATCGCTGGCGCAATCCGATCTGGCGCCATGCCGACGGCAGCTTTGCCGAGTGGTGACTTCCAGCTAAATGTGGGTGGGGGCTTGCTCCCGATGGCGGTGAGTCAGTCAGCACATCTGAATCTGATGCGCCGCCATCGGGAGCAAGCCCCCTCCCACAGTTGATTCGGTTTCTTCAGGCCGTCAGGCCAGACCTCAACAAACATAAAAAGAGGCACCCCATGCACCCTGAATCCTTTACTGGACAGGCTTCTTTAGTCACGCCCAGCAGAAAGCGTTTCTTCATCATGCTGTTGTTGTTCATCACCGTGGTGATCAACTACCTCGACCGCAGCAACCTGTCGATTGCCGCCCCGGCGCTGACCAGTGAGCTGGGTATCGACCCGGTGCATGTCGGGCTGATCTTCTCCGCCTTCGGCTGGACCTACGCCGCCATGCAGATTCCCGGCGGTTGGCTGGTGGACCGGGTGCCGCCGCGAATTCTGTATACGGCTGCGTTGCTGTTGTGGTCCATCGCCACTGTCATGCTGGGCTTTGCCGCAAGCTTCATCGCGCTGTTCGTGCTGCGCATGGCGGTGGGTGCGCTGGAAGCGCCGGCTTATCCGATCAACAGCCGTGTGGTCACGACCTGGTTTCCCGAGCGTGAGCGGGCGACCGCCATTGGCGTCTACACCTCCGGGCAATTTGTCGGGCTGGCGTTTCTCACGCCGATACTGGCCTGGCTGCAACACGCCTTCGGCTGGCACATGGTGTTTGTCGTCACGGGGGGCGTGGGCATTCTCTGGGCGGTGATCTGGTATGCGGTGTACCGCGAGCCGAAGGATTTCAAAGGCGCCAATGCGGCTGAAATCGCGTTGATCCGTGAGGGCGGCGGCCTGGTGGACATGCAGGCGAAAACCGTCAAGGCGCCGTTCAGTTGGGCCGACCTGGGCATCGTGCTGAGCAAGCGCAAACTCTGGGGGATCTACCTGGGGCAGTTCTGCCTGAACTCGACGCTGTGGTTCTTCCTGACCTGGTTCCCGACCTACCTGGTGAAATATCGCGGCATGGACTTCATCAAGTCCGGTCTGCTGGCGTCGTTGCCCTTCCTCGCGGCCTTCGTCGGCGTACTGTGCTCCGGGATTTTTTCCGACTGGCTGATTCGCCGGGGCGCGTCAGTGGGTTTTGCGCGCAAGTTGCCGATCATTGGCGGGCTGTTGATTTCCACGGCGATCATCGGGGCCAACTATGTCGACTCCACCGCGTGGGTCATCGCCTTCCTGGCGGTGGCGTTCTTCGGCAATGGCCTGGCGTCGATCACCTGGTCGCTGGTCTCGACCCTGGCACCGGCGCGCCTGCTGGGCTTGACCGGCGGGGTGTTCAACTTCATCGGCAACCTGTCGGCGATCGCCACGCCGATCGTGATTGGCTTCCTGGCCAGTGGTGACTCATTTGCGCCGGCGATTACCTACATTGCGGTGCTGGCATTGCTTGGGGCGCTTTCTTATGTGTTGCTGGTGGGTAAGGTTGAGCGGATCGAGTTGTAGGACAGGGCGACCTTGAGGTCGCCCTTTGCGGTGGAATGAGTTACGGCACCGACATCTCGTTACGAAATACATTCAGCGGGTCCCAGCGCTGTTTGGTGCGTCGCAGGCGGCTTTCAATAATGAGGTCGGGAAAGAAAATCTTGTACCACTGGGGGTTCCTGGCATGGGTCGGATCACCGCCAAGGTGCGTCATGTCGAGGTCGGGGTAGTTGATGTAGCAACCTTCGAACTCGGCATTCACCGGCACCCCCTGATCATTGGCGAAAGCCTTGAAAAACAGCCCCTGGATCCAGCGTGCGTGTGCCTGGTCCGAAGCCTGGCCGGCATCGCGCCAATAACATTGCGGTTGCCACTTCAAGTAGGAAGAGCGCTGTGCTGCTGAGGTTTCCCGGCGTACTGCCGGGTCCGGTTGATTGATGCGACCACCAAAGGACTGGATCTGGATCAGGCTTTGGGTCAAGTGGTTATCGGGGTCATCCAGCGTCAGCGTGTCCCAGATAGCCTGCAGTACCTGAGGGGTGAATACGCCCTTTTGGTAGGCTGACTTGTAGCGCCCCCGCTGGTTATCCCCCGAACCATTCAAGGTTTGCTGGCATGCCAGCCAATCCAGGCGCTGCGCGACTGCCCGGGCGGCTGCCAGTGAGTTGATGACACGCCCGGTAGCGCCGCCCCG
Organism: Pseudomonas sp. Q1; assembly: GCF_009935975.1. Classification (NCBI taxonomy): domain Bacteria; kingdom Pseudomonadati; phylum Pseudomonadota; class Gammaproteobacteria; order Pseudomonadales; family Pseudomonadaceae; genus Pseudomonas; species Pseudomonas sp. Q1. The sequence goes on along the minus strand of NZ_QODI01000005.1, from coordinate 82,094 downwards.
AGGCAGATGGGTCACATGAAAGGGAACCAGGGATTCGGTTGCAGGCAAGCCAATGGCAGCCAGCATTTTGCTGACAAAATCGTCGAAGGGAGCGCGGTCGTTCAGCTCCCCATTTTTGTCCACATAGTGAATGCCCAAGGTCACATTGCCGGTGTGCCGGTGGCGCATCTCGAGTTTGGTCGCCAGGCCCCAGGTGTCGGTGTTGCCTTGATTGTTGGTGAACCAGGATTGGTAGGCCGTCAACAGGCTGTCGAGTGCGGCTTTGGTCAGCACCGACCAATCCCATTCCAGTACCAGCCACAGCACCTCTTTGGGGGCGTCCGGCAATGCCTTGAAGTAATAGCTGGTGATGATGCCGAATTGCCCGCCCCCCGCCCCACAGCAGGCGGCGAACAGGCTGAGCTCGTCGGGGTCGGTGCTGTCGCGGGATACATGCACCGGCACCAGCCCGCTGCCGAGGGAATTGGCGACCAGCATGTCGACGCCGTGCAGCCAGTCGCACACCAGGCCATTCTTGCGCGACAACAAGCCGTAACCGCCTCCGCAAATATGCCCGCCCAGCCCGACCGAGTAACACGAGCCGCCAGGCAAGGTCTTGTTGGCCAGCTTGTAGAGCGCGACGTAGACGTCCCAGTTCTGGCTACCGGCGTCCAGGCGAACGCTGTAGCGCTCAGGCTGGGTCGGTATTAACGCGGAACCGATTTGGCCGTTGGCATCGTAGATCACTTGGTTCATCGGGCTGATGTCCAGAATAGACAGCATTTCATCGGGGCTGTCAGGCATCTTGTTGGCGACGAAACCTTCGTAGCAATGGCCGCCGCTGCGCACGGTGATGCGCCCGTTGGGTTGGGCCAGGGCTTGAGCAGCGGCGTCGATGATGCCTTGCGGGCTATGGCAGATGTAGATGCGGTCGGCCCCATTGGGCGAGGACTGGCCCTGAACGTTGCCCAACGGCCAGCGCAGGTTGAAACCTTTCTGCAGCGTGGAATGGCGGCGGTCTGAAGCGGTGATGAGATCAAATGCCATGATGTACTCCTGGGAGCCAAGACTGACTTCTGATGCGGCTAACTTAACGACCAGGAGGGCAAGTAATACATGGCTTGCGAGGCGGTTAGACGGCAATAGGCATGAAGTGCGTTGAGGGGGTAACGGAATGTCACCCTCTCAAGCCTAGCTGAAGAACTCAGGCCAGCGGGTCGTCGACGATGCCCGTGCCCCATCGCGATCAGCACCCCCTCGGCTGCGAAACTGAGTCCTGCACGAATAAAAAAGGGATTTCGAACGCGGTTCGAAATCCCTTGGTCTTGTCACCTGAGGTACTGATCCGCTGGTTTGATCCATGCGTATCCTACCGCCACAGAGTCTTTACTGACGGGCGTTACGCACACCTTCCGACAGCGCCGCGCACAGGCTCAAAACGCCATCGATTGCTTGCTGATCATTCTTGGCCGTGGCGATGTGATCGATCAGGGCCGAACCCACTACCACACCGTCCGCCAGGCGTGCGATGGCCGCTGCCTGTTCCGGCGTGCGGATACCGAAGCCGATGCTGATCGGCAGTTCGGTATGCCGACGCAGGCGGGTCACGGCCTCTTCGACGTGCTCCAGGGTGGCGGCACCGGCGCCGGTCACGCCGGCCACCGATACGTAATACACGAAACCGGAGCTGCCATTGAGTACGGTTGGCAGGCGCGCATCATCGGTGGTGGGTGTGGTCAGGCGGATAAAGTCGATACCAGCAGCCTGGGCCGGGTCGCACAGCTCAGCGTTATGCTCAGGCGGCATGTCGACCACGATGAGGCCATCAACCCCGGCTGCCTTGGCGTCGGCGATGAACTGCGGCACACCGTACTTGTGGATCGGGTTGAAGTAGCCCATCAACACCAGCGGCGTATCGTGATTGTCTTTGCGGAATTCACGAACCATCTGCAGGGTTTTCGCCAGGTTCTGCTTGGCGGTCAGGGCGCGGATGTTGGCCAGCTGAATAGCCGGGCCGTCGGCCATCGGGTCGGTGAAGGGCATGCCCAGCTCGATCACGTCGGCACCGGCGGCAGGCAAGCCTTTGAGGATCGCCAGCGAAGTGTCATAGCCCGGGTCACCGGCGGTGACGAAAGTGACCAGGGCGGCGCGGTTCTGTTCTTTCAGTTGCGCGAAGCGGCTTTGCAGGCGGCTCATCAGTGTTTCTCCTGCTTGGACTGCTCTTGTTGAGAGTGTTCCATGTGGAACATCACGGTTTGCATGTCTTTATCGCCACGGCCTGAAAGGTTGACCACCATCAAGTGATCCTTCGGCAGGGTCGGCGCGCGTTTGAACACTTCAGCCAAGGCGTGGGCGCTTTCCAGGGCAGGAATAATCCCTTCCAGGCGGCAGCACTTGTGGAACGCATCCAAGGCTTCATCGTCGGTGACCGAGGTGTATTGCACGCGGCCGATATCGTGCAACCACGCGTGTTCAGGGCCGATACCGGGGTAGTCGAGGCCGGCGGAAATCGAGTGGGCGTCGATGATCTGACCGTCGTCGTCCTGCAGCAGGAAGGTACGGTTGCCGTGCAGCACGCCCGGTACGCCGCCGTTGAGGCTGGCGGCATGCTTGCCGGTTTCGATGCCGTGCCCGGCCGCTTCAACGCCGATGATTTGCACGCTCTTGTCGTCCAGGAACGGATGGAACAGGCCCATGGCATTGGAGCCACCGCCGATGCACGCCACCAGGCTGTCCGGCAGACGGCCTTCCTGGGCTTGCAACTGGTCGCGGGTTTCCTTGCCGATCACGGCCTGGAAATCGCGCACCATCGCGGGGTAAGGGTGTGGGCCGGCCACGGTGCCGATCAGGTAGAAGGTGCTGTCGACGTTGGTCACCCAGTCACGCAGGGCTTCGTTCATCGCGTCCTTGAGGGTGCCGGTGCCGGCGACCACCGGGATCACTTCGGCACCCAACAGCTTCATGCGGAACACGTTGGCCTGCTGGCGCTCGATGTCGGTGGTGCCCATGTAGATCACGCATTGCAGGCCGAAACGCGCGGCCACGGTGGCAGTGGCCACGCCGTGCATGCCTGCGCCGGTCTCGGCAATGATGCGTTTTTTGCCCATGCGTCGTGCCAGCAGGATCTGGCCGATGCAGTTGTTGATCTTGTGCGCGCCGGTGTGGTTCAGCTCTTCGCGCTTGAGGTAGATCTTGGCGCCGCCGCAGAACTCGGTCAGGCGCTCGGCGAAATACAGCGGGCTTGGACGCCCGACGTAGTCGCGTTGGAAGTAGGCCAGTTCTTCATTGAACGCCGGATCGATCTTGGCCGCTTCGTATTCACGGGCCACGTCGAGGATCAGCGGCATCAGGGTTTCAGCGACATAACGGCCGCCGAACGCGCCGAACAGGCCGTTGGCGTCTGGGCCGTTGCGGAGATCGGTCTGGGACTGAGTCATGGGACGCTCCAGGAAAAAATGGGTGTAGAAACAATGAGGGCCACTCTACCCCCTCACACGCTACGCTGAAAACCGATAAGATCGCCGCAACCTGTCAGGAAAACTCACAGATGAGCCGAGACCTCCCGCCCCTTAACGCCCTGCGTGCTTTTGAAGCCACAGCTCGCCTCAACAGCGTCAGCCTGGCTGCCGAGCAGCTGCATGTCACGCATGGCGCGGTCAGCCGCCAGCTGAAAGTGCTGGAGGAACACTTGGGTACCAGCCTTTTCAGCAAGGAAGGCCGGGGCCTTAAACTCACAGATGCGGGCATCCGGCTGCGAGATGCCAGTGCCGAGGCCTTCGAGCGCTTGCGGGATGTGTGCGCGCAGCTCACTCAAAGCAGCGCGGATGCACCCTTTGTACTCGGTTTGTCGGGGAGTTTGCTGGCGCGCTGGTTTATCCCGCGTCTGGGCCGTTTGAATGCCGACCTGCCGGATTTGCGTCTGCATCTGTCGGCGGGTGAAGGCGACCTTGACCCGCGCCGGCCAGGCTTGGATGCGCTGCTGGTCTTCGCCGAACCGCCGTGGCCGGCGGATATGCAAGTGTACGAGTTGGCCAGCGAGCGTATCGGGCCGGTCATGAGCCCGCGTTTCGCCGGTTTCGAACAATTGCGGGAGGCTGCGCCAAAAGCCTTGTGCGGCCAGGCGCTGTTGCACACCACTTCACGCCCGCAAGCCTGGCCCAGTTGGGCGCGGCACCACGGCATCGATCCCGGCGCTTTGAAACACGGCCAGGGTTTCGAGCATTTGTATTATTTGCTGGAGGCGGCGGTAGCCGGGCTTGGGGTGGCGATTGCGCCACAGCCACTGGTGGCAGAGGACCTGCGTGCGGGGCGCCTGGTGGCGCCGTGGGGGTTCAGTGAAACCCCGGCGCACTTGGCGTTGTGGCTACCCAAGCGCGCCGCGGACGGGCGCGCTCGGCAGCTGGCGCAGTGGCTCAAGGCTGAGCTGTTGCGCGAGCCGGGATAGCCGGTTAATCAGTCGCCGCGTTTGCACAGCAGGTAAGCGGCCAGCAGGCCCAGCGCGCCAACGGCGACGCCGGCGGTGGTCCATGGATGTTCTTGTGCGTAGTCGCGGGTAGCAACACCGGTTTCACGCAGTTTTACTTTGCTTTCTTCGTAGGCGTCGCTGATCAGGTGACGAGAGTGCTTGAGGGCATTCTCGGCATTGCTTTTCAGGGCCTTCAGGGTTTTGCGTGACTCATCGGATGCATCATCCTTGAGGCTCTCAAGGGATTTGAGCAGGCTGGAAATCTCCGCTTCCATGCTTTCCAGCGAGGCTTTGCGTAGAGAAGTGTTGGCCATTTGGACTCTCCTGAAGTGATTGAGTGACGTGTGTAGATACCGACTGCGGCGGTTTGAGAAAGTGCAGTAAATCTGAACTTTTACCTACGAGCAGTCGCCAGAAGCATTACCAACATTGACTGCTACGCTGACTAAAGCCCTCAGGAGAAACGCCATGTCTGATCATCACACCTACAAGAAAGTCGAACTGGTCGGCTCCTCGACCACCAGCATCGAAGACGCCATCAACAACGCCCTGGCCGAGGCCAACAAGAGCATCAAGCATCTGGAATGGTTTGAAGTGACTGAAACCCGTGGTCACATCAAGGACGGCAAGGCCGCGCACTTCCAGGTCACGCTCAAGGTGGGGTTCCGAATTGCCAGTAGTTGATCTCGCCGGTTGAACTTGCTGACTGGCCGATTGCCATAACCTGCGCTACAACCTTAGGGTGCCGATGCAACGTGCGTCGGCACGCTCTTTTCGATCAGCGCAAGGAAAGTAACGGATGAAGAAGTTTCTGTTAGCGGTAAGTTTGTTGAGCATTGCCGGCACAGCAATGGCAGCTGGCAAGCCTTGTGAAGAGCTGAAAAGCGAACTCGCGGCCAAGCTCGATGCGAAAGGCGTTCAGCATTACTCGCTGGATGTGGTCGCTAAAGGCGCTGCCGCCGATGGCAAAGTGATCGGCAGCTGCGAAGCCGGCACCAAGGAAATTGTCTACAAGCGCGGTTGATTCCGTGTTCCAGACATAAAAAACCGACGCGAGTGCGTCGGTTTTTTTTCGCCTGGGCTTCAGCCTTTCATCAACTGCGCCAATAACTCGTAGGAATGAATGCGATCAGCGTGTTCGTACAGGTCGCACGTAAAGATCAGCTCATCGGCGCCGGTCTGCTCGATCAACACTTCCAGTTTGGCGCGGATTTTCGCCGGGCTGCCCACCATCGCCAGGCCGAGGAAGCTGCCAACCGCGTCCTTCTCATGCGGCAGCCACAGGCCATCCATGGTTTTCACCGGTGGGCGCTGCACCAGGCTCTGCCCGCGCATCAGTGCGAGGATGCGCTGGTACACCGAGGTGGCCAGGTAATCGGCCTGTTCGTCGGTATCGGCCGCTACCAACGGAATGCCGAGCATCACGTAGGGCTTATCCAACACGGCTGAAGGCTTGAAGTGATTGCGGTAGACGCGAATAGCCTCATGCATCAGGCGCGGTGCGAAGTGCGAGGCGAAGGCGTAGGGCAATCCGCGCTCTCCCGCCAGCTGCGCGCTGAACAGGCTCGAGCCGAGCAGCCACACCGGTACGTTGGTGCCCGTGCCCGGCACGGCGATCACCCGTTGGTCAGGCGTGCGTGGGCCGAGGTAGGCCATCAGTTCGGCCACGTCTTCCGGGAAGTCGTCAGCGCTGCCGGAACGCTCCCGACGCAGGGCGCGGGCGGTCATCTGGTCGGAACCGGGGGCGCGGCCCAGGCCCAGGTCGATACGGCCGGGGTAGAGGCTTTCCAGGGTACCGAACTGCTCGGCGATCACCAGCGGCGCGTGGTTGGGCAGCATCACGCCGCCGGAACCGACACGGATGGTCGAGGTGCCACCGGCCAAGTAGCCCAACAGCACTGAGGTGGCCGAGCTGGCGATGCCATCCATGTTGTGGTGCTCAGCCACCCAGAAACGGTTGTAGCCGAATTTTTCTACGTGCTGGGCCAGGTCCAGGGAATTGCGCAATGACTGGGCCGGACTGCCATTGGCCCGTACAGGTACGAGGTCGAGGGTCGAGAACTTCACGTCGGACAGCGATTTCATAAGCCAGCTTCTCCATTGGGTGCGCAGGCTTAAATAGATGAACCAAAACCTGCCGCTTCTGTGCATGTTCATGCAATGAGGGCATATACCCGAGATTCAATAGGTGATCATAAATTTCCTACTGGCGCACTAGGTTTTTCCGACAAAGTGAACTTTGCAAAAGCTTCTATCCTCAGAACCCTACTGACGCAAAACCACCGTTCGAGGAGATAGCTATGAGTATCAAGAAAAAAGCATCGGCTCATTGGGAAGGCGATCTGAAGACAGGCCTGGGGTCCATTTCGACCGAAACCGGCGTGTTGCGCGAAGCGCCCTACGGCTTCAAGGCACGTTTCGAGGGCGGCAAAGGCACCAACCCTGAAGAGTTGATTGGCGCTGCCCATGCCGGCTGTTTCTCCATGGCGTTCTCCATGATTCTTGGTGATGCAGGTCTCAAGGCTGACAGCATCGACACCCAGGCGGAGGTCACCCTGGACCAAGTGGACGGTGGTTTTGCGATTACCGCCGTGCATTTGATTTTGAAAGCCAAGATCCCGGGCGCGAGCCAGGCGCAGTTCGATGAGCTGAGCAAAAAGGCCAAGGAAGGTTGCCCGGTATCCAAGGTGCTGAATGCGAAAATCAGCCTGGATGCCACGCTCATCAACTGATTCAGCCACATCCAATGTGGAAGGGGCCAAGCCGCAACGCCCCTTCCACACTTTGTTCTGCGTTAAATCAGAACTCGTGTTTCCCGGACGCGGTCGTATAGGCTATGCAGCCTCGAGCGCACACCCGTGCGCAGGCATTCAGGGAGCTTCACACATGAAACGTTTTGCCTTGGCGATCATTTGCGGTGCGTTGGCTACTTCGGTTGTGGCCGCGCCAAAAGATTGTGAAGAGCTCAGGAAAGAGATCGAGGTGAAGATCCAGGCCAAGGCGATTCCGTCCTACACCTTGGAAATCATCACCGCCGAAGAAGCCAAGAATCATGACAGCGCCATGATTGTCGGTTCCTGTGAAAACGGCACCAAGCGCATCATCTACCAAAAGAACAACGACTGATCACAGGCAGTTGACGCTGCGCTCTTCAGCCAGCAATTGGCGGGCGGCGTTATACAAACGGATATTCGGCGTGTAGGCCAATGAGCGCCCCTCCAGGCGATAGCGTTGGCCAGCCTCGAAATGATCGTACTGCAGGGTAATGAAGCAGGTACGGTCAGTCATCTGCCCAAGGCCACCGAAGCTACCGCCCGTGGGCACCTCAAAATCAAATCGCACCATCAGCTCATGGCTGCCGGGTGGCACCTGGAAGAAGCGTCCGTCGTTGAGGTTTTTGCCGTCCAGGCGCTGGGCCATGACCAGTTTGGCGCCCGGCGTCGGCGTGGCGAAATCAATCCAGGCTTGGTGTGGGTCGACCGGGGGAATCGGGGTTGAGGCGCAAGCGCTGAGAAACAAGGCAGTGGTGCAAAACAATAGCTGGCGCATGGCGGGCACTCAGGCGGTGGGAAAGATGCAAGCAGGCTCGCTACCAGTATAAACATGCCATGCCATGGAAAAATGCCGCGCAGGCAGGCTAGTCTGGCGGGCAATTTACCCAGGAGTCATTGGGGCATGGTCAGGCGTTTTCTTCCAGGGTTGCTGGTTGTGCTGCTCAGCGGCTGTTCCAGTGTGAGTTATTACAGCCAATTGGCCAGCGGCCAGTGGCAACTATTGCGGGCCAGGGAGCCGGTTTCCGAGGTCATCGCAGATCCGTCTCGCCCACAGGAATTGCGCGATCACCTCAAGCAAGCGCAGAAGGCGCGGGCCTTTGCCAGCGAACACTTGCACCTGCCTGACAACCGGAGTTACCGGCTGTATGCCGACATTGGTCGGCCTTATGTAGTCTGGAACGTCTTCGCCACGCCGGAATTTTCTCTCTCGCCCGAGACCCACTGCTTCCCCATCGCCGGCTGCGTGGCTTATCGCGGTTACTACAACCAAAGCGCGGCGCGAGGTGAAGCGGCGTTGTTGCGCCAGCGTGGCATGGATGTGTCGATTGGCGGCGTAGAAGCCTATTCGACCCTGGGTTGGTTCGATGACCCGATCATGAGCTCCATGATGAACTGGGGTGATGAGCGCTTGGCGACGCTGATCTTCCATGAGCTGGCGCACCAGCGCTTTTATGTGAAGGACGATACTGAGTTCAATGAGTCCTACGCCAACTTCGTGGAGCAGGAAGGCACCCGTCAATGGCGCGCGGCACGCGGTCTGGCGCCGTTGGGTGATGCGGCGTTGTTGCAACGTGATCAATTTATCCGGCTGATCCTCGACACCCGCAAACGCCTGGAAAAACTCTACGCCCAGCCATTGGCCGCGGACGTGATGCGCCAGGCCAAGGCGGCGGAATTCGAGCGTTTGCGCAGTGAGTACCGGCGGATGCGCGACAGCCAGTGGGGTGGCGATAAGCGGTATGACGGGTGGATCAACCAGCCGATGAACAACGCGCGGCTATTGCCGTTCGGGCTGTATGACCAGTGGGTGCCTGCGTTTGCCGCGTTGTTCAGGCAGCAAGGTGGGGATTGGGTGAAGTTCTTTGCGGCGGTGGAAAAGCTGGGTGGGCTGCCGGTGGCGCAACGCAAGGCTGCGTTGAAGCAGTTGGAAGGTGCTGGCCTCTAGGGTCCTATCGGGAGCAAGTCGAATCGTCGCACCGCCCCTCCCACAATTGCCCGGCGTCCACGGTCAAAATGTGGGAGGGGCGGTGCGACGATTCGACTTGCTCCCGATAGCGCCCTCAAGGGCGCCGCATAAACGCCTGATGCATCTGATCCAGGGTTTCAAAATGCCAAGTCGGCTTCTCGGCATTCAGCTCTTCAAAACTGCCAAACCCATATCCTACCGCCGCCGAATCCAACCCATTGCTTCGTGCTGCGATCAGGTCATGCTTGCGATCCCCAATCATCAGGGTGGTGGCAGGGTCCAGCTGCTCTTCGTGCATCAAGTGCGCGATCAGCTCGACCTTGTTGGTGCGCGTACCATCCAGCTCGCTGCCGTAGATCACCTTGAAGTGCCTGGCAAAGTCGAAATGCCGCGCGATCTCGCGGGCAAATACCCACGGCTTGGAGGTCGCCACATATAGCTGGCGGCCTTGGTCGTTCAGCGCTTCAAGCAAGGGCATCACGCCGTCGAACACGCGGTTCTCATAGAGCCCGGTGACCTTGAAGCGCTCGCGGTAGAAGTTCACCGCTTCCCACGCCTTGGCTTCATCGAAACCGTAGTACTGCATGAACGCTTGCAGCAGCGGCGGGCCGATGAAGTGTTCCAGCTTGGTCAGGTCCGGCTCATCAATGCCGAGCTTGCCGAGGGCGTACTGGATCGAGCGGGTGATGCCCTCGCGCGGGTCGGTGAGGGTGCCATCCAGGTCGAACAGTACGGTGGGGTAATGCAAGGTCATTGATCGAATCCTTCGGCCAGGTGCAGGTCTTTGAGCTTCACGTAGTTCGCGGCGCTGTAGGTGAAAAAGGCGCGCTCCTTGTCAGTCAGTGCGCGAACCTGTTTAACCGGGCTGCCCACGTACAGAAAGCCGCTGTCGAGTTTCTTGCCCGGCGGCACCAGGCTGCCGGCACCAATGATCACGTCATCTTCGACCACGGCACCGTCCATGACGATGCTGCCCATGCCGATCAACACCCGGCTGCCTACGCTGCAGCCGTGCAGCATGACTTTATGGGCGACCGTCACGTCATCGCCGATCAGCAGTGGAAAACCGTCCGGGTTGAAGGGGCCGGCATGGGTGATGTGCAACACGCAGCCGTCCTGCACGCTGGTGCGCGCACCGATGCGGATACGGTGCATGTCGCCGCGAATCACGGTCAATGGCCATACCGAGCTGTCGGCGCCAATTTCGACATCGCCGATCACCACCGCCGAAACATCGACAAACGCCCCGGCGCCCAGGGTTGGCGTGTGGTTCTGATAGCTGCGAAGGGTCACGATAGCCTCTCTCTCTTTTGCTGATAGCTGCGGTGGGCATTGATTGTAATTAAGATGGCCCCATCTTTGTCTTATCCGTTTCCTCAGCCAAGGTGCCAACCGTGAGCGCGAACAACCCACTTCTGCAGTCCTACGACCTGCCGCCGTTCTCGGCGATCCGTGCCGAGCACGTCCAGCCGGCCATCGAACAGATCCTCGCCGACAACCGTGTCGCCATCGAAGGCATCCTGCAAAGCCAGGGTAAAAATCCGACATGGGCCGGGCTGGTCCTGGCGATGGACGAACTGAACGACCGCCTGGGCGCTGCCTGGAGCCCGGTCAGCCACCTCAACGCCGTGTGCAACAGCGCCGAACTGCGCGAAGCCTATGAGGCATGTCTGCCCGCGTTGAGCGCCTACTCCACTGAAATGGGCCAGAACCGCGCACTGTTCCAGGCTTTCGAAGCCTTGGCCAACAGCCCGGAAGCGGCCGGCTTCGATGTGGCGCAAAAAACTATCCTGGAACATGCCCTGCGTGACTTCCGCCTGTCGGGTATCGATTTGCCGCCTGAGCAGCAAAAACGTTACGCCGAAGTGCAGAGCAAGCTGTCGGAGCTGGGCAGCAAATTTTCCAATCAGTTGCTGGACGCCACCCAGGCCTGGACCAAGCATGTGATCGATGAGGCCCGCCTGGCTGGCCTGACCGACTCGGCCAAGGCACAAATGGCCGCTGCCGCCCAGGCCAAGGGGCTCGACGGTTGGCTGATCACCCTGGAGTTCCCGAGCTACTACGCGGTGATGACCTACGCCCAGGACCGCGCCCTGCGCGAAGAAGTCTACGCGGCCTATTGCACACGTGCGTCGGACCAAGGCCCGAATGCCGGTCAGAACGATAACGGGCCGGTGATGGAACAGATCCTCGACCTGCGTCAGGAGCTTGCTCAACTGCTGGGCTACGCCTCTTTCTCGGAACTGAGCCTGGCCACCAAGATGGCCGAGTCCAGTGACCAGGTGCTAAGTTTCTTGCGTGACCTGGCCAAGCGCAGCAAGCCGTTTGCCGCCCAGGACCTGCAACAGCTCAAGGCTTACGCCGCCGAACAAGGCTGCGCCGACTTGCAAAGCTGGGACAGCGGTTTCTACGGTGAAAAACTCCGAGAGCAGCGCTACAGCGTGTCCCAGGAGGCCCTGCGCGCCTACTTCCCGATCGACAAAGTGTTGAGCGGGTTGTTCGCCATTGTGCAGCGTCTGTACGGCATCGAGATCGCCGAGCAAAAAGGTTTCGATACTTGGCATCCGGACGTGCGTCTGTTTGAAATCAAGGAAAACGGCCAGCATGTCGGCCGCTTCTTCTTCGACCTGTACGCCCGCGCCAACAAGCGTGGCGGTGCCTGGATGGACGGCGCCCGCGACCGCCGCCGCACGATCGACGGCGTGCTGCAAAGCCCGGTGGCTAATCTGGTGTGCAATTTCACCCCGGCCGACAGCGGCAAGCCTGCGCTGCTGACCCACGACGAAGTGACCACCTTGTTCCACGAGTTCGGCCACGGCCTGCACCACCTGCTGACCCGCGTTGAGCATGCGGGCGTGTCCGGTATCAACGGTGTGGCCTGGGATGCGGTGGAGTTGCCGAGCCAGTTCATGGAGAACTGGTGCTGGGAGCCGGAAGGCCTGGCATTGATCTCCGGTCACTATGAAACCGGTGAGCCGCTGCCGCAGGACTTGCTGGAGAAAATGCTCGCGGCGAAGAACTTCCAGTCGGGCCTGATGATGGTGCGCCAGTTGGAATTCTCGCTGTTTGACTTCGAACTGCACGCCACTCACGGCGATGGCCGCACGGTCGCGCAGGTGCTCGAGGGCGTGCGTGATGAAGTTTCGGTGATGCGCCCGCCGGCCTACAACCGCTTCCCCAACAGCTTCGCGCATATCTTCGCGGGTGGTTACGCGGCGGGTTATTACAGCTACAAGTGGGCCGAAGTGCTGTCGGCGGATGCCTTCTCCAAATTCGAAGAAGACGGCGTGCTCAATCCCGAGACTGGCCGTGCCTTCCGTGAGGCGATCCTGGCCCGTGGCGGTTCCCAGGAACCGATGGTGCTGTTCGTCGATTTCCGCGGACGCGTGCCGTCGATTGACGCACTCTTGCGCCACAGCGGCCTGAGTGAGGACGCGGCAGCATGAGTGAAGGGCCTGTGATTACCAAAAAGCAATTTATCGCCGGGGCGGTCTGCCCGGCGTGCAGCGAGCCGGACAAGTTGAAGATGTGGACCGAGGACAGCGTGCCACATCGTGAATGCGTGGCCTGCGGCTATACCGATACGCTCAATGATCAAGGGCTGTCGGTGCCCAGGGAGTTGGGCACGCGGGTCAATACATCGGCGTTGAAAGCGCCTGACCCGAAGGTGCAGGCGGTACAGTTTTTTCCTAATCCGAAGCTGAAAAAAGACTAAAAAAAAGCGGGGCACCCAGTGCCTGATGCCTCTCAGTTAAGGATTAACGCGGTCCCTGTGGGAGGGGGCTTGCTCCCGATAGGCCGCGCAGCGGTCTCAAAAATGGGCCTGCTACGCAGTCCATCGGGAGCAAGCCCCCTCCCACAATTTATCCATCGCCCGCTTTATCGCTTAACTGAGAGGCATCAGGCACTGGATGCCCCGCTTTTTTTTGCGACTCAATGGCGTGTAGTCACAGCTTTTTCTCGTCGCTTGCCGAAGTGGTAATCCAGCTTTTCATCGAGCACAGGGCGAAGGCGCTGGTGCTGCAATCGCCATTGGCCAAGGCGGTGCGCAACTTGTCGATATCGGCTTTCATCATGTAGCGAACGCCGTCCTTGAAGCCATTGCTGGTGCCGAAGCCGCCCAGGGTCATTTCGTTCAGCGCATCTTCCTTGCTCCACCCCTGCACGACCACGCGATACATCGCTGCCATCAGGCCGGTGCGGTCAGAGCCGTGTTTGCAGTGCATCAACACCGGGCCGTTGGCCTGGGCCTGCTGAATGGCGCGCAGCGCCGCGAGCACGTCGGTGTCGTCGACATGGTTGGTGCGATAGGTCAGTTGAACCTGTTTGATATCCGTCGATTTCAGCCAGCTGGCGTCCGATTCCGGCAGGAAATTGATGACCGTGCCAATCTTGAGTTTTTCCAGCACAGGCACTGCACTGCTGTCCGGCAACGCGCTACGATAGAGTGTGGGCGTCATCTGGTGCAGGTTGAATTGGTCGCCCACGGGCTGTGCCCATTCCGGCGAGCGCGTCGACGGGGCGTCCTCGGCTTGAGCGTGAACGCTTGCGAACAGTGCCATGAACACCAGGCCGAAGGCGGGCAGCAATCGAATCTTGAACATGCGCTTTGTAACCGAATAGGGAAATGGCTGATGGGCCATAGATTCGCCTACAGGCGGTCAACAGGGCGTGAGGTCCTCGTCAAAGAATTGTGAACAGTCGGTACTGATCTGCTGTTTTTTTGCAGCTCAGTTGACTATTCCAAATCCTTAGGCTGCTATCATTTGTAACTATTGGTTGCCAGGATGTGTCATGCCTGGGAATCCATGCCTTCACGCTGCTCCCAGAAGTGGCGGACAAACCCGTGACCCCATGATGAGGTGCCCCCATGTCTGATCAAGATCAAGACAACCCGCGGCGCGACTTTTTGCGCAAATCCTTGACCTTGATCCCGGTGGTCACGGTTGCCAGCAGCAGCCTTGGCGGTTCAATGCTGATGGCCACGCCGGAGCCTGCCCAGGCGGCACCGGCCAAGGTGCCTGCGAGCGATAAAGCCTACGAGCCGAGTTATTTCACCGCTGAAGAATGGGCGTTTATCAACGCTGCCGTCGCCCGACTGATTCCCGCCGATGCCCAGGGCCCTGGCGCATTGGAAGCGGGGGCGCCGGAATATATCGACCGTCAGATGAACACGCCTTACGCCAGTGGCGCGCTGTGGTTCATGCAAGGCCCGTTCAATGCCGATGCAGCTCCCGAGATGGGCTGGCAGAGCAAATTGGTGCCCAAGGAGATCTATCGCCTGGGTATCGCCGCGACGGATGCATGGTCGAAAGCGTTCAACGGTAAAGTTTTTGCTGCGCAAGACAGCGCTACCCAGGATGACATGTTGCGTCGTCTTGAGGCGGGCGGCAGTGAAGTGAGTGCACATTTTGAAGCGGTGCCGGCGAAGATGTTCTTCAACCTGCTGCTGCAAAACACCAAGGAAGGCTTCTTTTGCGACCCGATCCACGGGGGCAACAAAGGCATGGTCGGCTGGACCATGATCGGCTTCCCCGGCGCCCGCGCCGATTTCATGGATTGGGTGGAACGCAACGAGCAATACCCCTTCCCGGCTGTTTCCATCCGCGGCGAGAGGGCATAAACGTGGCGACCATCATGAAGAAAGTGGATGCGGTGATCGTAGGCTTTGGCTGGACCGGCGCGATCATGGCCAAGGAGCTGACGGAGGCCGGCCTCAACGTGGTAGCGCTGGAGCGCGGCCCGATGCAGGACACTTACCCGGATGGCAACTATCCCCAGGTCATCGACGAACTGACCTACAGCGTGCGTAAAAAACTCTTTCAGGACATCTCCAAGGAGACGGTGACCATTCGCCACAGTGTGAATGATGTAGCCCTGCCTAACCGTCAGCTGGGTGCGTTCCTGCCGGGTAATGGCGTAGGTGGCGCGGGTTTGCACTGGTCGGGGGTGCATTTTCGCGTCGACCCGATCGAGCTGCGCATGCGCAGCCACTATGAAGAGCGCTACGGTAAGAACTTCATTCCCAAAGACATGACCATCCAGGACTTCGGCGTCAGCTATGAAGAACTGGAGCCGTTTTTCGACTACGCGGAAAAAGTCTTCGGCACCTCCGGCCAGGCCTGGACCGTCAAAGGCCAGTTGGTGGGTGAAGGCCGTGGCGGCAACCCGTATGCGCCGGACCGCTCCAACCCGTTCCCGTTGGAGGCGCAAAAAAATACCGTTTCCGCTCAGCTGTTTCAGAAAGCCGCTACCGAGGTCGGTTACAAGCCTTACAACCTGCCATCGGCCAATACGTCGGGGCCGTACACCAACCCCTACGGCGCGCAGATGGGGCCGTGCAACTTCTGCGGTTTCTGCAGCGGTTACGTGTGCTACATGTACTCCAAGGCCTCGCCGAACGTAAACATTCTGCCGGCTCTGCGCCAAGTGCCGAATTTCGAGCTGCGGCCCAATTCCCACGTGCTCAAGGTCAACCTCGACAGCACCGGGAAAAAAGCCACCGGCGTGAGCTACATCGACGCTCAAGGCCGGGAGTGCGAGCAGCCGGCGGATCTGGTGATCCTCGGTGCCTTCCAGTTCCATAACGTGCGCTTGATGCTGCTGTCGGGCATCGGCAAACCCTACGACCCGATTACCAATGAGGGCGTGGTGGGCAGGAACTTCGCCTACCAGAACATGGGCACCATCAAAGCCTTCTTCGACAAGGACACTCATACAAACAACTTCATCGGTGCGGGCGGCAATGGCGTGGCCATCGATGACTTCAACGCGGACAACTTCGACCATGGGCCACACGGCTTTGTGGGCGGCTCGCCGATGTGGGTCAACCAGGCGGGTAGCCGGCCGATTGCCGGTACCTCCAACCCACCGGGCACCCCGGCCTGGGGCAGTGCCTGGAAACGCGCCACTGCGGATTACTACACCCACCAGGTATCGATGGATGCCCACGGCGCTCATCAATCCTACCGGGGCAACTACCTGGACCTGGACCCGGTGTACCGCGATGCGTACGGCCAACCGCTGCTGCGGATGACGTTCGACTGGCAGGAAAACGACATCAAGATGAACCGATTCATGATCGAGAAGATGGGCAAGGTCGCCGAAGCGATGAACCCCAAAGCCATTGCCGTACTCGGTAAAAAGGTCGGGGAGCACTTCAACACGGCGTCCTACCAGACCACCCACCTCAACGGCGGCGCGATCATGGGCACCAACCCGAAGACCAGTGCGTTGAATCGCTATCTGCAGAGTTGGGATGTACACAACGTGTTTGTCCCGGGCGCTTCCGCATTCCCACAAGGCTTGGGCTACAACCCTACCGGCCTGGTGGCGGCGTTGACCTATTGGTCGGCGCGGGCGATCCGCGAGCAGTACCTGAAAAACCCCGGCCCGCTGGTACAGGCATAAGGAGCGATGAGCATGAAAGCATTCGTTATCGCCTCTCTGGCGGCCTCACTGGGTTTATTCAGCAGTTGCTCGGTCAGTGCGGCTGAAACCGATTTGATCAAACAGGGCGAATACCTGGCCCGCGCCGGCGACTGCGTGGCCTGTCACACCGCCAAGGGGGGCAAGCCCTTTGCCGGTGGCCTACCGATGGAAACCCCGATCGGCGTGATCTATTCCACCAACATCACGCCGGACAAGACGGGCCTGGGCGACTACAGCTTCGACGACTTCGACAAGGCCGTGCGCCATGGCGTCGCCAAGAACGGTAGTACGCTTTACCCGGCGATGCCCTACCCGTCTTATGCACGTGTCAGCGACAGCGACATGCATGCGTTGTACGCGTATTTCATGAAGGGTGTCGAGCCGGTCGCCCAAGTGAACAAGGACAGCGAGATTCCCTGGCCCTTGAGCATGCGCTGGCCCTTGGCGGCGTGGCGCTGGATGTTTGCCCCGGCTGTACAGGCGCAACCGGCCCAGGCTGCGGCCGACCCGGTGATCAGCCGTGGCGCTTACCTGGTAGAAGGCCTTGGCCATTGCGGCGCTTGCCATACACCGCGTGCCTTGACCATGCAGGAAAAAGCCCTGAGTGCCACTGAAGGCAACGCGTTCCTGTCCGGCAGTGCGCCACTGGAAGGCTGGATCGCGAAAAGCCTGCGTGGCGACCACAAGGACGGCCTTGGCAGTTGGAGCGAAGCGCAGCTGGTGCAATTCCTCAAGACCGGCCGCAGTGATCGCAGTGCCGTGTTTGGTGGCATGAGCGACGTTGTAGTCCACAGCATGCAGTACATGTCGGAAGATGACCTGACGGCGATCGCCCGTTACCTCAAGAGCCTGCCGGCGGTCGATCCGCAGGATCTGCCGCACCAGTACGACAAACAGGTGGCTGAGGCATTGTGGAAAGGTGATGACAGCAAGCCGGGCGCGTCGGTCTACATCGACAATTGCGCGGCCTGCCATCGCACGGACGGCCATGGTTATACGCGGGTGTTCCCGGCGTTGGCGGGTAACCCGGTACTGCAGACGACGGATGCCACGTCGTTGATCAACATCGTGTTGAATGGCGGTACCTTGCCGGCGACCCACACCGCACCGTCGACCTTCACCATGCCCGCTTTCGCCTGGCGTCTGTCGGACCAGGAAGTGGCGGATGTGGTCAGTTTCGTTCGCGGCAGCTGGGGTAACAAGGGGGCCCCCGTGAAGGCCAGCGATGTGGCCGACCTGCGCAAGAGTGATATGCGCACGACCTCCGGCGATGACCTTGGGCAAGTGACGAACAAGCACTGATCCGCACTGGCCGCCAAACGGCACTGGTCAGAAACCTTGCGCCTCGATACTGTATATAAAAACAGTATCGAGGCGTTTTCATGTCTACTGCGCTGCCGCCCCGTGGCCGGGGCACGGCCACCAACCTGCACAACCGCTTTGCGCCTACCGTCAGCGTGGCCGAGGACGACGGCTGGTTTCAGGAGGTCCCGCCGACCCAAGGCACCGAAGTGCGTATCGAAACGGCCAAGTCCATCATCACCCGCAACAACTCGCCGGATTTGCCGTTTGATCGTTCGATCAACCCCTATCGCGGCTGCGAGCATGGCTGTATCTACTGCTATGCACGGCCCAGTCATGCCTATTGGGACATGTCGCCAGGGCTGGATTTCGAAACCCGGCTGATCGCCAAGACCAATGCCGCCGATGTGCTGGAGCAACAGTTGTCCAAGCCCGGCTATGTCTGCGCGCCGATCAACCTTGGGTCCAACACCGACCCGTACCAGCCTGTCGAACGTGAGTACAAGATCACCCGGCAAACTCTCGAAGTACTCCTGCGCTACCGGCACCCGGTGACGATCATCACCAAAGGCTCGCTGATATTGCGCGACCTTGACCTGCTGGCCGAGCTGGCCCGCCAGCGCCTGGTGGCGGTGATGATCAGCCTCACCAGCCTGGACGACGAACTCAAGCGCATCCTGGAGCCGCGTACGGCGGCGCCCAAGGCGCGGTTGCGGGCGATTCGGGTGATGCGTGAGGCGGGCATCCCGGTTGGGGTGCTGTGTTCGCCGATGATTCCCATGATCAACGACAGCGAACTCGAAAGCCTGCTCACTGAAGCTCACGCGGCCGGCGCGCAAAGCGCGGCGTACATGATGCTGCGCCTGCCGCTGGAAGTGGCGCCGCTGTTCGAAGAGTGGCTGGCGGCGCATTACCCGCAGCGTGCGGCCCATGTGATGAGCCTGGTGCGCCAGGTGCGGGGTGGCGAGGTGTACGACAGCCGTTTCGGCGTGCGCATGCGCGGCGAAGGCCCGTTTGCCGATTTGCTGGCGCAGCGCTTCAGCAAGGCGATCAAGCGGCTGGGGCTGAACCGTCGGGAAGGCTTCAACCTGGACTGCACAGCGTTCTGCCCACCGGGCAGACAAATGGCATTGCTGTAAACTGCCTAGGAATGTCGCACTGTTTATGTAGGAATAGTCGCGTTTTGATATCACTGAAACCCGCGATCTAGAGCGGTTCATTCAGTTTGAGTTAAGTTTCGATGGTTACCTTGTTCCGCGAGTGACTGATAAGTCTGCGTCGCCGCTGTAGGAATTTTACTGGCTGGCGTCGATCTGACCTGAATACTCCCCCTGCATTAATCAAGAGGATGAATCATGAGTGACAAGGATAAACAGCCGTTGGCTGCGTCGGCTTCAGCCCCTCAGGTGGCGGAATCCGCCGATGCAGCGCTAAAGCATATCGTTGACGGCTTTTTGCATTTCCATCACGACGTCTTCCCGCAGCAGGAAGAGCTTTTCAAGAAACTCGCCACGGCCCAGAGCCCACGAGCGATGTTCATTACCTGCGCCGACTCGCGCATCGTGCCCGAACTGATCACCCAGAGCTCCCCTGGCGACCTGTTCGTGACCCGTAACGTCGGCAACGTAGTGCCGCCCTACGGCCAGATGAACGGGGGTGTTTCCACCGCGATCGAGTACGCGGTACTCGCCCTGGGTGTGCAGCACATCATCGTGTGTGGGCATTCCGATTGCGGCGCCATGCGTGCGGTACTCAACCCGCACACGCTGGAAAAGATGCCGACGGTCAAAGCCTGGTTGCGTCATGCCGAGGTCGCCAAGACCATGGTCCATGACAACTGCGACTGCGCCACTGAAGGCGAGAGCATGAAGTTGGTGACCGAAGAAAACGTCATCGCCCAACTGCAACATTTGCGCACCCACCCGTCCGTGGCTTCGCGCATGGCCAATGGTCACTTGTTCATCCATGGCTGGATCTACAACATCGAGACCAGCGAAATCCGGGCCTACGATGCGGAAACAGCGGCATTTCGACCGTTGAACGGCACCGAGCCGATTCCTTCCGCGACGCCTAAAGCGCGCTTCTAAAACACTTCCCTGCCGGGTAGAGCGGTGGCTGCCATGGATGCAGCCAGGCTTTGCCGCGCCCGGCGAATGCCTCGGGAGAGTCATCATGCGTGCTGCTCAATTGAAAGCTGTACTGCCACGGGAGCTGCTGGCTTCCGTGGTTGTGTTTCTGGTTGCCCTGCCCCTGTGCATGGGCATTGCGATCGCTTCCGGCATGCCGCCGGCCAAGGGTCTGATCACCGGGATCATCGGTGGCCTGGTGGTGGGTTGGTTGGCGGGATCGCCATTGCAGGTCAGTGGCCCGGCGGCGGGGTTGGCGGTGTTGGTGTTTGAACTGGTACGCCAGCACGGCATGTTGATGTTGGGGCCGATCTTGCTGCTGGCGGGGTTTCTGCAACTGGTGGCGGGTCGCTTGCGCCTGGGTTGCTGGTTCCGCGTGACGGCGCCGGCAGTGGTGTACGGCATGTTGGCGGGGATCGGCGTACTGATCGTGCTGTCGCAGATTCACGTGATGCTCGACGGCGCGCCCCAGCCCTCGGGGCTGGCGAACCTGGCGGGCTTTCCGGCTGCGCTGGGCGAGGCGATGCCGACCCTTGGCGGTGGCCTTGGTTGGCAGGCCGGCCTGCTCGGCTTGTCGACGATGTTGGTGATGTATGGGTGGGATAAATTGCGCCCGCAAAGCCTGCGTTTCGTTCCCGGCGCCCTATTGGGTGTGGGGCTGACGACCGTTGTCAGCCTGGTGCTGGCCTTGCAGGTCAAGCGCGTGCAAGTGCCGGAAAACCTTGCCGATGCCATCGACTGGCTGCGTCCCAGCGATCTGCTGAACCTGGCCGATCCACAGTTGTTGATCGCCGCGTTTGCTGTGGCGTTTATTGCCAGCGCAGAGACCTTGCTCTCTGCAGCGGCGGTCGATCGGATGCACAGCGGCCAGCGCTCCGATTTCGATAAGGAGTTGTCGGCTCAAGGCGTGGGCAACATGCTGTGTGGCCTGGTCGGCGCGTTGCCGATGACGGGTGTGATCGTACGCAGTTCGGCCAACGTGCAAGCCGGCGCCACCACCCGCATGTCGGCCATGTTCCACGGTTTGTGGCTGTTGGCTTTCGTCTTGCTGCTGTCGAGCGTACTGCAAAGTATTCCGGTGGCGAGTCTGGCGGGTGTGTTGGTGTATACCGGGATCAAACTGGTGGACATCAAGGCGTTCAAGGCGCTGGGACGCTATGGGCGCATGCCGATGTTCACCTATGCCGCGACGGCGTTGGCGATCATCTTCACCGATCTGCTGACGGGCGTGCTGGTGGGCTTCGGGCTCACGTTGGTGAAGCTGGCGTTCAAGGCGTCACGCTTGAAGGTGAGCCTGATCGACCTGCCGCAAGAGGGCGAGATGGAGTTGCGCCTGACGGGTGCGGCGACCTTCTTGAAGGTGCCGGTACTGACCCAGGTGCTGTCGACAGTGCCGGCGGGGACTACCGTGCATGTGCCGCTGAACAACCTGAGTTATATCGACCATTCCTGCCTGGAGTTGCTGGAGGAATGGGGCCGGGCGAATGCGGCCAAGGGGTCGACGCTGGTGATCGAGGCGCGTGGGTTGAAACGACGTTTGGAAGGTAGGGTGCGTACCACCGTGGGGATCGGGTCGGCGCCTTCTACTACCTGATTCAGCCGGAAACTGTGGGAGGGGGCTTGCTCCCGATAGCGGTGCACCAGTCCAGATATCTTTGGCTGATACATCGCAATCGGGGGTAAGCCCCCTCCCACACTTGATCTTTGCAGGCCGGAAAATTCAGGCAGGCTGATCCAGCGACAACTCAACCCCCAACTGCCGCGACAGGCACGGCCAGCGTTTCCACGCCGCTTCCGTATCCGGGCTCTTGAGTGTCTCGCGATAGGCCTCTACCGACTCCAGCGCAAAGTTCTCTTCGTTGAGCATTTCATCCACCGCCAGATGCACCGCCTCATCCAGCTGATTGGCGAATTGCTCGCCGATCAATTGGTGAGCAATCAAATTGGCCACGGTGGTATCGGTTGGAATCAGCGGTTGGCCGAAGTGCTTGATATACAGATCGTTGACCTCCTCCACCAGGCGATGGGCCAGGTAGGCTTCATCCAGCAGGCCGTCGAGGCCCTCGTGCCCTGCCAGTATTGCAGGGGGCTGCAGGAAGAAGTGCTCGGCGATCTTCAGCACCGGCTTGATCTGGCTTTCAATGCCGGCTTCGCGAGCCACGTCATTGGCGGCTTCCAGCAAATCGGGAACGAGGTCGATGTAGGCCGTCACGAAGCGAGTCATGACAATGTTGCGATCGCCGTCAGTCAGGGCGATGGCCGAATGCAGGTGCGGCAATTGTTTTTCCAGCTGCTGGGCAAGCTGGCCCGTAGTGGCTTCGTGTTGATGGGCACGGGAAATCTGCTCGCGCAATGCGGCGGTGTTCATGAAAACTCCAGTGAAACAGGCGTAGGAAAAGGGAGAGGATAAGGTAGCTCGTTTATACGAGCACCTAAGATGCATTTGTCATAATTATTTCATGGTTATGCACAGCGGTTATATCGAATTGCCATTTCGCGTCGGATAAACGTTTGCGCCCCCTGTTTTATTAGCTCCGCCCGTCGATTTTTGTTGATTTGCCCCTACACATTGCGGGGTTGCAGGTGCTGTCTATACTCGGATTTGTACGCAATTAGCTGATGACGCCCAACTGCATGAAGCAGGCAAGGCTTGGCGGTTGTAAGCAGTATGGAAGCCGCTCCCTTCGCCGCAGGTGCAAACCGGCGGGATAACAAGAAACATAAAGGGGAACCCGCAATGACGCGACATCCACATGTTTGGATGGGCCTCCTGTTGTGGTCGGTATTCGGCCAGGCGCACGCCGCCTGGACAACGAATATGGCGCCAGGGGCGACTGAAGTCAGTCACGCCGTGTTCGACCTGCACATGACCATTTTCTGGATCTGTGTGGTGATCGGCATCGTCGTGTTTGGCGCGATGTTCTGGTCGATGATCCTGCACCGTCGCTCTACCGGCCAGGTGGCGGCGAAGTTCCACGAGAGTACGACCGTGGAGATTCTCTGGACCGTGGTGCCCTTTCTGATCCTGGTGGCCATGGCCATTCCGGCGACCAAGACCCTGATCAACATCTATGACAGCAGTGAGTCGGATATCGATATCCAGGTCACCGGCTATCAGTGGAAGTGGCACTACAAATACCTGGGCCAGGATGTGGAGTTCTTCAGCAACCTGGCCACGCCCGCCGAGCAGATTCATAACCAGGCCACCAAGGGCGAGCATTACCTGTTGGAAGTCGATCAGCCGCTGGTGCTGCCAGTGGGGGCCAAGGTGCGCTTTCTGGTGACGGCTGCCGACGTGATCCACTCCTGGTGGGTGCCGGCCTTTGCGGTCAAGCGCGATGCCATCCCCGGCTTCGTCAACGAGGCCTGGACCCGTATCGAGAAGCCCGGCATCTACCGTGGCCAGTGCGCTGAGCTGTGCGGCAAGGACCACGGCTTCATGCCGATCGTGGTCGATGTCAAATCCAAGGCCGACTACGACACCTGGCTTGGCGAACGCAAAGCAGAAGCGGCCAAACTGCAGGAACTGACCTCCAAAGAGTGGACGCTCGACGAACTGGTGGCCCGTGGCGACAAGATCTACCACACCACTTGCGTAGCCTGTCACCAGGCCGAAGGCCAGGGCTTGCCGCCGATGTTCCCGGCACTCAAAGGCTCGCCGATCGCCACCGGGCCGAAGGAAGACCACCTGCACCGCGTCTACTTCGGCAAGCCCGGTACCGCCATGGCTGCGTTTGGCAAGCAGCTGTCGGAAGTGGATATCGCCGCCGTGGTGACCTACGAACGCAACGCCTGGGGCAATAACAAAGGCGACATGGTCACGCCCAAAGATGTGCTGGCTCTGAAACAGGCGCAAAGCCAATGACTGCCCTCACTGCGTATGCCTTGAACCCATCCGCCCACTCGCGTGCAGGAGAACGGCCATGAGCACTGTGATCGACCATGGTCATACCGACCATGCCCACGGCCCCGCCAAGGGGCTGATGCGCTGGGTGCTGACCACCAACCACAAAGACATCGGCACCTTGTACCTGTGGTTCGCCTTCACCATGTTCCTGCTCGGCGGCTCGTTCGCCATGGTGATCCGTGCCGAGTTGTTCCAGCCGGGCCTGCAGATTGTGCAACCGGCGTTCTTCAATCAGATGACCACCATGCATGGCTTGATCATGGTGTTCGGCGCGGTGATGCCGGCCTTCGTCGGCCTGGCCAACTGGATGATCCCGCTGATGATCGGCGCGCCGGACATGGCCCTGCCGCGCATGAACAACTTCAGCTTCTGGCTGCTGCCGGCGGCGTTCCTGCTGCTGGTCTCGACGCTGTTCACCCCGGGCGGCGGGCCGAACTTCGGCTGGACCTTCTACGCCCCGCTCTCCACCACCTACGCGCCGGAAAGCGTGACGTTCTTCATTTTTGCCATCCACCTGATGGGCGTCAGTTCGATCATGGGCGCGATCAACGTGGTCGCCACCATCCTCAACCTGCGCGCGCCGGGCATGACGCTGATGAAGATGCCGCTGTTCGTGTGGACCTGGCTGATCACGGCGTTCCTGTTGATCGCGGTGATGCCGGTACTGGCCGGTTGCGTGACCATGATGCTGATGGACATCCACTTCGGCACCAGCTTCTTCAGCGCCGCTGGTGGTGGTGATCCGGTGTTGTTCCAGCATGTGTTCTGGTTCTTCGGCCACCCCGAGGTGTACATCATGATCCTGCCGGCCTTTGGCGCCGTCAGCTCGATCATCCCGACCTTCTCGCGCAAGCCGCTGTTCGGCTACACCTCGATGGTGTACGCCACGGCGAGCATTGCGTTCCTGTCATTCATCGTGTGGGCGCACCACATGTTCGTGGTCGGCATTCCGTTGGTGGGCGAGTTGTTCTTCATGTACGCCACGCTGCTGATCGCCGTGCCGACGGGGGTGAAGGTGTTCAACTGGGTCAGCACCATGTGGCAAGGCTCGCTGACCTTCGAGACGCCGATGCTGTTCGCCGTGGCCTTCGTGATTCTATTCACCATCGGCGGTTTCTCCGGGCTGATGCTGGCAATCGCTCCGGCGGATTTCCAGTACCACGACACCTACTTTGTGGTGGCCCACTTCCATTACGTACTGGTGCCTGGGGCGATCTTCGGCATCTTCGCCTCGGCCTATTACTGGCTGCCGAAATGGACCGGCCACATGTATGACGAAACCCTGGGCAAGCTGCACTTCTGGCTGTCCTTCGTGGGCATGAACATGGCGTTTTTCCCGATGCACTTCGTCGGGCTGGCCGGCATGCCGCGCCGGGTGCCGGACTACAACCTGCAGTTCGCCGATTTCAACATGGTGTCGTCCATCGGTGCATTCATGTTTGGCGCCACGCAGATCTTCTTCCTGTTCATCGTGATCAAGTGCATCCGCGGCGGCCCCCCTGCGCCGGCCAAGCCGTGGGAAGGCGCCGAGGGCCTGGAGTGGAGTATCCCCTCACCCGCGCCGTACCACACCTTCACCACGCCGCCGGAGGTCAAATGAACACCCGTCTGTGTTGCGACCCAGCTCCCTGTGGGAGGGGGCTTGCTCCCGATGGCGGTGTGCCAGTCGACACTATTATTTGCAGTGATACCGCTATCGGGAGCAACTCGTCTCCCACATTGGGTGTGCACCATGCTTGAGTCAGTACCAATCAAGCGCCTCGTCACGCGACTGCTGATCCTGGTGGTGGCGATGTTCGCTTTCGGCTTCGCCCTGGTGCCGATTTACGACGTGATGTGCAAGGCGTTCGGCATCAACGGCAAGACCGCCGGGCAGTACGAGGGCGAGCAGGTGGTCGATCCGACGCGCCAAGTGCGCGTGCAGTTCTTGTCCACCAACGCGATCGATATGGTCTGGGAGTTTCACTCCAAGGCTGACGAGGTGGTGGTCAACCCTGGAGCGGTCACCGAGATGCTGTTCGTGGCCTACAACCCCACCGACAAAGCCATGACCGCCCAGGCGGTGCCGAGCATTTCGCCGGCCGAAGCGGCGATGTATTTCCATAAGACCGAATGCTTTTGCTTTACCCAGCAGGTGCTCCAGCCAGGTGAGCGTATCGAGATGCCGGTGCGCTTCATCGTCGACCGGGCGATGCCCAAGGATGTAAAGCATCTGACCCTGGCGTACACGCTGTTTGACATCACTGCGCGCCAGCCGCCGGTGGCCGTCCGCAGCGGCGGCTAGCTACTGTTTGCCCCCTCAATCAGGAGAGCGAATACATGTCGTCTCATGATACGTACTACGTACCAGCGCAAAGCAAATGGCCCATAATTGCCACGTTTGGCATGTTGACCACGGTGTACGGCCTGGGCGTGTGGTTCAACGACCTGAAGGCGGCGCGCCCGGAATCCCACGGGCCGTGGATCTTTTTCGTCGGTGGCCTGCTGCTGGCCTACATGCTGTTCGGCTGGTTCGGCGCGGTGATCAAGGAAAGTCGCGCCGGTTTGTACAGCCCGCAGATGGACCGTTCGTTTCGCTGGGGCATGACCTGGTTCATCTTCTCCGAGGTGATGTTCTTCATCGCGTTCTTCGGTGCGCTGTTTTATGTACGCCACATGTCCGGCCCATGGCTGGGCGGTGAAGGTCATAAAGGCATCGCGCACATGTTGTGGCCGAATTTCGAATTCACCTGGCCGCTGCTCAACAACCCGGACCCGAAACTCTTCCCGCCGCCGGAAGGCACCATCAGTCCGTGGGGCTTGCCGCTGGTGAACACGATCTTGCTGGTCAGCTCCAGCGTGACCATCACCATTGCCCATCACGCGTTGCGTAAAGGTCATCGTGGTGCGCTGAAATTGTGGCTGGCGCTCACCGTGCTACTGGGTTGGGCGTTCCTGGGCTTCCAGGCCGAGGAGTACATGCATGCCTATAAGGAGCTGGGCCTGACCCTGGGTTCGGGGGTGTATGGAGCAACTTTCTTCATGCTCACAGGCTTTCATGGCGCTCACGTGACCATCGGCACGCTGATTCTGTTTGTGATGCTGATGCGCATCTTGCGTGGGCATTTCAATGCTGAGCACCAGTTCGGCTTCGAGGCGGCCAGTTGGTATTGGCATTTCGTGGATGTGGTGTGGATCGGCCTTTTTTTCTTCGTTTATGTGCTGTGAGGTGCCTTACCACGGTGCATGAGAAACCAGCTGGCCGCTGAAAAAGCCCCAGGCGATCAAGCCCACGGTGATTGCGGCCAGGACGACACGCACGGTCAGCGCAGTGACGAGGCGGTTGGAGTGGCCCTCGTCCTTGACCAGAAAGAACAAGCCACTGAATAGGCTCACGACAGTCGCTATCAGCATCAGGGCAATGGCGGCTTTGAGCATGGTCTGGCTCCAGGGCGTTTATAGGGAGGGGCGATGAAAACCAGTATAGCCAGTGCCATCGCGCGCTTTCGCCCCGGTATCGCTCCCACGTTGGTGGTGCTGGTGTTGCTGCCGTTGATGGTGGGCCTGGGGTTCTGGCAGTTGGCTCGCGGCCATGAAAAACAGCTGCTGGTGGACCGGTATGCCGAGCGGCGTGTGGCCGATCCGATCAGCGGCGTGCAACTTGGTGATATGGCCGATCCCGCTTTCCACCGTTTTCGCTTGCGTGGTCAGCTCGACGGCGAACATAGCGTGCTGCTCGACAACCGCATGCGTGACGGCCGTGCGGGGGTGGAACTGCTGCAGCCGTTTCACGACCAAGCCAGCGGCCTGTGGTTGCTGCTCAATCGTGGTTGGCTGCCCTGGCCGGATCGGCGCACGCCGCCGGTCTTCACGACACCTGAACACCCTGTGAATCTGGACGCCTGGGTATACGTCGCCCCTGGCGAAACCTTTCAGTTGCAGGCCGACCCGGCAACCCGGCGATGGCCGCGCCTGCTCACCGCCCTGCACCCCGCCGCGTTGTGGGCCGAGTTGGGCCGTAGCGGGTTCGCCTACGAGCTGCGCGCCGAGCCCGGCCCTGGTACGTACGACACCACCTGGGCGGTGGTCGCCATGGGCCCGGAAAAACACTTGGGATACGCCGTGCAGTGGTTCGCCATGGCACTGGCGTTGCTGGCGCTTTACCTCTACCTCGGATGGCACAACAAGAAGGAGAAGTCCCATGGGAGCGGCCATGAATCCACCCAGCATGTCTGAGGCCCCTGCCCGGCGCAAAGGCCGCTGGCAGCTGATGTTGATCCTGATGATGGTCATCGGGCCAATGGTGCTGGCCACCTTCATGTACAAGTTGCAGTTCTGGGTGCCGGACAGTCGCAGCTACCACGGTGAAATGATCGGCAACGGCCAGACCCGCGCCGACATCGGCGTGCAGGCGGATGAAGAGCGCTGGCAACTGCTGGTCACCGCGCCCGCCCCCTGCGCCGACGATTGCCGGCAACTGGTTTACCTGGCGCGCCAGCTGCAAATCAGCCTGGGCCGCGATGCTTCCCGGGCCAGCCACGCACTGGCCAGTGCCCAGCCGGTGAGCGCTGAGTACGAGGCCAGACTCAAGGCCGAGTACCCGCAACTGCAGCGCTACGCGCTGGACCTGTCGACCTTCACCAAAGATGCTGCCGCACCGGGTGAGGCGCAACTGTGGATCGTCGATCCCCACGGCAACCTGGTGTTGCGCTACGACGCCAAGGTCAAGGGCAAGGACCTGCTCAACGACCTGCGCCTGCTGCTGAAACTGTCGAACATCGGATAAGGGCATCGTCATGGCCAAACCTGGATTTCGCCTCGCGTTGTTTGCCACCTTGCTGGCGCTGCTGGTCGTGCTGTTGGGTGCCTACACCCGCCTGACCCACGCCGGCCTGGGTTGCCCGGACTGGCCCGGTTGCTACGGCTTTATCAGCGTGCCCAAGACCGAAGCCCAGTTGGCCCATGCCGAGCTGCATTTTCCCGACACGCCGGTGGAGGCGGACAAAGGCTGGGCCGAAATGACTCATCGCTACTTTGCCGGCACCTTGGGCGTGCTGATCGTGCTGTTGGCGGCGCGTTCGTGGAGCCATCGGCGTGACCCCGGCCAGCCGGTAAAATTGCCGCTGTTCTTGCTGACGGTGGTGTTCGCCCAAGCGGCATTCGGTATGTGGACAGTGACATTGAAGCTGTGGCCGCAGGTGGTCACCGGCCATCTGCTGGGCGGCTTTGCGACCCTGAGCCTGCTGTTCCTGCTGACCCTGCGCTTGTCCGGCGTGTTGCCCGCGTTGATCGTGCCCAAGCGCCTGCAATATTGGGCAACGGCAGGGTTGGTGCTGGTGATAGGGCAGATCGCGCTGGGCGGCTGGGTCAGTTCCAACTATGCGGCGGTGGCCTGTATCGACCTGCCGACGTGCCACGGCCAGTGGTGGCCGGCGGCGGACTTTGCCAATGGTTTTCACCTGACCCAGCACATCGGCCCCAACTACCTGGGCGGGCAGCTTGATAGCGATGCGCGCACGGCCATCCACCTGACCCACCGTATCGGCGCGGTTATCGTCGCGGTGGTGTTATTCGGTCTGGCCTGGCAGTTGCGCGCCGTGGGCATGACCCGGCTGGCGGGCTTGCTGCTGATCGCCCTGGCGGCGCAAATCGGCCTGGGCCTGAGCAACGTGTATTTCCATCTGCCGCTGCCGGTGGCCGTCGCGCATAACGCAGGGGGCGCGGCGTTGTTGCTGACGCTGGTGCTGGTCAATTACCACTCGCGTACCAGCCTGGTTCAGGTGCGCAATCAGTTGCCGTTCGGTTGGCGCTTCATTGCGCGCAAACAGGTGTCGGGCCTCATTACGCTCAAGGGAGAAATGCCATGGCGGCCTTGATCGGCGCACGTCACGATAAGGCGATCTGGCGTGACTACCTGGAGCTGACCAAGCCTAAGGTAGTGGTGCTGATGCTCATCACGTCTCTGGTGGGCATGTTCCTCGCCACCCGGGCGGGTGTGCCATGGACGGTGCTGGTGTTCGGTAACCTGGGCATTGCACTGTGTGCCGGTGGCGCGGCGGCGGTCAACCATGTGGTTGATCGACGGATCGATGCGGTGATGGCGCGCACCCATAAAAGGCCATTAGCCGAGGGGCGGGTCTCTCCAGTGGCCGCGTTGGCCTTTGCATTGTTTCTGGCGGTTGCTGGCCTGGTTCTGTTGCTGGTGTTTACCAACCCACTGGCGGCGTGGCTGACGTTGGCCTCGTTGCTCGGTTACGCGGTGATCTACACCGGTTTTCTCAAGCGTGCGACCCCGCAAAACATTGTTATCGGCGGCCTGGCCGGTGCAGCTCCGCCGCTGCTGGGCTGGGTTGCCGTCACCGGGCACGTCAGCGCCGAACCGTTGTTGCTGGTGTTGATTATCTTCGCCTGGACCCCGCCACACTTCTGGGCCCTGGCCATTCACCGCAAGGAGGAATACGCCAAGGCCGATATCCCGATGCTGCCGGTTACCCACGGCGAGCATTACACCAAGGTGCATATCTTGCTCTATACCTTTGCCTTGCTGGCGGTGAGCTTGATGCCGTTTGTGATTCATATGAGCGGCCTGCTGTACCTGGCCTGTGCGCTGGTATTGGGCGGGCGCTTTCTGCAATGGGCCTGGGTGCTGTACCGTGGCAGCAAGCCGCACGCGGCGATCAGCACCTTCAAGTACTCTATCGGGTACCTGTTTTTGCTGTTTATCGCCCTGCTCGTAGACCACTACTTACTGTTGAACCTATGACCCGAACTCAAAAAACCGTGTTTATCCTGGTGGCCATCGTCGCGTTGATCATGGGCCTGACCGTCAATAAAGTGCTTTCGGGCAAGGGGCAGGGCGATCCTACCGCGCTGATCGACGCCGGCATCATCTTGCTGCCCCAGAGTCGCCAGTTGCCGCCGGTGACCATGACCAATCAGGACGGCCAGCCCGTGCTGGTCAACGAATTGAAAGGCAAGTGGAGCCTGCTGTTCTTCGGCTACACCTTCTGCCCGGACATCTGCCCGACGACCCTTGCGCAGCTGCGTCAGATCAAGAGCGAACTGCCCAAGGAGGCGCTGGACAAGCTGCAGGTGATCCTGGTCAGTGTCGATCCGAACCGCGATACGCCGACCCAGCTCAAACAGTACCTGGGCTATTTCGACCCGCAGTTCCAAGGCCTGACCGGCGCGAATGTCGAGGAGGTGCAGAAGGTCTCGAATGCCGTGAGCATTCCGTTCATTCCGGCTGATACCAGCAAGCCGAACTACACCGTCGACCACAGCGGCAACCTGGCGCTGATCGGGCCGGATGGAACGCAGCGTGGGTTTATTCGCGCGCCGTTGAACAACCAGAAGCTGGTGGCGCAGTTGCCGGTTTTGCTACAGCGCAAATGAAGCGGGACGCAGAGCGTCCCGGGCTGCTTTCCCACGCGGAGCGTGGGAACGATCACTAGGTTGGATCAGAACGCCGGCAGAATCGCGCCCTTGTACTTCTCCAGAATGAACGCTTTCACTTCAGGCGTGTGCAGGGCTGCCACCAGCTTCTTCACCGCATCCGAGTCCTTGTTGTCTTCACGGGTCACCAGGATGTTCACGTAAGGCGAGTCGTTGCCTTCGATCACCAGCGCATCCTTGGAAGGGTCCAGCTTGGCTTCCAGGGCGTAGTTGGTGTTGATCAGCGCCAGGTCGACCTGGGTCAGCACGCGCGGCAAGGTGGCGGCTTCCAGTTCGCGGAATTTCAGGTGCTTGGGGTTGGCGGTGATGTCCTTGATGGTCGACAGGATGTTGGCCGGGTCCTTCAGGGTGATCAGGTTGTGCTTGGCCAGCAGCAACAGTGCGCGGCCGCCGTTGGTGGCGTCGTTCGGGATTACCACGTTGGCACCGTCCGGCAGGTCTTCCAGCTTTTTGTGCTTGCTGGAGTAGGCGCCCAGGGGTTCCAGGTGCACCGCGCCGACGCTCACCAGGTGAGTGCCCTTGGCCTTGTTGAACTCGTCCAGGTACGGCTGGTGCTGGAAGAAGTTGGCATCCAGGCGCTTTTCAGCCACTTGTACGTTCGGCTGTACATAGTCGGTGAAGACCTTGACGTTCAGGTCCACGCCTTCCTTGGCCAGGGCCGGCTTCACGAATTCGAGGATCTCTGCGTGTGGCACCGGCGATGCGGCGACCGTGAGGGTCTCGGCAGCATGGGCGGAAAACGCGGCAACGGCGGCGAAAGCAACCAGTAGTTTTTTCATCCAGCAAGCTCCTTGTTCGGGCATGTGCCGGCAGGGCCGGCAATGGCCGTTATTTTCGAGAAAAGTGCACCACCAGCTTGTCGCCGACGGTTTGCAGAATTTGCACCAGGATCAACAGCAGCACCACGGTGACCACCATCACATCGGTCTGGAAACGCTGGTAGCCGAAGCGGATCGCCAGGTCACCCAAACCACCGGCGCCGACCACACCGGCCATGGCGGTGTAGGAAACCAGTGTAATTGCTGTCACCGTAATCGCCGCGAAAATGCCGGGGCGTGCTTCGGGCAGCAACGCGTTGGTGATGATCTGGCGTGTGCTGGCGCCCATGGATTGGGTGGCTTCGATGATGCCGCGGTCCACTTCACGCAAGGCGGTTTCCACCAGGCGTGCGAAGAACGGCGTAGCGCCTACTACCAGTGGCGGAATCGCGCCGGCCACACCCAGCGAAGTGCCGGTGATCAGGACCGTGAACGGGATCATCACGATCAGCAGGATGATGAACGGCAACGAGCGCAGGATGTTCACGATCAACGACAGCAACGCGTACAGGCCCTTCTGTTCGAACAGTTGGCGCGGGCTGCACAGGAACAGCAGCACGCCCAGCGGCAGGCCGAGCAGTACGGTGAAGAACAGCGAGCCGAAGAGCATGGTCATGGTGTCGCCGGTGGCGAGCCAGATTTCGGACCAGTCGATATTGGCGAAGAAACTCAACAGGACTTCCATTAGCGCAGAACCTCCATGTGGACGTCTGCCGCAGTAAAGCGGGCGAAAGCGGCTTCCATGTCCCCGCCGGTAACGGCGAGGGTCAGTTGGCCATAGGGAATATCTTTGATGCGGTCGATACGACCGGCAAGGATGCTGTAGTCCACACCGGTTTCACGAGCGACGGTGCCCAGCAGCGGCGCGTAGGTCGCTTCGCCCTGGAACGTCAGGCGAATGATTCGACCCGGTACATGGGCAAAGTCATCCCGTTGCTCGCTTTCATCGATCTGATCGGCTTCCTGCACGAAACGCTTGGTGGTCGGGTGCTGAGGGTGCAGGAACACTTCGGCGACCGAGCCTTGCTCGACGATCACACCGGCGTCCATCACGGCCACCTGGTCGCAGACGCGGCGGATCACGTCCATTTCATGGGTGATCAGCACGATGGTCAGCTTCAGCTCGCGGTTGATCTCGGCCAGCAGTTGCAGCACCGAAGCGGTGGTCTGTGGGTCGAGGGCACTGGTGGCTTCGTCGCACAGCAGGATTTTCGGTTTGGTCGCCAAGGCACGGGCGATGCCGACGCGTTGCTTCTGGCCGCCGGACAACTGCGCCGGGTACTTCCTGGCGTGGTCCGACAGGCCGACGCGGGCGAGCAGTTCGGCCACGCGCAGGTCGATGTCCTTGCGTGACAATTCGCCGGCCAGGGTCAGCGGCAGCGCCACGTTGTCGGCGACGGTCTTGGAGGCCAGCAGGTTGAAGTGTTGGAAGATCATCCCGACTTGCTGGCGGAAACGACGCAGGCCGTTGGCATCCAGGGCGGTGACTTCTTCACCGTCGACAGTAATTTGGCCGCCGCTGGGTTGCTCCAGGCGGTTGATCAGGCGCAGCAGTGTGCTTTTACCCGCCCCGGAGTGGCCAATCAGGCCGAATACCTGGCCGTTTTCGACGCGCAGGCTGGTGGGGTGCAGGGCGGGGATTTCCTTACCGGCGACGCGGTAGGTTTTATGGACGTTATGAAACTCGATCACGTAGCGAACCTTGTGGGGCGCATGGAAAAGGGAGCAGCGGTTAGCCGGGCGCGCATTTTAGCCTGTCCGTATAGCGTTTCTTAGCATTTATTTCGCATTCAACCAGCGATTTGGCAATAACGCGATCAAAGGTCATAAAAAAGGAACGGTGCATAAAGGGATCAGTCACTACTTAGGCAATTCGAAATCCCCAGGTGCCGTGCCTGGGGGTTGTTCTAGAAGAGCCGGGGATCGCTCTGGCCACTTAAGAAGGAGTTTTTGCCCGATGAGTACTAAAAAGCCAGTCACCCCGCCAAAGAGTGAGCTTGCGGGGACCGACACCCTGGACCGTGGCAATACCAACGCCAAGCTGCAAGCGCTGGAGGAGTTTCGCTCCGATGCTACCGGCCAGGCCCTGCGCACCAACCAGGGTGTGAAGATTGCCGACAACCAGAACACCCTGAAAGTTGGCGCCCGTGGCCCCTCGTTGCTGGAAGACTTCATCATGCGTGAAAAGATCACGCATTTTGACCATGAACGCATCCCGGAGCGCATCGTGCATGCCCGGGGTACCGCGGCCCATGGTTATTTCCAGACTTATGAGAACCACTCGGCGCTGAGCAAGGCCGGGTTTTTGCGCAATCCTGAGCATAAAACCCCGGTATTTGTGCGCTTCTCCACTGTGCAAGGCCCTCGGGGTTCGGGCGACACCGTGCGCGATGTGCGCGGCTTCGCCGTGAAGTTCTTTACCGACGAAGGCAACTTCGATTTGGTTGGCAACAACATGCCGGTATTTTTCATACAGGACGCCATCAAGTTTCCTGACTTCGTACACGCGGTGAAGCCTGAGCCGCACAACGAGATTCCTACCGGTGGCTCGGCTCACGATACATTCTGGGATTTCGTTTCGCTGCAGCCGGAGTCGGCGCACATGGTGCTGTGGGCCATGTCCGACCGCGCCATCCCGAAAAGCCTACGCGCCATGCAGGGGTTTGGCGTTCATACTTTCCGCATGATCAACACCGAAGGTCAATCGAGCTTTGTGAAGTTCCACTGGCACCCGAAAGTCGGCACCTGCTCGCTGGTGTGGGACGAGGCGCAAAAGCTTGCCGGTAAAGATACCGATTACCACCGTCGCGACCTGTGGGAAGCGATTGAGAGTGGCGACTACCCGGAATGGGAATTGGGCGTGCAGATCGTAGCCGAAGAGGACGAGCACAAGTTTGACTTCGACCTGCTCGACCCGACCAAGATCATCCCCGAAGAACTGGTGCCGGTGACACCGCTGGGCAAGATGGTGCTCAACCGCAACCCGGACAACTTCTTTGCCGAAGTCGAGCAGGTCGCCTTTTGCCCAGGCCATATCGTGCCGGGTATCGACTTCACCAATGATCCGTTGCTGCAAGGCCGTCTGTTTTCTTACACGGATACTCAGATCAGCCGACTCGGTGGCCCGAACTTTCACGAATTGCCGATCAATCGTCCGGTCGTGCCTTTCCATAACGGCCAGCGCGATGCCCAACACCGTACGGTGATCGACAAGGGGCGTGCCGCATACGAACCGAATTCGATTGACGGAGGTTGGCCGAAAGAAACGCCTCCGGCTGCCGAGAATGGTGGTTTCGAAAGCTATTACGAGCGCGTCGACGCCAACAAGGTACGTGAGCGCAGCGAGTCGTTTGGTGACCACTTCTCGCAAGCCACGCTGTTTTTCAACAGCATGAGCCATCACGAGAAAGAGCACATCATCGCGGCCTACAGCTTCGAGTTGGGCAAGGTGGAGCGCGAGTTTATCCGCGCTCGCCAGGTGAATGAGATCCTGGCCAATATCGACCTGGAACTGGCCAAGCGCGTTGCACAGAACCTGGGCTTGCCGGCGCCGACCAAAGGTACGGTGCCGCCACGTAAGGCGTCGTTGAAAGTGTCGCCGGCCTTGAGCCAGGTGAACCTGCTGTCGGGCGATATCAAGACGCGCAAAGTCGCGATTCTGGCGGCTAACGGTGTGGATGGTGCGGCGATTGCGGCGTTGAAGGCAGCGCTGGAAGCCGAAGGTGCGCACGCCAAGTTGCTGGGGCCGACTTCAGCACCGGTGAAGACCGCTGATGGTAAGAGCCTGGCGGTAGACGCGTCGATGGAAGGCATGCCGTCCATTGCGTTTGATGCGGTGTTTGTACCGGGCGGTAAGGAGTCGATCAAGGCGCTGAGCGGGGATGGCGTGGCGTTGCACTACCTGTTGGAAGCGTACAAGCACCTGAAGGCGATTGCCGTTGCCGGTGATGCCAAGCCCTTGCTGGAGCTGCTCAAGCTTGAGGTGGATGCGGGGTTGATCGTGGGAGCGGATGCAAAAGCATTCAAGGCGTTTTTTGCCGCGATTGCCCAGCATCGGGTGTGGGAGCGTGAACCGAAGGCCAAGGCTATTCCGGCTTAAGTGATCGCAGAACGCTATCGGGAGCAAGCCCCCTCCCACACTTGAATGATGAAGTTTTCAAGTGTGGGAGGGGGCTTGCTCCCGATGCTTTTACTGGGTTTTGCGCGGAATCAGCACAACCTGCGCCGGGATCCTTTTCAGAATCTGCCGGTGGATCTTCAGGTCATATCCCGAATCAATTCGCTTCACCCGTTTGCTCAGCAAGGTGGACAGCCATGGGTAGTCCTGGGTGCGCGGCACTTGAATGCTCACGTCGCACTGGTAATTCACCACGTCGGTGGCAATCGCATCCAGTTGATGGCGAAGTTCTTCTATGTCGGTGAGGTTCAGCGCCACGGTCGTGCTTTCGGCTGCCGGGTCGATGACTTTGGCGACAGGCTTGGTTTCGGCGGCTTTCAACGCCGCTTCGGCTTTATCCAGCTCGGCTTTGCGGGCGTGGCTGATGGCGTTGTTGACGCCGCCGGTCAGCGCGGGCGCCTTGGGCATCAATGCGCGTGCACGGCTCAGCGCCGTGGCGGCGGCGTTGACGTCACCCTTTTGCAAGACGATCTGGCTGCGTTGCAGGTAGGCTTCGGCCAGCTGGCGTTGGTAAGTTTCCAGGGCCGGATCGTCAGGCGACTGGGCCTGCAATGCGGCGAGTTGATCTTCAGCGGTGGCCAGCTCGCTGCTGGCCAGGTTTTGCTCCAGTTGCGCGATGGCCACGGCACGCGCATCCGGGGCTGCGGGAGCGGCCGGCGGTGTGCTTTGGCAGGCGCCCAGCAGCAGGGAAAATGCGGCAAGGAGCAGATAACGGGCGTTGAACGGCTTCATTCCTGCGACTCTCTAATTGCGCAAAAAGCGAGCAAGTCTACACCCCTCGACGGGGCAGGACAAAACTCAGCAGAAACAGGGCGGCCGCCGTTACCACAATCGACGGTCCTGCGGGCGTGTCCTTGAACCAGGACAGCGCCAGGCCCCCGCACACTGCCAGCATCCCCAGCAGGCTGGCGCCGATGGCCATCTGCTCGGGGGAGCGGGCATGGCGCTGGGCGGCTGCGGCGGGAATGATCAGCAGCGACGTGATCAACAATACGCCGACTATCTTCATCGCAACAGCAATCACCACCGCGATCAACAGCATCAGGGCCATGCGCAGGGCTGGCACCGGCAAACCTTCCACCGTGGCCAGTTCTTCATGCACTGTGATCGCCAGTAACGGGCGCCACAGGGTTACCAGCAAAACCAGTACGACGGCGCTGCCGCCTAGTATCCAGGCAAGGTCGCCGGGGCTGATCGCCAGCAGATCGCCAAACAGGTAGGCCATCAGGTCGATGCGTACTTCGTGCATGAAGCTCAGTACCACCAGGCCCAGGGATAGGGTGCTTGGCGCCAGGATGCCCAGTAGCGTGTCGGAGGCCAGTGGCTGGCGTTGTTGCAGCGTCACCAGCAGGACCGCCAGCAGCAGGCAGCCCACGGTGACGGCGAGGGTCGGGCTCACATCCAGCAAAAAGCCCAAGGCGACGCCCAGCAGGGCGGCGTGGGACAGGGTGTCGCCGAAATAGGCCATGCGCCGCCAGACCACGAACGAGCCCAATGGGCCCGCCACCAATGCCAAAGCCAAGCCTGCCAGCAGGGCGTAGAGCAGAAAATCAGCCATGCTTGCAGCTATCTCCATGAACGTGGGTATGAGGTTTGGCCGGATCAGTCACGACGGCGCCATGCAAGTCATGGGCATGATCGTGATGGTGGTGGTAGATCGCCAGGCTCTGCGCGTTCTTGCCGAACAACTCGACGAAGGCCGGGTCGCCGCTGACCTGCTCCGGGTGGCCGGAGCAGCACACATGGCGGTTGAGGCACACCACTTGGTCGGTGGTGCTCATCACCAGGTGCAGGTCGTGGGAGACCATCAGCACGCCGCAGCCATGGCGGTCGCGCAGGCGGGTGATCAGGCTGTACAGCTCGGCCTGGCCTGCGACGTCGACGCCTTGTACAGGTTCGTCCAGTACCAGCAGTTCGGGCTCGCGCAACAGGGCGCGGGCCAGCAAGACGCGCTGCATTTCGCCGCCGGAGATGCTTTGCACCGGGCTGTCGATGACCTGCTCGGCGCCGACCTCCTTGAGCGCGGCCAGCGCGCGGGTACGGTCGACACCGGGCACCAGGCGCAGAAAGCGCAGTACCGACAGGGGCAGCGTCGGATCGACGTGCAGCTTCTGCGGCATGTAGCCGACACGCAGCTTGGGTTTGCGCCATACACGGCCGCTGTCGGGCTTGAGCAAACCGAGCACGGCACGCACCAGGGTGGTCTTGCCCGCGCCATTGGGGCCGATCAGCGTGACGATCTGCCCGGGCTCGACGCTCAGCGGGATGTTATCCAGTACGTTTTGCCCGGCGAACGTGACCGTGACCTGTTCCAGGCGGATTAACGCGTTGCTCATCAAGCCCCCTGGCAACCCGAGCAGAGCCCGACCACTTCGACCGTTTGCCCTTCAACCTTGAAGCCGACGTCGGCGGAGCTCTGGATGATGGCGTCGCTGATGCTCTTCTGTTCAAGCTCGATGGCGGCGTGGCACTCCCGGCAGATCAGGAACTGGCCTTGATGCGCGTGCTCCGGATGGCTGCAGCCGACAAAGGCGTTGAGGGAGGCGATGCGATGCACCAAGCCGTTTTCCAGCAGGAAGTCCAGCGCGCGGTATACGGTCGGCGGCGCGGCGCGGCGGCCGTCCTGCTCGCTGAGCACGCCAAGAATGTCGTAGGCGCCCAGCGGCTTGTGGCTTTGCCACACCAGTTCCAGCACCCGACGGCGCAATGCGGTCAGGCGCAGGCCCTTCTGCGTACACAGGGTGTCGGCTTCCGACAGCGCGGTATGCACGCAGTGGGAGTGGTCGTGGGGACGGCTGGCAAGCGGTGTTTTAGGCATGAGCGGCGACAGACATTTGATAGAGACGTTATTATGTTACCCGTTCCTACGCCATCGAGTGGTCATCGTGTTCCGACTTTTTCCCGTTTTTGTCGTATTTGTCACCAGTTTGTTCGTTACCGCAGCCGCTCAGGCTGAGGTCAAGGTGTTGACCAGCATCAAGCCGTTGCAGTTGATTGCCGCCGCCGTGCAGGATGGCGTGGCGATCCCGGAGGTCTTGTTGCCGCCTGGTGCATCGCCGCATAACTATGCCTTGCGCCCATCCGACGTACGGCGCGTACAGTCGGTGGACCTGCTGTATTGGATCGGCCCGGACATGGAGAGCTTCCTGCCGCGTGTGCTCAAGGGACGTAGCCTGCCGACCGTCGCGGTACAGGATCTTCCAGGCATGAAGCTGCGTCGTTTCGCCGAAGATAGCCACTCCCACGCTGACGAAGCCGACGAACATGACCACGATCATCGCCCGGGCAACCTGGATGCGCACCTGTGGCTATCGACGGTCAACGCGCGGGTGATTGCGGCACGCATGGCTGCTGATCTCAGCGCTGCCGACCCGGCCAATGCCGCGCGTTATCAGAGTAACGTGAAGGCTTTCGATGAGCGTCTGGATGCGTTGGACGCACGATTGAAGGCTCGCCTGGCGACCATCGGCGACAAACCCTACTTCGTGTTCCATGAGGCCTTTGATTACTTCGAAGATGCCTATGGGCTCAAGCACACCGGTGTGTTCAGCGTGGCTGCCGAAGTGCAGCCGGGTGCCCAGCACGTCGCGGCGATGCGCACGCGCCTTCAGGAAGTGGGCAAGACATGTGTGTTCAGTGAGCCGCCATTGCGTCCGCGTTTGGCTGAGACGCTGGTGGCCGGCCTGCCGGTGAAGTTGGCGGAGTTGGATGCATTGGGCGGCTACACACCGGCCACGGCTCAAGGGTACGAGCAGGTGCTGGAGAAGCTGGGTAATGATTTGGCTGGGTGCCTGGAGTCGCTCTGACGGTTGACGCAAAACCCATGTGGGAGCGGGCTTGCTCCCACATTTTTTGACCGAGTGGGTCTTTTAAAGGGCGAACGGCAGTTGGATCGTGACCTGCTGGCGCTGCGCCAAGCGGTGCTCGAACTCGGCGGGGTCGTGAATCAGCACATCCTGCCCGGCAAACGACTCAGCGGCGATCAGCCGTGACAGCCAGAACCGCACACAAGCCACCCGTAACATCGTCGGCCACAATTCGGCCTCCTTCGCCGTGAACGGCCGCAGGCTCGCGTAGGCGCCCAGCAGTGCGCGGGCACGCGGCCCATCAATCACGCCTTGCGCATCCGAGCACCAGTCATTCAGGGCGATCGCCACGTCGTACAGCATCGGGCCGGAGCAGGCGTTGTAGAAGTCGATCAATCCTGTGAGATGCGTGCCTTCAAACATCGCATTGTCGCGGAACAGGTCGGCGTGCACGTTGGCGCGTGGCAAGGCCAGGATCTCGGCCTTGTGGGCGTCGATCTCGCTCAATGCCGCTTGCAGCAAGCTTTGCTGCGCTTCGTTCAAGTGCGAAATCAGCTGTGCCCCTTCACTGAGCATCCACTCCAGCCCGCGATCGGTCTTGCGTTCCAGCACCTTCTCGCCTTGGGTGGCCAGGTGCAGGTGGCCCAGCAAGTCACCGACCTGGGCGCAATGCTGGGCGTTGGCGTCCTTGATGTGCTTGCCGGCCAGGCGCGGTTGCAGCAGCGCCGGTTTGCCGGCCAGCGTGCGCAGGGCGACGCCGTCGGTGGTGCGCAGCGCATAGGGCACTGGCAGGTCAGCGTCGTGGAGCACGTCGAGCAACTCGATGAAGAACGGCATCTCCGCGACGGGGCCGCGCTCAACCAGGGTCAGGACGAATTCGCCCTGTTCCAGGCTGATAAAGAAATTGGTGTTTTCGCTGCCAGCGGCAATCCCCTGGAAATCAAGCAGGCGGCCGAGCCCATAAGGGGCGAGAAAGGTTTCCAGCTCGGGCCGAGCCAGGGGGGTAAACACAGACATGGTTAAAACTGCCAGTACGGGCGCCGCGATGTGCGGCGCCAATTGAAGTTAAGAAATCATTTCCATTCGAAGATCTTCCATGACGGGATCAGCATATCCGGCTGGTCAGAGCGGATGAAGTTCGCGTCGGTTCCGTCCGCGCGCACCAGGAAATACGGTGGGGCGCCCTTTACAGTGACCTTGATTGCGTACAGGAAACCGTTTTGGCGGTACTCCTGGATGGTTCTGTCGCCTTCCGTGCGAATGGTAACTTCCGGATCGCCCGAAGGGGCGCTGTCTGCCGCCATGGCAGCCATCGGAGCGAGTGCAATCAAGCCAGTGAGGAGCAGGCGATTGAATGTACGCATGATAACCTTGTCCCTTTGTCGTCATTGGTCCGGCTATTCTAGCGCCTGACCCGCCGAAAAGGTTGATCCTGCTCATGAGCCAAGCCCCCCTCGTCCTGGTGGACGGTTCTTCTTATCTGTATCGCGCGTTCCACGCGCTGCCACCGCTCACCACTTCCAAAGGCCTGCCGACCGGTGCGGTCAAGGGCGTGTTGAACATGCTCAAAAGCCTGCGCAAGCAGTACCCGGACAGCCCTTTCGCCGTGGTGTTTGACGCCAAGGGTGGGACTTTTCGCGATGACATGTACGCCGAATACAAGGCCAATCGCCCGAGCATGCCCGATGACATGCGCCTGCAGATCGAGCCGCTGCACCAGAGCGTGATTGCCCTGGGCTTCCCGCTGTTGTGCGTCGAAGGCGTCGAGGCCGATGACGTGATCGGCACCCTGGCCCGCAGCAGCGCAGCGGCCAACCGACCGGTGGTGATTTCCACCGGTGACAAAGACATGGCGCAGTTGGTCGATGGGCACATTACCTTGGTCAATACCATGACCGGTAGTTCGATGGACATCGAAGGCGTAAAGGAGAAATTTGGCGTCGCTCCGGAGCAGATCATCGACTATCTGGCTTTGATGGGGGATTCGTCTGACAACATTCCGGGCGTTCCGGGTATTGGTCCGAAGACCGCTTCAGGCTTGCTGGTGGGCGTGAATGGCGGGATCAAAGAGCTGTATGAGCAGTTGGATATCGTGCCGACCCTGCCGATCCGTGGGGCCAAGACCCTGCCGGCCAAGTTGGAAGAGCATAAGGAGATGGCGTTCCTTTCTTACCAACTGGCGACGATCAAGTGTGATGTGCCGCTGCACGTCGGCCTGGAAGACCTGCACCTGATCGAACCCGATCGTGAAAAGCTGCTGGAGCTGTACACGCTGCTGGAGTTCAAGAGCTGGTTCGACGAGATCCAGCGTGATGCCAAGCGCGTGGAACTCAACACGGCGCCCGTTGCTGAAGCCGTTGTGGAGGCGGTGGTGGTTGCGCCTGTCGAGGCGCGTTACACCACAATCCTTGACCAGGCGACCTTCGATGTCTGGCTGAAGAAGCTCAATGACGCGAAGTTGTTCGCGTTCGATACCGAAACCACCGGCATCGACGCCCAGCAGGCGCAGTTGGTCGGGGTTTCATTCGCGGTGCAGCCCCATGAAGCCGCGTACATTCCGTTGACGCATTCCTACATCGGCGCGCCGCCGCAGCTGGATCGCGACAGCGTGTTGCTCGCGTTGAAACCATTGCTGGAGGATCCAACCAAGCTCAAGGTCGGCCAGCACGCCAAGTTCGACATGAACATCCTGGCCAACTGCGCCATCGGTGGCGACCCGGCGCAGGGCATTACCGTACGTGGTATCGCCTTCGACACCATGCTCGAATCCTATGTGCTCAACTCCACGGCAACCCGGCACGACATGGACAGCCTGGCCAAGAAGTACCTGGACTACGACACCGTCAGTTTCCAGGACATCGCCGGCAAGGGCGCCAAGCAGCTGACATTCGACCAGATCCCGCTTGAACAAGCCGGTCCTTACGCGGCGGAAGATGCCGATGTGACATTGCGTTTGCATCAGGCGCTGCATGCGCAACTGGCGGCCATTCCAAGCCTGGCCGGCGTATTGACCGACATCGAGATTCCACTGGTGCCGGTGTTGGCGCGGATCGAGCGTCAGGGGGCCTTGGTGGATAAGGATCTGCTGGGCGTTCAGAGCATCGAGCTGGGCAACAAGATGGTCGAGCTGGAGCGTCAGGCGTTCGAGATCGCCGGTGAGGCTTTCAACCTGGGTTCGCCCAAGCAGCTAGGGGCGATTCTCTACGAGAAACTGGGCCTGCCGGTATTGAAGAAGACCGGCAAAGGCCAGGCGTCGACGGCTGAAGAAGTACTGGCCAAGCTGGCCGAAGATGACTTCCTGTTGCCCAAGGTGCTGATGCAGTACCGCAGCATGAGCAAGCTCAAAAGCACCTATACCGACC
Organism: Pseudomonas sp. Q1; assembly: GCF_009935975.1. Taxonomy (NCBI): domain Bacteria; kingdom Pseudomonadati; phylum Pseudomonadota; class Gammaproteobacteria; order Pseudomonadales; family Pseudomonadaceae; genus Pseudomonas; species Pseudomonas sp. Q1. Next base: position 38,547 of record NZ_QODI01000005.1, on the reverse strand, counting down.
GGCTGCCGGAGCAGATCAACCCACGCACCGGGCGCATTCACACGTCTTATCACCAGGCGGTGGCGGCAACCGGGCGTTTGTCTTCCAGCGATCCGAACCTGCAGAACATACCGGTGCGCACCGCCGAAGGGCGGCGGATTCGCCAGGCATTCGTCGCGCCCAAGGGCTACAAACTGCTGGCGGCGGATTATTCCCAGATCGAATTGCGGATCATGGCGCACTTGTCCAAGGACGAGGGCCTGATGAACGCCTTCCGCAACAACCTGGACGTGCATACGGCGACGGCCGCCGAGGTGTTCAAGGTCGAGTTGGCCGAGGTCACGTCCGACCAGCGTCGCAGTGCCAAGGCGATCAACTTTGGCCTGATCTACGGGATGGGGGCGCAGAAGCTCGGCAAGGATATTGGAGTCGATACCAAGACCGCCAAGGCCTACATCGATGTGTACTTCGCACGTTACCCGGGCGTTCGCGAATATATGGAGCGCACCCGCGCCCAGGCTGCCGACCAGGGCTATGTAGAAACCTTCTTCGGGCGTCGGCTGTATTTGCCCGACATCAACTCCAATAAACCCCAGGACCGCGCAGCCGCCGAGCGCACGGCGATCAACGCGCCGATGCAAGGCACTGCGGCGGACATCATCAAGAAAGCCATGGTGCGGGTGGATGACTGGCTGACGGAATCGGGTCTGGATGCCAAGGTTATCCTCCAGGTGCACGACGAACTGGTGCTTGAGGTGCGTGAAGACCTGGTGGCGCAAGTCAGCGAAAAGATCCGCGAACACATGAGTGCGGCGGCGCAATTGGATGTGCCGTTGGTGGTGGATGTGGGAGTGGGCGATAACTGGGACGAGGCGCACTGATTTGGCGGCTCTGCCATCACCAACCGTGATGGCAGGGCGCTTTAGATCAGAAATCGATACGGGTTATTTCCAATAGTTTTTTGAATCTGCCGGAACTTAACCCGTGAACTGCCACTCAGAGTTACTGAATGGGTGGTGAAGCCCTTCAATGCTCCTATGTTGTGTTAAGTGTTGGCAGATATCTGGACCCCGCCCTAGCGGTCCGGAACTTGAACCCCGAACTTCCCCTCCCCATACGAAGTCCGGGGTTTTTTTTGCCCGCAGAAAAGCTATTCCGCGATTTCAGTGCCCTTGTCCGCCAATTCCATCCAGCCGGCCAGCACGGTGTAAGCCTCTTCCAGGCCCATGCGCTTGGGTGCCGAGAACAGTTGGATGGTGATCGCATCACCCCAACCTTTGCGGATTTCCGATTGGACCTTGAGCAGCGTGTTCTTGGCTGCGCCGTAGGTCAGCTTGTCGGCCTTGGTCAGCAGGATATGCATCGGCATGCCGCTGGCGACGGCCCAGTCGAGCATCAACAAGTCGAAGTCGGTCATTGGATGACGGATGTCCATCATCAGGATCAGGCCCTTCAAACTCTCGCGGCCACCCAGGTAAGCCTCCAGGTGACGCTGCCAGTGCAGCTTCAACGGGATAGGTACTTTTGCGTAACCGTAGCCCGGCAGGTCGACCAGACGCCGATCATCGTCTAGCTTGAAGAAATTGAGCAGCTGCGTGCGGCCCGGGGTTTTCGAGGTGCGCGCCAGGCTGGCATGGGTCAGGGTGTTCAGTGCGCTGGATTTACCGGCGTTGGAGCGACCGGCAAAGGCGACTTCAAAACCTTCGTCATCGGGGCATTGGTCAACTTTGGCGGCGCTGAGCATGAACGTGGACTGTTGGCACAGACCGAGGATGGGATTCTTGAGTTGCATGAGATTTCCGATGTGGGCGGTGCCGAGAAAGGGTGCGGCAAGCGGTGTCGTTTCCGTTTCAGTAGCGCCAGTATATAATGCCGCAGATTTTGTGTGTGCTTTGTCCCAGCGAAGGATGAAGTTCACGGGAGCGAAAGACCTTCATTGCGCATTAGAACGCAAAACGCTCTCAAACCCTGAAAAGGTCGATGTATGACCCTCAGGTTGCTCGCTTTTGGTGTCCTGATTCCGCTTTATGGCGCTCAGGCTACACAGGAACCGGAAGCGGTGTACAACCGAGTTTGCGTGGCTTGCCATGCCGGCCAACTGCCCAACGCCCCTGAACGGGGTGATCAGGCAGCGTGGGCGCCCAGACTGGCGCAGGGCATGGATACGCTGGTGCAACACGTAACCCAGGGTTTCAAGGCAATGCCGCCGCGTGGTTTGTGCATGGACTGCAGTACTGAGGATTACCAGGCCGTCATTGAATTGATGGCGAGTAAACCCGGTAGATAACTCTTAAACCCTTAGCCGTAGTTGGATTAGCTGATGAACAAACTGATCGTGAGTCTGCTGTTGACCTTGGGCATCACCGGTGTTGCCCATGCTGCAGGCGACGCTACAGCGGGCCAGGCGAAAGCCGCCGTGTGTGGTGCTTGCCATGGACCGGATGGCAACAGCCCGGCGCCGAACTTCCCCAAACTGGCCGGCCAGGGTGAGCGTTACCTGACCAAGCAGATGCACGACATCAAGGATGGCAAGCGCACGGTGCTGGAAATGACCGGCTTGCTGACCAACCTCAGTGATCAGGACCTGGCAGATATCGCGGCGTATTTTGCCAGCCAGAAAGGCAGTGTGGGAGCTGCCGATCCGAAATTGGTCGAAAAAGGCCAGGCATTGTTCCAAGGTGGCAAGCTCGCTGAAGACCAGCCTATTGGTGGCATGCCCGCCTGCAAGGCGTGCCACATCCCGGACGGCGGTGGTCTCGCCGCTGCAGGCTTCCCTCATCTGAGTGGCCAGCACGCCCAATACACCGCCAAGCAATTGAAGGACTTCCGCGAGAAAGTTCGTTATATCGATGGCGATGCGGGTAACAAAATGATGGGCGACATTGCTGCCAAGCTTTCGGATAAAGATATCGAAGCAGTATCCAGCTACATCCAAGGGCTGCACTGACAGGGCGGGCGACGTTAACGCTCGATTAATCCATCGATGCAAGCATAAAAAGGGTGGCTTAGGCCGCCCTTTTTTGTGGCCGCTGCCGTTACACTAACGAAATCATGTCCGCGTAGACCTGTCATAACAAAGGTCGCGTGAGGCGACTTTATTTGTCCAGGAGTAAAGCATGCGTAATCTGATCCTCAGCGCCGCTCTCGTTACCGCCAGCCTCTTCGGCATGACGGCACAAGCTGCCGATGTGCCGCTTGAAGCCGGTAAAACCTATGTTGAATTGCCTAACCCTGTACCGGTTTCGGTGCCTGGCAAGATCGAGGTCGTGGAGCTGTTCTGGTACGGCTGCCCGCATTGCTATGCTTTTGAGCCAACCATCAATCCATGGGTTGAAAAACTCCCGTCCGACGTGAACTTCAAGCGCATCCCGGCCATGTTCGGCGGCCCATGGGATGCCCACGGCCAATTGTTCCTGACCCTGGAAGCCATGGGTGTTGAGCACAAGGTCCATAACGCCGTATTCGACGCGATCCAGAAACAAGGCAAGCGCCTGACCAAGCCGGAAGAAATGGCCGACTTCGTCGCCACCCAGGGTGTCGACAAGGACAAGTTCCTCGCCACCTTCAACTCTTTCGCTATCCAGGGCCAGATCAAGCAGGCCAAGGAACTCGCGCAGAAGTATGGCGTGCAAGGCGTACCGACCATGATCGTCAACGGTAAGTACCGTTTCGACCTCGGCACTGCCGGTGGTCCGGAAGCTGTTCTCAACGTTGCAGACCAATTGATCGCCAAAGAGCGCGCCGCCAAGTAAGGGGGCTCACCATGCGCCGCCGGGGTACCGAACGTGTCGTAGGCCTGCATGAGCCGCGGGTCAACGAGCATCATCTGGAGTCCACAGGCTTGCCGGCTGACAGTCGCTTGCGCCTGCTCAGCTTCAATATTCAGGTGGGCATCAGTACCGAGAAGTACCGCCACTACCTTACCCGTGGCTGGCAGCATCTGCTGCCGCATAACGGGCGGGCCGGCAACCTGCAAAAAATCGGCAACCTGCTCAACGACTTCGATCTGGTCGCGTTGCAGGAAGTCGATGGCGGCAGCATTCGCTCCGGCTACATCAATCAGGTGGAGCACCTGGCTCAGTTGGGGGCCTTCCCCTACTGGTATCAGCAACTCAATCGCAACCTCGGGCGCCTGGCACAGCACAGTAATGGTGTGCTCAGCCGCCTGAAGCCAACTGCCATCGAAGACCATCCATTGCCAGGCCCCAAAGGGCGTGGGGCGATTCTGGTGCGCTTCGGCGAAGGCCCCGAAGCCCTGGTGGTGGTGATGATGCACCTGGCGCTCGGAGGGCGTACGCGCAACCTCCAGCTTGCCTACGTGCGTGAGCTGATTGGCAACTACAAGCATCAGGTGCTGATGGGTGACATGAACACCCATGCCAATGACCTGTTGCAGAATTCCCCGTTGCGTGACCTTGGGTTACTGGCGCCGCAAGTCGAAGCCACGTTCCCCAGTTGGCGCCCGCAACGCTGTCTGGATCATATCCTGCTGAGCCCGACCCTCACGCTCGAAAGTGTGCAGGTTTTGGCGCAGCCCATTTCCGACCACCTGCCGGTCGCGGTCGAGATTCGTCTGCCGGGTTCGCTCACGGCAGATGCATTGCCCGCGTTGAGCCCAGGCACCAGCGGACCCCTTGCATGAGCGACGACGCCCAGCGCTGGAAAGAGAAATACCTCAAGAGCATCGAGCAACAAGACAAGCTCGAACGCCGCTGGGCTGCCCGCCTCGACCTGCTGCGCCGGGGGCTGGTACGCAGCACGCTGGCCGCTGAAGGAACGGACCGCGCAGTCGATCAATGCATGAAGGAAATGCGCGACATCGTGCGCAGCGACGACATGGATGCCGCCCTCGCCGCCTTGCTGCCGCGTCTGGAAAAAGCCGTGCTGGATTCGGAACAGCGCCGCGAAACCCGGGTTGACCAGATCAGCACTGCGCTCACGGCACTGGTCGCGCAGTTGCAGAAGTTACCGCTGCCCCGTGAAGTGGCCCGCCCGCTGAAAGCCTTCGCCAAGCAACTCGATGGTCGTGTCGGGCAGGCGCGGGAGATACCGTTGCTCCTGAGTGAGCTCAGTAGCCTGCAAGGGCAGGCACTGGACAACCTGGAGCCGGACAGCGAAAGCCCCCGTTCAGGGCCGGGTCTGCTGCAGCGCCTGTTCGGCAGTAAAGATGCTGCAACCGAAGCCGGCGAACCGGTTCCTACAGCTACGCCGCAGCCGGTGGCGCCAAAGTCTGCGCCCGAGCCTCAGGAGCCGGCGCAGTCCGAGGTGCTGGCCGAAGCGTTGCGGGCATTCGAGCCAGCGCCATCAGCGCCGACGGCGTCGCCGCCTGAACCCGTTGTGCCCGTTGCGCAGGCCCAGGTCGCCAGCGAAACGTTTGTCTTCGAAGCCCCTGCGCAGTCGGTGGCCGCTGCCCCACCTGTCGAAGCCCCTGACGTTGAGGAGCCGGAGCCAACTCTTGAGGCGCCGGCATCCGAGAGTGCGCTCGCCGCTTTTATCGAAGCGCCCGAGGTGCAGGTCGACAGAGTGGAGGCGACGACCATCGGCAGCCTGTCGCTCCCGCCTGTGCTGGACAGCGCCGAACCCGACCCTGATGCGTTGCAAGCGGACGGCGTCTACGCCCTGCCCGACTCGCCCGAGCCGTCCTACAGCTCGGTCGCCAAACATATCGAAAGCACTTTGCTCGGCTTGCTGGAAGACCTCGACCTGCCCGAACGCCACCGGCCCCAGGCCGAGGCCATGCGCGAGCGTCTGGCCAATGGTTTGAACTGGTACGAGCTGCTGCCGATCCTGGATGACCTGGCGGTGTTGATGCTGGCGATCACCGACAGCGGCCAGCATGAGTTCGAGGCTTATCTCAAGCAGCTCAACGAGCGTCTCGAAGCGTTTCAAGGCCATTTGCAGGTTGCCAGTGACGGCCACGCCGATAGCCGTTCGGCCGCGCGCGAATTGGATACGCAGATTCGTGAACAGGTCGATGGCTTGCAAAGCAGCGTACAGGAAGCGTCCGACCTGAACAGTCTCAAGCAGGTGCTGGAAAGCCATCTTGAAGGTTTGCTCGGCACCATGGATGAGCATCAGCAGCAGCGCGACCAGCGTGAACAGGAAGTGGCGGCGCGTTTGAAGGGCTTGGCTGAGCGGGTTGCGAGCATGGAGCAGGAAGCTCAAGGCTATCGCGAACACCTGGAGGTGCAGCGTCAGAAAGCCTTGATTGACCCGCTCACCGGCCTGCCTAACCGCGCTGCCTGGAGTGAGCGCCTGGACCAGGAGGTCAATGCCTGGCACCAGCGCGGCAACAGCTTGTCGCTGGCGATACTGGACCTGGACCATTTCAAGCGCATCAACGACGGTTATGGGCACTTGGCCGGCGACAAAGTCTTGAAGATCATCGCCAACGTGCTGAGCAAGCGCCTGCGGCCAAGCGATTTTATTGCGCGTTTTGGTGGCGAGGAGTTTGTGTTGCTGATGCCCGACTCATTGCTGGCCGATGCCTTGGCCGTGGGTGAGGTGCTGCGTGCGGCGATTGAAGCGTGTCCGTTCCACTTCAAAGGCGAGCCGGTGACGATCACGGTGTCCATGGGCGTGGCGCAGTTTCTGCCGGGTGAGCGTAGTGATCTGGCGCTCAAGCGTGCCGACGAGGCGTTGTACCGAGCCAAGGCGGCAGGACGTAACAAGGTGCTGGCAGCTTAAAAGATGTTCCATTTTGTGATTTGACCGCCGCGCTACCCTTCATACGTTACACTGTTGCATTATCGTCTTCAGTGTAACGTGATCTGCCATGAAATCCCTGTACATCGCTTTTGTGTTTCTTCTACTCGCCGGCTGTGCAAGCGGCCCCCGTCTCGATACCAGCCACCCTTCGGCGAACCACGACAACCGCATACAGTTCGTCATCGTCCATTACACCTCCGCCAACCTTGAGCGTTCCTTGGCCCTGTTGACCCACGGCCAGGTCAGCAGCCATTACCTGATTGGTAACGATGCCTCGGGCACTATCTACAAGTTGGTGGATGAGAGCCAGCGGGCCTGGCATGCAGGCGAGAGCGAGTGGTTGGGGCGCACCTGGCTCAACTCCAGTTCCATCGGTATCGAAATCGTCAACCCGGGGTATCGCGATACCCCGACGGGCCGCGTCTGGTACCCGTACTCCGAGGCGCAGGTACAGTCACTCATCGTGCTGTTGAAAGACATCAGCAAGCGCAACGGAATTGACCCTAAGCACATCATCGGTCACAGCGATATCGCGCCGCTGCGCAAGCTTGATCCAGGCCCACTGTTTCCGTGGAAGCGGTTGGCGGCTGAAGGGTTGGGAGCCTGGCCGGACGCGCAGGCAGTGGCTCGTTTCCAGGCGCAGTATGTAGCGCAGTTGCCGAGCGTGGCCTGGTTCCAGGAAGAGCTGGCGCGCCTGGGCTACCAGACGCCTCAAACCGGCGAGCTGGATGTCGCCACGCGCCATGTAATAGCGGCTTTCCAGATGCATTTCAGGCCATCGCTGTTTGACGGCACGCCGGATGCCGAAAGTGCTGCGATCCTGAGTGCGTTGAACCATCGCTGATCGCCAGGCGGGTAAATGCTCGCTTACAAGGGCAGTGCCATGTAGAACTGCGTGCCCTGCCCTGGCCGTGAGTACACACCCATTCGGCCCCCGTGCAATTGCACGATCTCCTTGCACAGCGCCAGCCCAAGGCCGGCGCCGCCTTTCTTGCGGCCCACTTGTACGAAAGGTTCGAAGATGCGTCCCTGTTGGCCGTACGCGATACCTTCGCCGTTATCCTCCACGCTGATAATCACTCGTTCGCCATGGCGACGGGCCTGCAGGCGAATCTGCCCGCCTTCGGCGGTATGGCGCAGGGCATTGGCCAGCAGATTGTCGAGCACGCGCTCCAGTTGGGCCTGGTCAGCGTGCAGTCGCGGCAAATCGGCTTGGGCTTCAACCAGCAACTCGATGTGTTGTGCATTCGCCGGTTCCGCAAACCGCGCTTGGGCGTGCTCCAGCAAGTCCGTGATATCGCACGGCGCCAGAGTGAGTTTCTGCAGGCCATTCTGGTAACGCGAAAAATTCAGCAAGTCGTTGATCAACTGCATCAGGCGCTGCATTTCTTCGTTGACCGTATCCAGCAAGTCCGCTTCCCGGGACTCTTCAGGAAACTTTGCGCGCTCGCGAAACAAGCCGAAGGCCATGTGCATGCCGGTCACCGGCGTGCGTAACTCATGGGAGGCGCGCAAGACGAACTCGCTGCGCACCCGCTCAAAGGCGCGCTGCTCCGTAACGTCGTGCAGCACCATCACCGCTCCGAGAATATGCCCCTGGGTATGGCTCACCGGGGTCAGGCTGTAGGTCAGCAGGCGCAACTCGCCTTCGACTTCCACCTCCAGATCTTCCGGTGCTCGCTCCAGATTGCCGCCGCGCAACACCAGTTGCAGTTGTTCATCCATTTCCGGGCGTGCGAGAGCCTCACCCAGGCCTTGGCCGAGGCGTTCCTCGTCCCATCCCAACTGGCGCTGTGCCACGGGGTTGAGGTGTTCCAGGCAGCCTTGGCGGTCAATCATCAGCAGGCCGTCATCAATACTGTCGAGCACCGCTTGCAGGCGTTGCTGGCCGGCCAGCAGCTCGTCGACATTGGTCGCCTGATGCTGGCGCAATGCTTCGGCCATGATGCCGAAGCGGCGCGTCAGCTGGTTCATCTCTGCTGCCGAGGAGATGGGCAGGGTGACTTCAAAGTCGCCCTGCCCGATCCTGTCGGCGGCTTTAGCCAGCGCTTCGATGGGCCCGCCGAAGCGTCGAGCGATGCCATGTGCCGTGATGAAACCGATGATCAACACCGCAAGCCCGACCAGTCCGAGCAGGCCGGAGATCACCAGCGCGCGTTCGCGGGACTCGTGTTCACTGTTGCTGATGTTTTCCAGAGCCTGCTTATGATCGACAATCAGGCCGTTGCGCAACACGTTGAAGGCTTCGGTGAGTTGTTCTCTGCTGCCGGGCGGCGGCGATGGCTGCTGGGATTTGTCAAACGCTTCCAGCAGGTTCTGGTAGTCGATGCGCGCCTGGCTGAAGCCATTGCCGCGACCGTTTTGCTGTTCATGGGCGATGCCCTGGTCCAGCAGTTCGAAATAGTGTTGCTTGGAGGCTTGCAACGCCTGCGTGTCAGGCGGCTTTTCCAGCATCATGATCAACTGGTCGCCCAGGCTCTGGCGCAGCTTGAGCCCCAGTTCCAGGTTGATGAAGCTGCTGCGGATCAATGACTCCTGGGTCTTGGCCATTTGCATGACGCTGACCAGGCCCAGGATCAACCCCAGCAGGGCGACGCTGATCAGCGCTGAGATACTCAGGAACAACCGAGTACGCAGTTTCATCGCAAGCTTCATAGGGTGGGGTTCACAGGTTGTACTGTTTGCGTTTGCGGTACAGGGTCGACGCGTCGATGCCCAGCGTGCGTGCCGCCTGGTCGAGGGTGTCGCTGGTGGCGAGCACAGCGCCGATATGCGCTTTCTCCAGCTCGTCCAGGCTCAGCGCCGCGCCGATGCGTGGCGCATTGTTGGTCGGCTGTTCAGCCATGCCGAGATGGCTGATCTCGACCTTCTCTTGAGGGCAGATGATGCTGGCCCGCTCCACCACGTTGCGCAGCTCACGGATATTGCCCGGCCAGCGATAGTTGAGCAGCGCTTCGCGTGCCTGATCACTGAACCCTCGGGCGGGCCGTGCGTACTCCTTCACGAACCGCGCCAGGAAACGGTCGGCCAGGGTCAGGATGTCTTCACTGCGTTCGCGCAGCGGCGGCAGGTGCAGGGTGATGACGTTGAGGCGGTAGAGCAAGTCTTCCCGGAAGCGGCCGTCGCGCACCATGTCTTCCAGGTTCAAGTTGGTGGCTGCGAGGATGCGCACATCGGCCCGTCGGGTCACCGGGTCGCCGACACGCTCGTACTCTTTGTCCTGGATAAAGCGCAATAACTTGGGTTGCAACGTGAGTGGAAAGTCGCCGATCTCGTCGAGAAAAAGCGTACCGCCATCGGCCTGGTTGACCCGGCCCAATGTGCTCTCGCTGGCGCCGGTAAACGCACCGCGGCTGTGGCCGAACAGCTCGCTCTCCATCAACTCCGCTGTCAACGAAGGGCAATTGATGGTGACGCAGGATTTTTTCGCGCGTTTGCTCCAACCATGAATGGCGCGGGCCAATTCACCTTTACCGGTACCGGACTCGCCCAGGATCAGGATATTGGCGTCGGTACCCGCCACTTGGCGTGCGGTTTCCAGCACCACCATCATGGAGGGGCTGTGGGAGTCGAGGCCGTCCTTGGGTTGGCGCACTTCGCCTTCCAGCGCCTCCAGGCGTGCCGACAATTGGCGCACTTCCAACTGCTTGGCCGTGGCCAAGCGCAATTGGTCGGGACTGCATGGCTTGACCAGATAATCGGCGGCACCGGCCTGGATGGCGTCCACGGCGGTATCCACGGCCGAATGCGCGGTGACGATCACCACACGCATCCACGGTGCCTGGATGCGCATCTGGGCCAGTACGTCCAGGCCGTTGTCCTCGCCCAGACGCAGGTCGAGGAAACACAGGTCGAACACTTGGCGTTGCATCAAGGCATCGGCTTGGGCGGCGCTGTTGGCTGTGGCTACGGTGTAGCCCTCGTCTTCCAGGCAGTATCTGAACGTGCGCAGGATTGCGGATTCGTCATCCACTAAAAGAATGCGGCCTTGAAGTTCCTTGGCTGATTCCATCTGTCCCGCGCTCCTTAACTATGAATGATGGTGGTTAGTCCCGGAATAATCGGGCAAGTTGCATGGTTCATTCTGATTCATAAAAAGCATCTTCGTGCAGCTATCTGCGCGCCTTCCTACAAACCCGCTGATTAGTGGCGTATTCATGCCTTCGTGCCACTTCGGCAACTCGATGAAGGCTTTCGATCCCTTTACCCGACCATTGGCTATCGTGCAATTCGCACGGCCCTGGGCAGGGCATCGTGCAGGATGCTGGGCGGCGCCTTCAAAGCAAAGTCATAACATTCTGATTTTATTGAGTTTTTTTGTTTAAAAAAACTGGCATGCACTCTGCAATAACTCTCCCAACAATGTCATGAACGAATAATCAGAATGCGGGAGAAATACAGCATGACTCGTCAACACCTCAGCCAACTGCGTATTTCGTCCCTGCGTTTGCAGCAAGGTCTTTTTGCCAGCCTGGCGCTGATGGTCACGTTGATTGTCGGGCAGCAAATGCAGGCTTGGCAGCAGAGTCATCAGCAGCAAGTCCCTCAGTTTGAGCGTCCGATCATGACCCAGACCCATTTCTCTTCTCTTGAGAGCCGTTCTCTTGGCAACGTGAAGGCTCCGCAATTGAGAGTGGTCGATCAGGATTCCACCCTGGGCGAACTGCCCGTCCAAGAACGTTGGGTGTTCTAGGCAAGAAAAGGTCGTTCTTGTTGAGCGGCTGCACGGTAATACCCCTGTTACCCCTATAGAAGCGTAAGGAGAATCACCATGTTGAGTTGGGCTATCACATTTCTGATCATCGCCATTGTGGCTGCCGTCTTGGGCTTCGGTGGTATCGCGGGCACCGCTACGGGTATCGCCAAGATCCTGTTCGTGGTTTTCCTGGTGATGTTCATCGCTTCGTTCTTCTTTGGTCGTCGCGGCCGAGGCTGACTATGACCACTTCGTCCTTTAAAACCTTGGCTGCCGTCCTGCTTCTGGGCGGCAGTAGCTGGGCAATGGCCGCCAATGACGGCCAATCCCGGGCCAACGAGTTGCTGAGTTCCGATTCGCAGTTTCGTGAGACCTGGCAAGGCGTGGTGAAGAAAGAAGAGCGCCTGCCGGAATGGGTCATGAACTTGTCGGGCGCGGCCGAGCAGATGAATGCCGTCGAAGAGGATGGCGACAAGTACTTGGTGGGGCCGCTCTGCGAGACGGCAGACACCTGTCGCAGCAAACGTCTGATCGTCGCGTTCAGTTATGACAAGAAGCACGCCTACGCCATGTTGGTACAGGTACCGGCCGGGTTGCCGGCGGACAAGTCGCCGACACGCCACGCGGACTACCGTTTCCTTGGCAAGCCGGACGAAGGCATGCAAAAGCTGCTGATGGAGCAGCTCAAGAAAGATCCGAATTGGTACTAGGTTGCGTCTGACGCTTGCCGCGTCTACGAAACCTGCATCCATAGAAAGAAGCCGCTGCGCTTCTTTCTGTCTGCATCGCTCGCCAAGGGCGATGCATGACCAGGGGGCCGGGTTGCTCTGATCGATCGAGATCGGCGTGACCTACGGGCACAGGGAGTGCCTGCGCGAGGGCCGGGTCAGGCGAAAAGCTGCGACGCAAGTTCACAAGTGTTTTTTTGCTTGCTGAACTTGCGGCGAGCTTATGACTCTCATCATCCGCCTCGCATGCCGCTCTTCGCATACCGCGCATAGCAACTATTTTCTCTTTCGCTGCTGACTAACCATTACTGGGTATGTCGGCGTGACCATCTATCGAGAAATTTTTTGCCGCGCCATAGGACACTTCTGGCGCTAGGTCATGGATTTTCCGGGCAATTGCGCCACCGCCTGAAAGTCGTCCAGCATCTCTGAGCGAGCCGGGTTTGGCAGGTTCACGGCATATTTGCCAGACAATATGTCGCATTTGAACTGACCATTCGGACAGTTATTATCAAAAAAACTCATGCCGATTCGGCATAGGGTAGGCGTTTACGGCATTAGACGTCGCTCCCTTGCATCGGAATAGTTGCGCCTTTTTTCGCCTGCCAGTAAGCCATTTCGGCCACGCTGCGGTGACCTTCCATGGAGGCCGATGCTCACACTTTTTCGCTTTCGAGCGTTCCAGCTGGCGCATTTGCCTTAAGTCCACTTGAAGTAAGGGTAATGACATGAAGAAGGCAAAGCTAAGCCTCGCCTGGCAGATCCTCATCGGTTTGGTGCTGGGGATCGCAATCGGTGCAGTGCTCAACCATTTCAGTGCTGAAAAAGCCTGGTGGATCAGCAATGTGTTGCAGCCAGCGGGCGATATCTTTATCCGCCTGATCAAGATGATCGTGATCCCGATTGTGATTTCCTCTCTGATCGTCGGCATTGCCGGGGTCGGTGACGCGAAAAAGCTCGGCCGGATTGGTGTCAAAACCATCCTTTACTTCGAAATCGTCACCACCATTGCCATCGTGGTCGGCCTGCTGTTGGCCAACCTGTTCCACCCGGGCGCGGGTATCGACATGAGCACCCTGGGCACTGTCGATATCTCCAAGTACACCGCCACGGCTGCTGAAGTGCAGCATGAGCATGCGTTCATCGAGACCATTCTCAACCTGATTCCATCGAACATCTTTGCCGCCGTAGCCCGTGGCGAAATGCTGCCGATCATTTTCTTCTCGGTGCTGTTCGGCCTGGGCTTGTCGAGCCTCAAGCCTGAGCTGCGCGAGCCGCTGGTGACAATGTTCCAGGGCGTCTCCGAGAGCATGTTCAAAGTCACCCACATGATCATGAAGTACGCCCCGATCGGCGTCTTTGCACTGATCGCGGTGACGGTCGCGAACTTCGGCTTTGCTTCCTTGCTGCCGCTGGCCAAGCTGGTGATTCTGGTCTACGTCGCCATCCTGTTCTTCGCCTTTGCGGTGCTGGGCCTGATCGCTCGTCTGTTTGGCTTCTCGATCCTCAAGCTGATCCGCATCTTCAAGGATGAGCTGGTACTGGCCTACTCCACTGCCAGTTCCGAGACCGTGCTGCCACGCGTGATCGAAAAGATGGAAGCCTACGGCGCGCCGAAAGCGATCTGCAGCTTTGTGGTGCCGACCGGCTACTCGTTCAACCTCGACGGTTCGACGCTGTACCAGAGCATCGCGGCGATCTTTATCGCCCAGCTGTACGGCATCGACCTGTCGGTCGGCCAGCAACTGATGCTGGTGCTGACCCTGATGGTCACCTCCAAAGGTATCGCCGGCGTGCCGGGTGTGTCCTTCGTCGTGCTGTTGGCCACCCTGGGCAGTGTGGGTATTCCGCTGGAAGGCCTGGCGTTCATCGCCGGTGTCGACCGCATCATGGACATGGCGCGTACCGCACTCAACGTCATTGGCAACGCCTTGGCCGTATTGGTCATCTCCCGTTGGGAAGGCATGTACGACGACGCCAAGGGTGAGCGCTACTGGAACTCCCTGCCGCACTGGCGCAGCAAGACAGCCTCGGTGGTCGGCGAGACCAGCCGTAGCTGATAGCAATGTGATCTGAACCAACCCCGGGAAATCCGGGGTTTGTCGTTTCTGTCAGCCCCGCTATCATTCGCCCCATCTTTCGGGGGATTCATCTGATGCTCAATGGCCTGTGGCTTGGCTTCTTTGTCGTGGCAATGGTGTCGGCACTGGCGCAATGGCTGGTCGGCGGTAACGCCGGGATTTTCGCGGCGATGGTGGAAAGCATTTTCGCCATGGCCAAACTGTCGGTGGAAGTGATGGTGCTGTTGTTCGGCACCTTGACGCTGTGGCTGGGTTTTTTGCGCATCGCTGAAAAAGCCGGCATCGTCGACTGGCTGGCCAAGGCCCTCGGCCCGCTGTTTCGGCGCCTGATGCCCGAGGTGCCCGCCGGCCATCCGGCCATTGGCTTGATCACCCTGAACTTCGCCGCCAACGGCCTGGGTCTGGACAACGCCGCCACGCCGATTGGCCTCAAGGCGATGAAGGCACTGCAAGAACTCAACCCCCTCCCCAACACCGCAAGTAACGCGCAGATCCTGTTCCTGGTGCTCAACGCTTCGTCGCTGACGCTGCTGCCGGTGACCATCTTCATGTACCGCGCCCAGCAAGGCGCCGCCGACCCGACGCTGGTGTTCCTGCCGATCCTGCTGGCCACCAGCGCCTCGACCCTCGTCGGCCTGCTGTCGGTGGCGATCATGCAGCGCTTGCGCCTGTGGGACCCGGTGGTGCTGGCCTACCTGATTCCCGGCGCCTTGGTGTTGGGTGGTTTCATGGCGTTGCTGGCTACCTTGTCTGCCACGGCGTTGGCAAGCTTGTCTTCGATCCTCGGCAACCTGACGCTGTTTGGCCTGATCATGCTGTTCCTGGTAATCGGTGCGTTGCGCAAGGTCAAGGTGTACGAAGCGTTTGTCGAGGGCGCCAAGGAAGGCTTCGACGTGGCCAAGAACCTGCTGCCGTACCTGGTGGCGATGCTTTGCGCCGTGGGTGTGCTGCGCGCCTCCGGAGCGTTGGACTTCGGCCTGGAAGGCATTCGTCATGTGGTGGCCTGGACGGGCATGGACACGCGCTTTGTCGACGCGTTGCCGACCGCAATGGTCAAGCCGTTTTCCGGCAGCGCGGCGCGGGCGCTGTTGATCGAGACCATGCAGACCAAGGGTGTGGACAGCTTCCCGGCGCTGGTGGCGGCGACGATCCAGGGCAGTACGGAAACCACCTTTTATGTGTTGGCGGTGTACTTCGGCTCGGTGGGCATCCAGCGAGCCAGGCATGCGGTGGGGTGTGCGTTGCTGGCGGAGTTTGCCGGTGTGGTGGCGGCTATTGCGGTGTGCTACTGGTTCTTTGGCTAACCCTTAGACCGCTATCGGGAGCAAGCCCCCTCCCACCGTTTGATTGTATTCACAGATCAAAATGTGTGGGGGCTTGCTCCCGATGAGGCCCTCAGCGTTTCGCAGTAGCATTGCCCTGCGCCACCACCCAATCCACCACCTGCCTGTTCAACTGGTCTCCCGCCAGCCCGAATGCAGCAACCACCGCAGGCACCTTGGTATCACTTACCGGCTGGTGCACCTCAAATCGCCGGCTGGCGATGATCCGCTGATCACTGCCGCGCACCAGCCGCGCATCCAGGCGGATCACCACTTCCACCGCCCCGCCCCGGTATTCGCTCTGAAACGCCTGCAGCTGCCCGCCCAGCTCATAGTCGGCTTGCAAGTTGGTCTCATCGGTACTCAGCAGCGTCACCCGACCATCACGTTGGAAGCCGTCCATGAACCGATTGCGCAGCAAGACGGGCGATGGGTCGCTCCAGCGTGAGTTGGCATAGCTGCTGATCAGGTTGCCATCAGGCACCACGGCAATGCGTGGGCTGTCGAGAAATTCGCTGGTTTGCGGCTTGGCGATACGCAGCGACCAACTGACCGGTGCGCCTTGGGTCGCTGTCTGGGTCGAGGCCAGACGGTACACGTCCGAAGGGTCGGCCTTGGGCAGGATCGAGCACGCGCCGACCAGCACCAGTGCCAGAGGGGCGATCATTTGGTAAGCACGCTTCATGGCGTGAACTCCTTGTTCTTGTCGCTGCCCAGCAAGTAGCCACTGGGGTTGGCTTCCAGGCGACGGGAGATGGCGCGCAGCGAACCCAGGGTTTCGCGCAGTTCACGCACCGCCGGTGCCAGTTCGTTGAGGCCCTGCATGCCGCTGTTCACCGAGTCCTTGTTGTCGGTCAGCAAGGTGTTGAGGGTCGCGGTGCTTTGTTCGAGGGATTTCATCGCCTGCTCAGCGCTGCCGAAAGCTTGCTTGCCTTGCTCATTGAGCAGCCCGTTGGCGCTACGCATCAGCGTGGTGGTTTGCTCCAGCGCGGCGCCGGCCTGCTTGCTCACCTGCAGCAACTGCTGCATCACCACTTTGATATCGCCGCGCTGGTCGGCGATGGCACCGGTGGTTTGCTGCAAGTTGTCCAGGGTTTTGCTCAAACGCTCGACGTTCTCGCCGGAGAAGACGCGATTAGCGTTGTGCAGCAACAGGTTGACGCTGGTCATCAGGTCGTTGCTGTTGTTCAGCAGGCGCGCGATGGGCGACGGTGAGGCGATGATTTCCGGCAGGTTACCGTCCTTGCCCTTGAGTACCGGGCTTTGCGGTGTACCGCCGCTGAGCTGGATGATCGAGGTGCCGGTGATACCGGTCAGGGCCAGTTTGGCCTGGGTGTCTTCCTTGATCGGCGTCTGCCCGGCCAGGCGGATGCGGGCGAGGACGCGGCGGGGGTCTTTGGGGTCCAGGCGCAGGCTGGTGACATCCCCTACCTTGATCCCGCTGTACTGCACCGAGCTGCCTTGGGACAGGCCGCTGACCGCCTCGTTGAACACGACCTCGTAATCCTGGAAGGCGCTGTCGACGCTGGACTTGGCCAGCCACAGGCCAAATAGCATCGCGCCGACCACCACGATTACGCTGAACAGACCGATCATCACATGATGGGCTCGGGTTTCCATGTCATACCTCGTTGAGCGATTGAGCGGCATCCAACGCCGCGCGGCCACGGGGGCCGTGGAAATATTCGTGAATCCAGGCGTCGTCCGTTTCCGAGACGATATCGATGGCGTCCGCCACCAGCACTTTTTTCTGAGCCAGCACCGCGACGCGGTCGGTGATGGTGTATAGCGTGTCGAGGTCGTGGGTGACCAGGAACACGCTCAAGCCCAGGGCATCGCGCAGGGTCAGGATCAACTGGTCGAATTGCGCCGCGCCGATCGGATCGAGGCCGGCGGTGGGTTCATCGAGAAACAGGATGTCCGGGTCCAGCGCCAGCGCTCGGGCCAGGGCTGCGCGCTTGATCATGCCGCCGGACAGCGACGCCGGGTACTTGTCGGCCGCCGACAGCGGCAGCCCGGCCAGCGCCAGTTTGACCGCCGCCAGATGCTCGGCGTCGGCGCGGCTGAGGCCGGCGTGTTCGATCAATGGCAGGGCGACATTTTCGGTGACGGTCAGCGAAGAAAACAGCGCGCCCTTCTGGAACAGCACGCCAAAGCGCCGTTCCACCAGCGAGCGTTCATGTTCCGACAGGTTCGGCAGGTTCTTGCCGAACACGCGCACCTCGCCTTCGTTGGGCCGGCGCAGGCCGACGATGCTGCGCAACAGCACCGACTTACCGCTGCCGGAGCCACCGACCACCGCAAGGATCTCGCCTTTATACAGATCCAGGTCGAGGTTCTCGTGCACGCTCTGGCTGCCGAAGCGGTTGCACAGCCCGCGTACTTCAATGACCGCCTCAGTGGGCGCACGGTGTAGACGACTCACCAGCCCATCTCCATGAAGAACATCGCCGCGACCGCATCCAGCACGATCACTACAAAAATCGATTGCACCACGCTGGAGGTGGTGTGGGCGCCGACCGACTCGGCGCTGCCACTGACCTTGAAGCCTTCCAGGCAACCGATGGCGGCGATCAGGAAGGCGAAGATCGGTGCCTTCACCATGCCCACCAGAAAGTGCTGCACACCGATGTCCGATTGCAGCAGCGAGAGAAACATCGCCGGCGAGATATCCAGCGCCACCGCACACACGACGCCGCCACCGATGATCCCCGAGAGCATCGCCAGAAAGGTCAGCATCGGCAGCGCCACCAAGAGCGCCAACACACGAGGCAGGACCAGCAGTTCCATCGGGTCCAGGCCCAGGGTGCGGATGGCGTCGATTTCTTCGTTGGCCTTCATCGAGCCGATTTGCGCGGTGAAGGCGCTGGCGGTGCGGCCGGCGATCAGGATCGCGGTGAGCAGTACGCCGAATTCGCGCAGAAATGAGAAGGCTACCAGGTCCACGGTAAATATCGTCGCGCCGAAACTTTTGAGCACCGTGGCCCCAAGGAACGCCACCACGGCACCCACCAGAAACGTCAGCAGGGCCACAATGGGCGCGGCGTCGAGGCCGGTTTGTTCGATATGCGCCACCATGGGCGTCAGGCGCCAGCGTTTGGGGCGCAAAATGCCACGGGCGAAGGTTTCGAGGATCAGGCCGATAAAACCCAGCAGTTTCATCGCGTCCT
This sequence comes from Pseudomonas sp. Q1, assembly GCF_009935975.1. Taxonomy (NCBI): domain Bacteria; kingdom Pseudomonadati; phylum Pseudomonadota; class Gammaproteobacteria; order Pseudomonadales; family Pseudomonadaceae; genus Pseudomonas; species Pseudomonas sp. Q1. The sequence goes on along the minus strand of NZ_QODI01000005.1, from coordinate 19,863 downwards.
GCCACACCGTGTCTACCGCTCGGCCGATGCGGGCCAGCAGTTGAATGCCGGTGGCTTCTTCGGGTTCCTTGAGCGGCACGCAGAAATCATTCAACGAGTGGTAGACGGTCTTGAGCAAGGCGCGGTCGGCGGCGGACAGGCTGCAATCGGCTCGCTCGGCGGAGTGCTCGATACGGTCCGGGCCCAGCAGTTCCACCAGCAGCGATGCGCCGGCGGTATCCAAAGTGCCGAGGCCATTGAGGTCGATGTGGGCACCGGCGTCGTATTGGCCGTCGAGCGTGTTCGACAGCTTTTTCAGGTGGGCGTAGTGGGCAAGCGTCCAGTCCCCCGTAATCCTGAGTAACGGCGGAGTGGTGGACGTATCGAGGTGGGCTGCGCCGGCCGTCGTACTGGTGGTCATAAGCTCCGAGCTTGTCTGGTTATCCACAATTGCTACGTAATAGCACGATCCGCCCTACTTCGGGTTGTCCGTTTGTGCGGTGTCAGTGACTTTGAAGCGCAACACGCCGATGACTTGCCCGTCTTCGGTCAGCACGCGCACTTGCCAGCGGCCCACCGAATCCGCCGGGAAGTTCTGCTTATGGGTCCAGGCGCGATAGCCTTCCTTGCGCCCGCCGTGGATATCCAGGGCAATGCGATCAACCTCTTTGCCATTGAATTTCCACACATGATAGATCCGCTCATCCAAGCCGCGCGGCGCGTTGATCGCGGTATAGGCGTATAGCCCGTCGCTGCGCAGTTGGGCGGCGTTGACCTCCTTGAGGTCATCGCCGGGCGTGCGATCTTGCAGTTGGGTGCTGATAGCCACCTCGGTCATCCACAACGTGGCCGGCGGCACCCAGGTGCGCAGGAACCAGCCGGCGCAACCAATGGCCGCCGTCACCCCCAGCAGCATCGCCCAGCCTTTGACGCTGCGCAGCGGCAGGCTTGCGGCCAGGCTTGGGATCGACAGTGCCATGGCCACGCCCAGGGCCAATTTGTAACTTTCGGCGGTGGTCAGGTGCAGGATGATTGGCAGCGCAGTGAGCAGCGCGGCGAACAGGGTCAAGGTGTGCAGTGCGAGGAACAGCGAGCGCTTGGGCGCCAGCCACTTGTAGTACAGCGGGTCGGTGATCGACACCAGTGCCGCTGCGCCGAGTAAACCGGTGAAGATCGATTGGCCGCTGTTCCATGTGGTGGTGACAAAGAAAAACGGCAACACAAAAAACAGACTCTCCTGATGGATCATCTGGGTGGCGTAGCGCAACAGGGGCTCGGGGATTTCCCGGTTGAAGACTTTGGCAAACAGTTGGGTAAAGCTGTTCTCCAGCATCAGCCACAGCCAGCTCACTAGCATGATCACCGCGATCCAACTGGCCATGCCTTGCTGGCGATCCACCAGAATGAAGCTGCACACGCCCGAGATAAAACCGCCGAGTGCGATCACCCCGGGGTAGCGCTTGATCAGCTCCAGGATTCGCTGGATAAGGGGCGGCAGGTTTGGCATGGGCGGTTCACAGTCGGAGTAGGAAAAATCGCCGGACAGAATAACGTCTTAGCCTGGTGTGCGGTGCTTCATTGCGTGATCCGTTTGCGATAAAGCCTGAGGCCAATCAATAGCATGGCGATCAGTCCCAGCACGCCGGCACCGACCCACGTCAGGGCGTCATAGCTCAATAGCGGCTTTTCGATGCGCCAATAGCCCGGCTGGTTGAAGACTTGGCGCATGGCCTGGTTGGTTTGCTCAAGGTTAACCGCCTTGATGCGTTTGACCGGGTCGCTGAAGTGTCCGTCGGCGTAGTCGCCCGATGCGCGCCAGTAATAGTCGGCCAACTCGCTGTTGCCCTGCACGGCCCAGGCTTGGCGCGCGATGGCGGCTTGTTGCAGGCGGCTGAAAGTGGCCGGGTCGAGGCCGTTCTTGAGCAATTGCGTCTTGAGGTCTTGCAGTACCTGTTCCGCTTCGCCGAGGTCGCCCCGCTCAAGGTCGGCATTCAGGCTCAGGAAACCTACGCCGCCGAGCACTTCGCGCTCACTCCAGGGGCCATAGGACAAACCGTGCTTGAGGCGCAGTTGGCGGTACAACGCCCAGTCGAGGTAGTCCTTGAGCAGGTCGTAGGTTTCATCGTGCTGGTCGTCCAGCACCGGTTCCGGGAACAGCCAGTGCAACTTGGCGCCGTTACCGAGCCAGCCGTGGATCAAGTCACGGTGGCTGGCGGCGGCGTGCTGGATCTCCGGCAGCGGCCGATGCTCGCTCGGCTCCACCGGCTCAAGTTGACCATAGGTGCGTTCCAGATAAGCCGGCAGTACCTTGTCGAGCTCGCCGACGACGATCAGTGTCATGTTGTTGGGGGCATACCAATTTTTGCGCAGCGCCTCCAACTGATTGCGGGTCAGGTGGTTGACCTGAGCCCGTTCGGCGCATTTGAGTCCCAGTTCGACAGCCAGTTGATTGCTGGCGCTGTGGCCCAGGTCCTGGCGGTCGAGCAAGCGTTGCAGGTGCGAGTAATGGCCTCCGTCTTCGCGTTCGACCACTTGCTTGGCCGCATTGATGTGCGCGTCGGTGAGTTCGGTGCGGGTAATGATGGCCAGCAGCAGGTCCAGCACCTTGCGCTGGTTTTGTGCCGGCGCCTCGATCACAAAGGTGGTGTCGGCGTTGCTGGTATAGGCATTCCATTCGCCGCCCAAGGCTTGCATACGGTCTTCGAGGTCACCCTCGCCTGCGCCGTCGATGCCGCTGAAGAGCACATGTTCGAGCAGGTGCGGCAGTTCTTTGTCCTCACAACCGAAGTCATCCAGGCCGACACCGACCACCAGGCGGATGGCCACGTGCCCGCGCTCGGTGCCCGGCTTGAGCAGCAGTTGCAGGCCGTTGGGCAAGGTGTAGCCCTCGACGTGCAGGCGGTCAAAGGCAAAGGTATATGCCGAACCCATGAGCAGGCAGGCGAATAACAGGCGACGCATAACAAACTTCCCGGCGGGTGAGGTCCACTGTTAACTGACTTCACGCGCCATCGTACGTTCAGGGCGAATGGGTGATGTCGGCAATATCTTCAGTGGAGAGCGCACCGGTGTCAGAGGTTTCCAGCACCACATAAGCGCTGCTGCAAAACAGCGAGTTGAGGCGCTTCATGTCGGCAATCAGTTCCAGGTGCAGGGAACTGGTCTCCAGGCTTTGTACGATCTTGCGTTGCAGGCGGCTGACATGGGCGTGAGCCAAGCGCCGTTCCTGGGCACGAAAGCGGCGCTTCTCGCGCAGCAATTGCCGGGCACTTTCCGGGTCGGCGCTGAGGAATACCGACAGCCCCAGGCGCAGGTTGGCGATTAACTGGCCGTGCAGGCCGGTGAGTTCTTCCAGGCCCACTTCGGAAAACTGCCGGCGCTGGGAGGTTTTCTGCTGCTGGACTTTGCGCAGCATGCGTTCGATCAGGTCGCCGGCCAGTTTCAAGTTGATCGACAACTCGATGATCTCGGCCCAGCGGCGGCTGTCGTGTTCACTGAGGTCTTCGCGGGGCATTTGCGCGAGGTACAGCTTGATTGCGCTGTAGAGCGCCTCGACGTCATCGCTGAGGCTGCGCATTTCCTGGGTGATGGCGGTCTGTTTGCCGCGCAGCACTTCTTGCATGGCGGTGAGCATGTTGTCGATCAGGTCGCCCAGGCGCAGGGTTTCGCGGGCGGCGTTGGCCAGGGCCAGGCTGGGTGTATCCAGGGCGGCCGGGTCCAGATGGCGCGGCTTGGCTTTGCCATTGGTCTCCGGTTGTTCCGGCAGCAGCCAGGCGCAGAGACGGGCCATCGGGCCGATGCTGGGCAGCAGGATCAAGCAGCGGCTGACGTTGTAGAGCAGATGGAAGGTGATGACCATGCCCTGGGTGCTGAAGTCCAAACCGTCCATCCAGCGTACGAGGGGGTCGAGTATCGGAATGATCAGCAACAAGCCGATCAGTTTGTACAACAGGCTGCCCAGGGCCACCTGGCGTCCGGCGGCGTTCTGCATGTTGGTGCTGAGGAAGGCCAGCACGCCGCTGCCGATGTTGGCACCGATCACCAGGCCGATGGCCACGTGCAGGCCGATCACCCCGGCACCGGCCAGGGTCGCGGTCAGCAGCACAGCGGCCAGGCTGGAGTAGGAAATCATCGCGAACAGGGCGCCGACCAGGGCATCGAGCAAGATATCGCCGGTCAGCGAGGCAAAGATGACTTTGACGCCCTGGGCATGGGTAATCGGCCCGGCGGCTTCGACAATCAATTGCAGCGCCAGAATGATCAGGCCCAGGCCGATGCCGACACGGCCCATCTGCCCTGCCCGCGTCTGTTTGCGCGACAGGAAGAAAATCACCCCGAGAAAAATCAACAGCGGCGAAAGCCAGGACAAATCGAACGTCAGCACCCGCGCCATCAACGCTGTACCGACGTCGGCGCCGAGCATGGTTGCCAGGGCGGGCATCAACCCCATCAAGCCCTGGCCGACAAACGAAGTCACCAGCATGGCCGTGGCGTTACTGCTCTGCACCATGGCCGTCACCAGGATCCCGGCGACAAACGCCAACCAGCGTTTGGACATGTTCTGCCCGATGACTTGGCGCAAGTTGGAACCGTAGACCCGCAAGATGCCGGTACGGACGATGTGCGTGCCCCAGATCAGCAGGGTCACGGCGGAAAGCAGATTGAGCAAGGTCAGCATGCTCGGCCCCCCGTATAGGTGCGCTCCAAAAAGAGCGAAGGAAAGTTGCCGCGTACCGTTCTACGTCTTGTAGTTAAGCTGTAGTTGGCGAATGGGCTCTGCGCCAGCATCGCATAGCTAAAGTGAGGTTTGAAATAAAACTGTCATGAAATCGACTTTTCGTGGATGAAAAAAAAGAGGCTTAAAAAGCCTCTTTTTTTGTCTGGCTCGGGTTATTGACCCGGAATGTCCTTGCGCAGTTTCACCGGCTCCTGCTGTTTCTTCTTTTTCGCGATGGCGGTGCGCATCTTGATGTTGATCGCTTCCACCGCGAGCGAGAACGCCATGGCGAAGTAGACGTAGCCTTTTGGCACGTGCACGTCGAAGGATTCGGCGATCAGCACCGTACCCACCACCAGCAGGAACGACAGCGCCAGCATTTTCAGCGACGGGTGCTTGTCGATGAATTCGCTGATGGTGCCGGCGGCCATCATCATCACCAGTACGGCGACGATGATCGCGGCCACCATGACCGGCACATGGGACACCATGCCGACGGCGGTGATCACCGAATCCAGGGAGAACACGATGTCGATGATCGCGATCTGGATAATGGTGTAGATGAACTTGCCACCGGCACCCTTGGGCTCGTCGTGAGTTTCGTCTTCGCCTTCGAGCGCGTGGTACATCTCCTGGGAGCTTTTCCACAACAGGAACAAGCCACCGAAGAACAGGATCAGGTCGCGACCGGAAATGCCTTGGCCAAACACCACGAACAGATCGGCGGTGAGTTGCATCACCCAGGTGATCGACAGCAGCAACAGGATTCGCGTGACCATGGCCAGGGCCAGGCCGAAGATCCGGGTGCGGGCCTGCATATGCTTGGGCATGCGGCTGACCAGGATCGAAATCATGATGATGTTATCGATACCCAGGACGATCTCGAGGGCCGTCAGGGTGAAGAAGGCAATCCAGATTTCCGGATTGGTCAGCCATTCCATGTGTATTCCTTTGAGCGAGTGTTAAACCGCGCGGCTGTCGCGCCGCGCGGTGGGGTTGTTACGGTTATAGAGTGCTGAACAGCGGAAAAATCCCCATCAGCAACGCGGCGAACATTATGCACAGGCACACCAGCACTGCCCACTTGAGGGTGAAGCGCTGGTGATCGCCAAACTCGATGCCGGCCAGGGCCACCAGCAGGTAGGTCGAGGGTACCAGCGGGCTCAGCAAGTGCACGGGTTGGCCAACGATGGAGGCGCGGGCCATTTCCACGGCGGTGATGCCGTAGTGGCTGGCGGCTTCGGCGAGTACTGGCAGTACGCCGTAGTAGAACGCATCGTTGGACATGAAGAAGGTAAACGGCATGCTCACCAAAGCGGTGATCACCGCCAGGTAAGGGCCCAGCGCATCCGGGATGACCGCCAGCAGGCTCTTGGACATGGCGTCGACCATGCCGGTGCCGGACAGGATGCCGGTGAAGATACCGGCGGCGAAGATCAGCCCGACGACCGCCAGCACACTCCCTGCGTGGGCCGCGACGCGGTCCTTCTGCTGTTGCAGGCACGGGTAGTTGACGATCATGGCGATACTGAACGCCACCATGAACAGCACCGGCAGCGGCAGCAGGCCTGCGATCAGGGTGCACATCAGGGCGAAGGTCAGCGCGCCGTTGAACCAGATCAACTTTGGACGGCGGGCGTCCGGGTATTGCGAGACGCTGATCTCGCTGTGGTCGATTTCATCGCCCTGCAGGTGCAGCTCACCCAAGCGGGCACGCTCACGCTTGCCGTACAGGTAGGCAATCACCAGGATGGCAACCACACCAGCGGCCATGGCCGGGATCATCGGCACGAAGATGTCCGAGGGGTCCACATGCAGTGCGCTGGCGGCGCGTGCGGTCGGGCCGCCCCAAGGCGTCATGTTCATCACGCCACCGGCGAGGATGATCAAGCCGGCCATGATTCGCGGGCTCATGCCGATGCGCTGGTACAACGGCAGCATGGCGGCCACGCAAATCATGTAAGTGGTGGCGCCGTCACCATCGAGGGACACCACCAGGGCCAGGACGGCGGTGCCGACCGAGACTTTCAGTGGGTCGCCCTTGACCATCTTGAGGATCTTGCGCACGGCCGGGTCGAACAGGCCGGAGTCGATCATCAGGGCAAAATAGAGAATGGCGAACATCAGCATCACGCCGGTCGGCGCAAGCTTGGTGATGCCCGCGAGCATCATCGGGCCTATCTCCGGTGCAAAGCCACCAAACAAGGCGAACAGGATCGGTACGATGATCAAGGCGATCAGCGCGGACAGGCGCTTGGTCATGATCAGGAACATGAACGTAATGACCATGGCAAAGCCAAGGAAAGTCAGCATAGGGAAACTCCAGGCGTAGCGCGGCTAGGGAATGGCGAACCGGGTGGGGTCAGCGCAGAACGAAAAGCACGAGGCGTACGGGGGGAGTAGGGCTGAACAGGCGGGTACGGACGGACATCGGGAATCACCATTGTTGTTGTTAACAGTCGGTCTGTTGCCGACAGTGGGGCGATCCTAGACTTGAAACCTTTCAACCAGCTTTCGCTGAGTAAACAGGTGGTGGTGGACAGATGCGCGGTCTATGAATTTATGTAGATCCCACATTTGGACGGTGTTTGGCAGTGATTTTTCAGGGCAGTTCGAGGCCGCCGGCGGCCTTGTGCAGTTGGCGCAGATGCTCGCCCATTTGCTTGAGGTTGGCTTCGCAGGCGGCAATCTCGTCGGCACGGGAAGGGTCCAGCAGCGCCCTGACCTCTTTATCCAGATCGCCGGTCAACGACTGCAATTGCTTCTGGCGCTCGGCGCTTTCCGATTCCAGGCGTTTGGACTCCGACGGTTGCGGCAGGCCGTAGCCACCGCTGCCCAGCAGTTCAGCCGGACGGCTGAGGAAGCCACTGTTGGCGAGGATTTGCTGCAGGGTGTTGTTGGCTTGTTCCATGCCACCGTTTTTCAGCTCGCGGGCGTTGAGGTAGCGTTGCTTGACTTCGTCCTGGGCCAGCATCAGTTGTCTGCGATAGCTGGCTTGTTCCAGCAGTAGCAGGGCGGCGCTGGTGCGTAAGTCGGCCTGGCTGAACCACTGTCGTCGCTCGGCCGCACTCAGGGACAGCCAATCTTCAACCTGGGTCTGCTGGATTGGCAGGCGTTTGCGCAGCACATCAAACATTGCCTGATAGCGTTCGCGGAACGAGTCGAAGTGATAGCCCAGGCGCAATGCCTCGCGTTTGTCGTCAAGTACGCTGGTATCGGCCAGGCCGCGGGCGCTGAGTACTTCCAGCAAGCCGTTGGGGGTGATGTTATCCAGGCCGGTCAGTTGTGGATTGGCGCTGCCGCTGCGCAACAGTTTCAGACTTTCCACCGCGCAGTTGTTGGAGATGAAGAAGTAGTTGCCGTCGTAGCTCCAGTGCATTTCGGCGGCGTGCTCGACGGTGTCGGTGATCTCCTGGCGGTTGAGCTTCAGTGGCACCGAGGCCAGGCCGCGCAGTTCCGTCTTGGTGTACTCATCGATCACCTGGGCCAGCGGCAGTACGAACAATCGCGACGGGTATTTGCCGACCAGGCCATCCCAGCTCGACAGTTGCACGTCACCCACGAAAGCGCGGTACGACAGCACCAGGTGCTGGTCGAGGTCCAGGCGACAGTCCGGGCCGCGCGGGCGGCCCGGTGCGCAGATCACCAGGCGCAACATGCTGTGGCCCCAGCGGCTCACCAGGTTCTGGTTGGCTTCGGCCAACAGGTAGTCGATTTCGTAGACGCGCTCGGGGTCGATCTGACCCAGCGGCGTCTTGGCAAAGTCGTTGCCGGCATTCAGGAACGCGTAGGTCTTGGCGCAGGTGTCCTGCTCAGGTGGTGCCCAGCCGAAGTGTTCCTTGTAGTAGCGAAACAGCGCAGGGCGGCGGCAGGCGTAGCTGGGGTCGAGGAGAAAATACTCCATGTTGACCGCTACGAACTCCAGTGGGCTGGTGGTTTCGTAGAGATCCGGGCTGCGCGCAACTTGATGGTTGTGTTGCTCGCGCTCACCGCGGCGGCCGACGTATTGCGGCCAGCCGGCAAGGTCGAGCAGGCGTGGGTCGTCGCTGAGGGTAAAGCGGCGGTCATTCTGACCCCGGCATTGATCGGGCAGGCCGATCAGGCCGGTGATGTTGTTCTGGCGGCTGCAGCGATTGATCAGAGCGCGGTCGTCTTTGGACCACAGGCGTGCACGATCGTAGATATGGGTCAGTTCATGCAGCACAGTGGCGAGCATTTCCCGGCGCACGGTGCCGTGGGGGCGATTGGTTTTCTGGGTGGCGGCGCTGCCATCGGTCAGGCTGGCGAGCAGGTTCCGGTTGAGGTCCAGCTCGGACACCAGAGAAGCCTGGCCGTAGGCGTTTTCCGGCATCTTGTCGGTCCAGCCGACATCGATGCGCCGGTCCAACTGCTCGATAAAGCGCGGCGGCAGGGAGCGCATCGCTTCATCGAGCAACGCCTGGCTGGCCTGCTGTTCGGCCGGGCTCAAACCCTCGGTTATGAGCCGCAGTTGCAGGCTGGCCTGGGCGGTACCTGCACACAGCAGCACAGCCCAGGCCAGTAGCCAGGCGGCGACGCGCCTCACAGTGCGAGGATGGCTTCAGCGAGAGTCTGGTCACTGGCATCGCGGGCTTCAGGTACGCGAGTTCGCAGGGTGTCGAAAGCAGCTTCCAGTTGGGCGCCGCGGATCTCGCCATTGGAGGCGACGAAACTGGCTGCATCATCGTGGGCTTCACGCACGATTTTGGAATCGCGGATGGAGGTGGTGGTGTCCGAAGTGAAATCAATCGTGCGGGCCGAAGCACGTACGATGATGTTACTGGTGGCTTTCAGGGTTTGCGCGTGGGCGACATCGGCCAACAACAGCAGGCCGAGAGCGGCGGCGATCAGCGGGCTACGCATGGACTAACTCCAGAATACAAAGATGACTATTGGACGAGAATTGCTTGCGCCAGTTCAAGGTCGCTGGCGTTAAGTTTTGGCTGGGTACGGCGCAGGTAATCCAGTGCGGATTCCAGTCGGGCGCCCCGCCATTGGCCGTCTGTGGCTATATACGCGGCAGCGTCCCGGGCGGCCAGTATTCTTTTTCTGTCAAAGGGCGCTGATGTCACCTTGCTGGTGGCATAGGCACTGATGACGGTGCTCTGGGTGGACACATCAAAGGCTGATGCCAGTGGTGACCAGCAGGCGCAAATCAATACAGGAACAAACAACAGGCGGTATGAAAATGCCATGGGTCTCGACAACTGAAAGCGAGCGCCAAGGCTAGCGCAATGCCCGGGCGAGAGCCAGCGGCGATGCGTCCGGGAGCGGCGGCGCTCCCGGAATTTCATCTGCGATCAGATTGCCAGGATTGCCTGGGCCAACTGCGCATCAGTCGCGGTATTCAACTGTGGCGCTTGTTGGCGGATGTGAGCCAGGGCGCTTTCCAGTTTCACGCCACGGATGGCGCCTTCGCTGGCGACGAAGCTGGCGGCGTCGTCACGGGCGGCTTGTACCACCTTGTGGTCACGCAAGGAGGAGGTTGCATCGGAGCTGGCATCGGAAGTGGCTTTGAGCGCACCGACGATCGAGTCAGTGGTCACGATGAGGCTGCTCGCGTTGGCGTTGGCAGTGATGGCCAACAGGGCAGCAGCACTCAGCAGGCGGAGACGGGACATGGGTTAACTCCTGTAGATAGACAAATAATGCGGCGCAGAGCGGCCACTGTGAAACGGACATGGGTGCTATTGGGCATCAGACGTCTGTTCTACAAAGTTCGCCACGTGGTGGTGGATATTAAGCCGTCGTCTGTCCGTTCGGAAGCCTGCAATTTAATTGTACTGGTAGTTTTTAGATTTTATAAAACTGTACTAGTCCACGTAAACCAGGCCGCTGATTCGGCGCCCATAAACAGCAAAGCCCGCCTCCGGTTTCCCGGGGCGGGCTTTGCTTTGACAAATCAGGGTGCTGGCGGTGGACCCGGCGGGTCAGGGCCAGCGGGCGCCAATTAGCGCCAGAACGGCTTGCTCAGCTCTTCGTAGCGTTGAGCTTCGCTGATACCGGCGTCAGCCAGCAGACGCGAATCCAGACGAGCCAGTTGGTGGCGGCTGGAGATGCGGCGCTGCCACAACATCAGGTTGGCGAGAACGCGCAAAGGCAGGGAAGCCTGGGAGTTTACAGCTTTTTCTTCGAAGAACAGTTCGGAACTGAGTGTACGTTCCATGATGACATCCTTCCGCTTGTGGCGGGATTAGGTAGTGGTTTAACTGATGCCAATGATCCTCCTCTCGCGCAAGACTCTCTAGATACAGTTCACCTGTATTGTGAGAGGCCAGTTAACTGTTTATAGGTGCTGTACTGTACGGAAATGGGGCAACTGTACCTGTCCGCACTGAAACGGTGCGAAATAGGCATTTTCGGTGAAGGGAGTAGGATAATTCGGTAGGAAAAGACCGGTACAGCAGTACAGTTTTTTACGGATGTGTGGTTTGACCTGCCGAGCTGATGAAACTGTATTTGCATCAGCCCGGATCTGTACCAATCAAGCCTTGAGCATATGCCCGGTTTCTTCCAGATTGATGTGCCAACTCAGTGCTTCGCGCAGGATGTGTGGAGTATGCCCACCGATTGCACAGGCCGCGTCGAAGTAGCGGTTGAGCGCATCGCGGTAGGCCGGGTGCACGCAGTTGTCGATGATCACGCGGGCCCGTTCCCGCGGCGCGAGGCCGCGCAGGTCGGCCAGGCCGACTTCGGTTACTAGGATGTCGACATCATGTTCGGTGTGGTCCACATGGCTGACCATCGGTACCACGCTGGAAATCGCGCCGCCCTTGGCTATCGACTTGGTCACAAAGATCGCCAGGTGTGCGTTGCGGGCGAAATCCCCGGAGCCGCCGATGCCGTTCATCATCCGCGTACCGCAGACGTGGGTGGAGTTGACGTTGCCGTAGATGTCGAATTCCAGCGCGGTATTGATACCGATAATGCCCAGGCGGCGCACCACCTCCGGATGGTTGGAGATCTCCTGCGGGCGCAGTACCAGCTTGTCTTTATAGTGTTCCAGGTTGCCGAATACATCGGCATTGCGCCGTTCCGACAGCGTGATCGAGCTGCCGGATGCAAAACTCAGCTTGCCGGCGTCGATCAGGTCGAACGTCGAATCCTGCAACACTTCCGAGTACATGGTCAGTTCTTCGAACGGCGATTCGATCAGGCCGCACATCACTGCGTTGGCGATATTGCCGATACCGGCCTGCAGCGGACCCAGTTTGTTGGTCATGCGCCCAGCGTCCACTTCCTGCTTGAGGAAGTTGATCAGGTGATTGGCGATGCCCTGCGTGTCGCTGTCGGGCGGCGTCACGGTTGAGGCTGAGTCGGCCTGGTTGGTGATCACAATGGCGACGATTTTTTCCGGTGGGATCGGAATTGCAGTGCTGCCGATGCGGTCGTCGACTTTGACCAGCGGAATCGGTGTGCGCGTCGGCCGGTAAGTCGGGATATAGATGTCGTGCAGCCCTTCCAGGTTCGGGTTGTGCGCCAGGTTGATCTCGACGATGACCTGCTTGGCGAATATCGCAAAGCTGGCCGAGTTGCCCACGGAGGTGGTCGGTACGATGTGCCCTTGTTCGGTAATCGCCACGGCTTCGATCACCGCGATGTCCGGCAACTTGAGTTGGTTGTTGCGCAGTTGCTCGACCGTTTCCGACAAATGCTGGTCGATAAACATCACTTCGCCGGCGTTAATCGCCTTGCGTAGGGTGCTGTCGACCTGGAATGGCATGCGACGGGACAGCACGCCGGCTTCGGTCAGCTGTTTGTCCAGGTCGTTGCCCAGGCTGGCGCCGGTCATCAGGGTGATTTTCAGTGGAGAGGTCTTGGCGCGTTCCGCCAGTGCATGCGGAACGGCCTTGGCTTCACCGGCACGGGTGAAGCCGCTCATGCCGACGGTCATGCCGTCCTCGATCAGTGCGGCGGCGTCGGCCGGGCTCATGACCTTATTCAACAGCGAAGGCAAGCGGATACGATCACGGTACATGAATGGTTATCTCAGGCTACGGAAGCAAGGTGCGCAGTTTAGTGATTTCAAAAAAATTCGGCCCGCTACCATGGTCGAATGCCGGGCAGCGATTTAGAGCCTTTGGTCGGGTTTCATCAGGCCAATAAAAAACCCCAGCCTACCGGAGGCCAGGGTTTTGGGTATTGCGCTGGCGCAGTGTTATTCGACGGCCTTGACCATATCTTCGATGACCTTCTTGGCGTCGCCGAAGACCATCATGGTCTTGTCCAGGTAGAACAACTCGTTATCCAGGCCGGCATAACCGCTGGCCATCGAACGTTTGTTGACGATGATCGTCTTGGCCTTGAACGCTTCGAGGATCGGCATGCCGGCGATCGGTGAGTTCGGGTCGTTCTTGGCGGCTGGGTTGACCACGTCGTTGGCGCCCAACACCAGCACCACATCGGCCTGGCCGAATTCAGAGTTGATGTCTTCCATCTCGAACACTTGGTCGTAAGGCACTTCGGCCTCGGCGAGCAGCACGTTCATGTGCCCTGGCATCCGACCTGCCACGGGGTGGATCGCGTACTTCACGGTGACGCCGTGGTGGGTCAGCTTCTCGGTCAGCTCCTTGAGCGCGTGTTGCGCCCGAGCCACCGCGAGGCCATAGCCCGGCACGATGATCACGGTGTCGGCGTTGGTCAGCAGGAACGTCGCGTCGTCGGCCGAGCCCGACTTCACTGGGCGCGCTTCCTTGGAACCGGTCGCCGCGCCGGCGTCCGAGGTATTGCCGAAACCACCCAGCAATACATTAAAGAAGGAGCGGTTCATTGCCTTGCACATGATGTACGACAGGATCGCGCCGCTGGAGCCTACCAGGGAGCCGGCAATGATCAGCATCGAGTTGTTCAGCGAGAAGCCGATACCCGCCGCCGCCCAGCCGGAATAGCTGTTGAGCATCGATACGACGACGGGCATGTCGGCGCCGCCAATCGGGATGATGATCAGCACGCCGAGCACGAAGGCCAGGGCCAGCATCAGCGCGAACGCTGTGAGGTTGCCCGTGAACATGAACGCCAGGCCCAGGCCCAATGTTGCGAGGCCGAGCACCAGGTTCAGCTTGTGCTGGCCGCCGAACTGTACGGGTGCGCCCTGGAACAGGCGGAACTTGTACTTGCCCGACAGTTTGCCGAACGCGATCACTGAGCCTGAGAAGGTAATCGCACCGATGGCGGCACCGAGGAACAGCTCCAGGCGGTTGCCGGCAGGGATCGAGTCGCCCAGGTGTTTGACGATACCCAGGGATTGCGGCTCGACCACGGCGGCAATCGCGATGAACACGGCTGCCAGGCCGATCATGCTGTGCATGAAGGCTACCAGCTCCGGCATCTTGGTCATTTCTACGCGCTTGGCCATGATCGAGCCGGCCGTGCCGCCGATCAGCAGGCCGACAATCACGTAGCCGATACCGGCGGTGGCCAGCTCCGCGCCGAGCTTATAGATGAGGCCTACGGTGGTGAGTACAGCCAGCGCCATGCCGAGCATGCCGAACAGGTTGCCACGTCGCGAGGTGGTGGGGTGCGACAGGCCTTTGAGGGCCTGGATGAAGCAGATCGACGCGATCAGGTAGAGCGTCGTTACCAGGTTCATACTCATTACTTCTGCACCTCTTCTTTAACTTTGGGCGCTTTCTTCTTGAACATCTCCAGCATCCTGCGAGTGACCAGGAAGCCGCCGAATACGTTGACCGCCGCCAGGGCGACAGCCAGGGTGCCCATGGTCTTGCCCAGTGGCGTCACGGTGAGTGCCGCGGCCAGCATGGCGCCGACGATGACAATTGCGGAAATAGCGTTGGTCACGGCCATCAATGGCGTGTGCAGTGCGGGGGTAACGTTCCAGACCACGTGATAACCGACATAAATGGCCAGCACAAAGATGATCAGGTTGTAGATACCGGGGGAGATAAGCTCTTCCATCGTCTGAGTCCCTGCTTAGGCGTTTTTGCGGATGACTTGGCCGTCGCGGCACATCAGGCACGCGGCGACGATGTCGTCTTCGAGGTTGATTTCAAACTGCCCTTCCTTGGTGAAGACCAGCTTCAGGAAGTCCAGCAGGTTGCGCGCATACAAGGCAGACGCGTCCGCGGCGACGGCACCGGCCAGGTTGGTTGGGCCGCAAATGATGACGCCGTTTTCCACCACCACCTGGTCAGCCACGGTCAGCGGGCAGTTGCCGCCTTGGGCGGCCGCGAGGTCGATGACCACTGACCCCGGCTTCATTTGTGCAACCGTTTCTGCGCTCAGCAGAGTCGGTGCCTTGCGGCCTGGAATCAACGCCGTGGTGATGATGATGTCAGCCTGCTTGGCGCGTTCGTGCACTGCCAGGGCCTGGCGCTGCATCCAGCTGCTCGGCATCGGGCGTGCGTAACCACCGACACCGACGGCGCATTCGCGCTCTTCATCGGTTTCGTACGGAACGTCGACGAACTTGGCGCCGAGGGATTCGATCTGCTCTTTGACGGCCGGGCGCACGTCGGAAGCTTCGATCACTGCACCCAGACGTTTCGCTGTCGCGATAGCCTGGAGACCGGCAACCCCGGCACCCAGGATCAGTACACGGGCAGCTTTAACGGTGCCTGCGGCGGTCATCAGCATCGGCATGAAGCGTGGGTAGTGGTGAGCGGCGAGCAACACGGCTTTATAGCCGGCAATGTTGGCCTGGGAGGACAGCACATCCAGGCTCTGGGCCCGCGACGTGCGTGGAGCGGCTTCGAGTGCGAATGCAGTGATGCCGTGCTCGGCCAGCTTGGCGATGGTTTCGTTGCTGAACGGATTGAGCATGCCCACCAATACGGTACCGCTTTTGATCAGCGCCAGTTCGCTGTCGCTGGGGGCAACCACCTTGAGAATCAGCTCGGCACCCAATGCATCGTTGGCACTGCCAATGGTTGCGCCTGCCGTTTCATAGGCACTGTCGACGATGCTGGCTTTGACGCCCGCTCCGCTTTGCACAGTGACCTTATGGCCCTGGCCGATCAGCTTCTTGATGGTTTCCGGGGTGGCAGCCACCCGCGTTTCACCGGTCTGGGTTTCGAGAGGAACACCAATGTGCACGTCAAATCTCCTGCATGATCTTTTTGCTTTTGATCTTTTTGTAAAAAGGCCAGTGCACCGCGAGTGGCGCATCTGGGGCGGCCGATCAGCACGATCCCGCTGAAATGACAGCGGGGCGCGGCATTTTGCAGGCGAACTTTACGGCCTTCAAGAGATTATGACGGGTGACGAAAAATTAACTACAAGTCACCCTGTGACTGATTGTCGCAATGCACTGGAATAACCTCTTTAAATACAGGTGTTTAAAGGTATTAAGATGTTTTTTTGGTTTTTTTGCATCGTTGCTGTGAATGGTCGCGTATTGGCCGTTTTAAGTCGCTACAGGCCATGTAGATTGTGGCTTTTGGCCTCATTTTTTATCAATCAGTACAGTCTGCTTAAATGCGACATATACGTATATCTGTAGGATTAAAATTTATTTGACTACACGGTCAATAATCCGGGATTTCCCCTTTAAATGCTTGGGATGTAGCGTTGTGATTGATCGATCAGCCAATCCCTGAATGCGTGCAATGACGCTGATTCGACTTTTCGCTCGGGAATCATCAGGTAGTAAGCCTTCGAGCTGCTCAGTGCCTTGGCGTTGGCAATCACCAACTGCCTCTCATCCAGCTCGCGTTGGATGAGAAAGGGTGGAATCAGGGCGATGCCCATGTCATGCATGGCTGCCTGGGACAGCATCGAGAATAGCTCGTAACGGGGGCCTGTCATGTCGCGGGGTATGTTCAAGTGTTGCGCGTTGAACCATTGGCGCCAGGCATAGGGTCGAGTGGTTTGCTGCAGCAGCGGCAGTTCTGCGATCTGCTGAGGGCTGAAGTGAGTGTGGGTACCCAGTAAGCGCGGGCTGCACACGGGAACCGGGTTTTCACCCATCAGTCGATGGGATTCGGTGCCGGACCAGTCGGCATCGCCAAAGTAGATTGCGGCATCGAACTCGGTGTCGGCGAACAGAAAGGGGCGCGTGCGGTTGGTCAGGTTGACCGTGACTTCCGGGTGCTGGCGTTGAAAATCCTTGAGCCGTGGGATCAGCCATTGAGTGCCGAAAGTAGGGACTACGGCCAGTTCGATGACATTAGTGCCCTGCTGCCCCATGACCGACAAGGTGTCGCGTTCCACGGCATCCAATTGCATGGCGACGCGACGGCTATAGGACAGCCCTGCTTCCGTCAGCTTTACCCCGCGCCGCGAGCGCCGAAACAGCTCGACACTTAAAAACTCTTCAAGACTGGCGATCTGTCGACAGATGGCGCCCTGGGTAATGGAAAGCTCATGCGCCGCCTTGGTAAAGCTCTCGTGGCGGGCCGCCGCTTCGAAACTGACGAGGGCGGTGGTACTGGGGATTTTTCTGCGCATGTACGGTGTGCTCACTTATAAAGCGCGTGTGTGTGGTTCTTGGCGATTTCGAAGTGAGAAATTAGCACAACCCTATGAGGAAACCTCGTTTGCCCTCTGCGTTTGCTCGGCCTAGGCTCCATCCACGACTTCTGATTCTTTGCGCGAGGACTTATTCATGGCTGGCAAGGCAAGCTTCAACTGGATCGATCCGCTGTTGTTGGATCAACAGCTCACCGAAGAAGAGCGCATGGTGCGTGACAGCGCTGAGCAATTTGCCCAGGACAAGCTGGCGCCGCGTGTCCTCGAAGCTTTCCGCCATGAAAAAACCGACCCTGCGATCTTCCGCGAAATGGGGGAAACCGGCCTGCTGGGGGCGATGATTCCCGAACAGTACGGTGGCAGTGGTTTGAACTACGTCAGCTATGGGCTGATTGCGCGTGAAGTGGAGCGCGTAGATTCCGGCTATCGTTCGATGATGAGTGTGCAGTCGTCATTGGTCATGGTGCCGATCAATGAATTTGGTACTGAGGCGCAGAAGCAGAAGTACCTGCCGAAATTGGCCTCTGGCGAATGGATTGGCTGTTTTGGCCTGACCGAACCCAATCATGGGTCTGACCCGGGCGCAATGATTACCCGCGCGCGCAAGGTGGAGGGTGGCTACAGCCTGACGGGCGCCAAAATGTGGATCACCAATAGCCCCATCGCCGATGTGTTTGTGGTGTGGGGCAAGGACGATGCCGGTGATATCCGTGGTTTTGTCTTGGAGAAAGGCTGGAAAGGTCTGAGCGCTCCGGCGATTCATGGCAAGGTTGGGTTGCGTGCTTCCATCACTGGCGAGATCGTCATGGATAACGTGTTTGTGCCGCAAGAGAATATCTTCCCGGATGTGCGAGGTTTGAAAGGGCCGTTCACCTGCCTCAACTCTGCGCGTTACGGTATTTCCTGGGGGGCGTTGGGTGCAGCTGAATTTTGCTGGCATACCGCCCGTCAATACACCCTCGATCGTCAGCAGTTCGGCCGTCCTTTGGCGGCGACCCAACTGATCCAGAAGAAGCTGGCCGACATGCAAACCGAGATCACTCTCGCCCTGCAAGGCTGCCTGCGTCTGGGGCGCATGAAGGATGAGGGTACGGCCGCGGTTGAGATTACCTCGATCATGAAGCGCAACTCGTGTGGCAAGTCCCTGGATATCGCGCGTATGGCGCGGGACATGCTGGGGGGTAACGGTATCTCCGATGAGTTCGGCGTCGCGCGTCACTTGGTCAACCTGGAGGTGGTGAATACCTACGAAGGTACTCATGACGTGCATGCCCTGATCCTGGGGCGTGCACAAACCGGTCTTCAGGCCTTCTATTAATAGGAGCACGGCATGGGCGCGCTTTCGCACCTGAGGGTGCTGGATTTATCGCGAGTATTGGCGGGGCCATGGTCCGGGCAGATTCTCGCGGACCTTGGGGCGGAAGTCATCAAGGTCGAGCGGCCAGGTGTGGGCGACGATACGCGAGCATGGGGTCCGCCGTTCCTCAAGGACGCTGATGGCGAGAGCACCAGCGAGGCGGCGTATTATCTGTCGGCGAATCGTAACAAGGAGTCGGTGACCATCGATTTCACGCGGCCAGAGGGGCAGAAACTGGTACGCGACCTGGCGGCCAAGTCCGACATCCTGATCGAGAACTTCAAGGTGGGTGGGCTGGCAGCCTATGGGCTGGATTATGAGTCGCTCAAGGAGCTCAATCCGGAGCTGATCTATTGCTCGATAACGGGCTTCGGCCAGACGGGGCCTTATGCGACGCGTCCCGGTTACGACTTTATGATTCAGGGGCTGGGCGGACTCATGAGTCTGACCGGTCGACCCGAGGGTGATGATGGGGCTGGGCCGGTGAAGGTTGGCGTGGCGTTGACCGACATCCTGACGGGGCTTTACTCGACCGTGGCGATCCTCGCCGCGCTGGCTCATCGGGATCATGATGGTGGTGGCCAGCATATCGATATGGCTCTGTTGGATGTGCAGGTGGCATGTCTGGCTAACCAAGCCATGAATTACCTGACGACGGGAGTGCCGCCAAAGCGTCTTGGTAATGCGCATCCGAATATCGTGCCCTATCAGGATTTCCCCACGGCTGATGGTGACTTCATATTGACGGTGGGTAACGACGGTCAATTTCGTAAGTTCGCTGAAGTGGCCGGCCGGCCGATGTGGGCAGATGACCCGCGCTTTGCAACCAATAAGGCGCGAGTGGCCAACCGTGCAGAGCTGATTCCGTTGATTCGCCAGGCTACGGTCTTCAAGACGACGGCTGAGTGGGTGTCACAGTTGGAGCAAGTGGGCGTGCCGTGTGGGCCGATCAATGATTTGGCGCAGGTGTTCGCCGACCCTCAGGTCAGGGCGCGTGGCTTGGCGATGACGCTACCCCATGGCTTGGCGGGGGTGGTACCTCAGGTTGCCAGCCCGATCAGGTTGTCCAAGACTCCAGTGGAGTATCGGAGTGCGCCTCCTCTATTAGGTGAGCATACCGTCAAGGTGCTGCAAGACGTTCTGGGATTGATGCCGGCCAGTGTCGCTGCTTTAAGAGAGGCAGGAGTAATCTGAAAGCGGTCTTCTATATAGAAGGCGCTGGAGCGGCCTGGTTGTTTTTTGAACAAAGGCAACTGTTTGATAGGAAAGAAGAATTAATGGTTGACGGCGAATTATATCTGTCTATAATTCGCCCCACTTCCGGCGCAGTCGAAACTGAAAACTCCTTGGTAAACAAGAAGTTACG
>NZ_QODI01000049.1:0-1013 GCF_009935975.1 Pseudomonas sp. Q1 | reverse complement strand
GGGTCCAGGTAAGGGGCGGAGTCCGGCGGCCGCACGCGCTCCCCTCCTTGGTCCGGGGCGCGAGGGGCGGCGGCTTCTCCTAGCGGCCGCGTCTCTCTCGTTGGCCGCGGCGCTGGTAGGGGATGGACGGCCCGGCATCCTGGCCCGTCGGCCGTGTATACGGGTGCGGTTCCCATCCGGATCGCGGGTCCGGCAGCTCACGTCTTGGTGGCGCGGGAGTCCCTCAACGCACCCTTCCTGGACCCACGAGGACACCAGTGTGCATGCACGGGGAAGAGACCGGTCTCCTGAGGAGAGGCGCGTTGGGCTTTTAAACAGCGGCGGTAATGAGGCTCCACTTCCTTCAGGTGTGCCCCATCACACGCCGCCAGCCCTGACTCGTCCAGCGCCCCTCCTCTCACACACCCACTCCAGTCGGGAGCCTGGTGAAGGGCGGCGATTTAGGACGGGGTGCCGGTGATAATCAGGGAGGAGGCAGCTGACTCGTCACATTCCCCCTCCCAAGCGACATCCCCGTCATCAGGGCGCCGCCCACACGGGAGTGCTACCATCCTCAACCAGGCTCCAAACGGTCGGAGTGGGCGGGGCTTCCTCTCCGGGCGGTCCTCCCTCTCGCAGCGCACCAGAACAGGGACAGAGAAACCGGGTTTTAGTGACAGCCTCAACCAACCACAGGGTAAAATGACAATGGAAAAGTCACTTACCCCTTGTGTGGCTGGGAGGCTGTCCCCAGTTTTCCTCCGTCCCAGTCTGGGTTCTCACGAACGTTTGCAAGCGAGAGGGAGTGACGTCACCAGACGTTTCCCAACTGCGCTGTCTAGGCTCCGCCTGCCCGCATTCTCCACCAGTGTCACGGGAGGAGCACAAGACAGACACAGTGGGCGTGGCGTCAGGCCTCGGAGAGGCTTTTATTAACAGAAATCATAAAACAAAGGGAATAAAAGTGGCCAAAGGGGGAAAGTGTCCAAAATAACAGGGAATCTGGTGTCCTCGTTGTGCTGCGGGGTTTGTGT
>NZ_QODI01000048.1:0-1052 GCF_009935975.1 Pseudomonas sp. Q1 | reverse complement strand
CGCGTCAGTGGCCGCTACGATGCGACAGGCGCACCGCTGAGCACCACGAACGCGGCGGGTGTCACCACCCTGACCGACTACGCCATCAATGGCGCGGTGGTGCACACCCGCCTGGCCTTCACCGAAGCCGGAACACCCCAGGAGACGGTCACCCTGCAGGCTGTCCATTACCGGGCTGACGGCGTGGTGCTGTCACAGCGCGCCGGCAACGGTGTCATTGATACCTATGAGTATGATCCTCGGACCCAGTCCCTGACCCGACACCTGACAGCCCGTCCAGCCGGACATCCGCAGGGCGCGCTGGTGATCAGCGACCTGCACTACCGCTACGATGCGGTGGGCAACATCCTCAGCCTGGACGACCAGGGGGCCGACCCGCAGTGGCACGCCAATCAGCAGGCCACGGGATTGCGTGAATACGCCTACGACACGCTGTATCGGCTCGCTTGCGCCACGGGCCGGGAACGCAGCCCGGTGTCGCGCTACTATCCTGGAGAGGCGAGTGCGGGCAGTGTCTGGCGGCCCTACAGGGAAACGTACCAGTACGATGACGGCGGCAACCTGACGGCGATCCACCATGTCGGGGGCGCCGGCGACCGCACCCGTGCGCTAGACGTGGCGGCGGGCAGTAATCGGGCGCTGGCGGCCGAGCACCCCTTGACCCCGGACACGGGCTTCTGGGCCGGGGGGCTGCAAAAGCAGTTGAGCAACGGCCGAGCGCTGCACTGGTACGTCGACAACCAATTGCGCCAGGTCAGCGCGGTGAGCCGCGATGAGGCGGCCGACGATACGGAACGCTACCAGTATGCCGACGGCGGGACGCGGACGCGTAAAATCAACACGGCCACGGTCAGCGGCAGCCTACAGACGACATTGACCACCTATGCCGGCGGCTGCGAAACGCGTCAACGCCAACTGGCTGGCCAGACCGCGCCACAAAAACACCTCGTCATCACCCAGGCTGGCGAGGTGCGTCTGGTGGAGGATCGGCTCAGCGGCGAGATTGATCTGCGCTACAGCTTCAGTGACCACCTGGGCAGCGTCGGGGGCGA
>NZ_QODI01000047.1:827-1084 GCF_009935975.1 Pseudomonas sp. Q1 | reverse complement strand
TCATCCCCTTCAGCACAGCCTTTGGTGACACATTGGCCATTGGCCAGTCTGAGCTCCACCCTGAGAGGTCCAGGAGCGGCTACTGGTGGAGGTGGAGGAACGGAGTTGACCTCCACAACCAGAGCTTCCACAGAAGTTCCCGAATATCTACACTGGAAGAGAAACTCAAAATGACTGTCCCTTGTGATGGAACCATATGGTCCAATCCCCACTTCATACGATGAGGTCATTCGGTTTTCATACACCACATATCCACC
>NZ_QODI01000047.1:371-782 GCF_009935975.1 Pseudomonas sp. Q1 | reverse complement strand
CTCGTGCCACATGCGGTCACAGGGAACTGGTATATAGCAAAGGAAGGTGTAGACCCCACAGGAGCACAAGGTGGGTCGTTTCCACCCAGTAGTTGAACCGAATCCAGACTCAGTCGAGGCAAGGTAACGTCTCGAGACACCACTACCACAAACTGACCATCTCTAATACACTGGACAGTCACTGCCCTCCCATAGAAACACTGCTGTCCGTTAAAGCAGCAGTTGATAGCTTCACACGCAGCACCACTGATCCCAGGTAGACCGCATTGGATCTGCTCAGAATCAGCTACAGCACATTTATCAAGTTGAACTGGCTTCTGAAGCGGAAACTGCGGCTTAGGTTGTTGTGGAACTGGCTTCTGAAGCGGAAACTGCGGCTTAGGTTGTTGTGGAACTGGCTTCTGAAGAGGG
>NZ_QODI01000047.1:0-291 GCF_009935975.1 Pseudomonas sp. Q1 | reverse complement strand
GCGGCTTAGGTTGTTGTGGAACTGGCTTCTGAAACGGAAACTGCGGCTTAGGTTGTTGTGGAACTGGCTTCTGAAACAGAAACTGCTGGTTAGTTAGCTGTTGAACTGGTTTCTGAGGTGGAAACTGCTGGTTAGTTAGCTGTTGAACTGGCTTCTGGAGCTGAAACTGCTGGTCAGTTTGCTGGATCATCAGAGCTTGAGCATTCTGAAGCGATTGACTCCACTGTGGGACAGCATGACAGAAAGCACAGACCACCAAAATCTGAGCCAAACACCAACTTCCAGATCGGA
>NZ_QODI01000046.1:0-1128 GCF_009935975.1 Pseudomonas sp. Q1 | reverse complement strand
TTGCCTTTCGAGGAGTCGATGATTGGTCGGCTGAATTCCCTGGAAAAGTTTGCAAGTGAGGAATTTCAGAAATTAAAAGAAAGTAACAAAAGCCTCCGTGAATCACTAGATCACCAGATGATCAGTGACATGGCTGCACTTAAGACCGAGCTCAGCGCCTTAAAATCACGCGTAGCAGAGCAAGGCCAAGAGATAGAGGAGCTGAGAAAGCAGCTGGAAGGAAAGGGCAGCGGTGCTCCTGCACACTCAGGAGGCCAGAAGAGACCAGCTTCCTCGGCCGAGTGTGCTCCTGAACGGAAGCAGAGACGGTCCGAAGAGCTGGACGAGATCCTGGAGCCATTCTGGCCAGAGAGATCAGATGCACGGGAGAGGCTGACTGAAAGGCAGCAGGCCTTCTTCAACTATATGATGGACGTGCTCCTGATATTTCTGTCAGATCGGAGAAACCTGGAGACGAACGCGACGACGGTCCTCAACGAAGGGGTTTCCAGGGGCGTCTGGGAGGAGGACTGGACTCCCCTGGACGAGATCCTGGAGCCATTCTGGCCAGAGAGATCCGATGCCAGAGAGAGGCTGACTGAAAGGCAGCAGGCCTTCTTCAACTATATGATGGACGTGGGGGATTCCAGGGACGTCTGGGAGGACTGGAGTCATCAGGCCTCTTTTTCTAGGAGTGGAACGACAGAGTGCCAGAGGCAGACGGAGTCACTGTAACGCTGTCCAAAGGAGTTTGTTCATATCCGGCCAGAATATTTAAAGGCCCAAGCTCCAGATAGAGACGACAAGGACCGGTTCTTCCTCGGGGCTTCAGGTGTCCCTCTTAGCAACCCAACAGCCGATGTGCAAAGGCTTCACTTCTCCCACCAATGCATGTCGGCAGGTATGTCATGAGGCTCCAGGAGAGAGGTGTGCTGCCACCAGAGCCACAGGGGGGTCTGACGGTTGATGCCCCCAGCTCATCCTACGGTCAGGGCCTCACGTTGTGCACCAGAGGGCAGCAAAGACTTTCATGTGACGCATGAGCGCTCGTCTCTGACTTTATGCATTTGCAGTGATATTTTACTTAAAATCTGACAACTGTAGAAACGGTCTAAAGCCATCAGGTGCTTAAGGTTTTTTCCAGATCAG
>NZ_QODI01000045.1:0-633 GCF_009935975.1 Pseudomonas sp. Q1 | reverse complement strand
GGACAATGGCTGGAAGTTGGTGGCTGGTTCAGGTATTAGCACTGTGTGCTCTCTGTCATGCTCTTCCAAAGAAGGGTAAGTGGAGTAAACTGTCCCAGAATCCTCCAGCTCTGATGCTCCAGCAAACTGACCAGCGGCTTCAGCAGTCAGTTCAACAGACTAATCAGCAGCTTCCTCAGAAGATTCAGTTTCAGAAGCAAGTAGCGAAGGCTGAGCCTTTGGACAGATGTTCTGTAGCTGATTCTGAGCAGATCCAATGTGGACAACCTGGTATCAGTAGTGCTGAATGTGAAGCTATCAACTGCTGCTTTAGTGGACAGCAGTGTTACTATGGGAAGACCAAAAGTCCTGCGGGAGCCTGTGTATGTTGAGGTGCACATTGTGGAGAGGACTGACCCCAACATTGTCCTGATGCTGGGACACTGCTGGGCAACTTCCGCCCCCAATCCACTCAGTCTACCCCAGTGGGACCTTCTGGTTGATGGATGCCCTTACCAGGATGACCGTTACCTGACCACATTGGTTCCAGTGACTGGCTCTTCTGGTCTTCAGTTCCCAACCCACTACAAGCGCTTCATTGTGAAGATGTTCACGTTTGTGGATCCCACATCACTGGCTCCTCTGCAGGAAACT
>NZ_QODI01000044.1:0-1483 GCF_009935975.1 Pseudomonas sp. Q1 | reverse complement strand
GTCAGTTCATTCTGGTGTCAAGAGGAATGCCACTTCAAAATCCACTCATCTGCTCAGTCAAGTGGTTACCTAGGAGACCCATAGACGGAGGATAATGCAGGAGAAGACCGTACCTTACGGCCGCGGGGACCAAAGCCTGAAGCCTTAGGATATGGAGGCATGAGAGGGTTTTTCACAGCTGGAGACCCAGACTTGATGGGTAGTTGACCGTAGAACGGTGGGTACATTGGATAACCTGGATACTGGTGTTGAGGCTGGTATGGGGCAGTTGTGGTGGTTGCAGGGGTGGTCACTTCTACTGGGCTGTGGAAGCCAGTCATGTAAGGAGGCAGCTTTTGGTACCAGGGATATTGTGGTGGTTGTGCTGCTGGGGGAGGAACTGGGTCACCTTTAGGGTGAAAGGGATCAAATATTGGCATGGGATACTTGGGAGGGTACATGGGTTGTTGGAAAGGATATTGAGGAGGAGCAGCTGTAGTTGGCACAGTGGGAGGCAGGGTAGCAGGTACACCAGGGTATGGAGGATACCGCCAGGGTCCTCCAGAAGGGAAATGGTCAAACATTTGTTGCAAGACAGTTGGGTCACGTAGCGGAGTGGTTGGGGCTACAGTTGGGGTTATGGTTGGCTGTGTCAGAGGACAGGAATGAATCACTTCCTGGTCACCGTACATCAAAGGGAGTCGCCTTTCATTATCAGTCATTTCCCAACAACTTCCGGTGAATGGTGCAATGATAAACAGCAAACCAGCAGAGGTCTCCAATGTAAGAGAGCATTGGGCGTACTTCAGAAGCAGAGGCTGCCATGATCCATCAACTTTAACTTTAACATCATCTGCCCTGACACAAGATTTGACGATCATGCCAAAGGAGAAGCAGGACACAGTAGGGAGGGGACGGCTCACAGGGCAAGACACTTGCACTGGAGCTCCCATTATAATGAGTGGCAGAATATATCTTGCACCCTGTTGTCTGACATGACAGCCCCTGTATGGAGCAACAAGAGAGACATCCCTGCGTGCCCGCTTCAGTGAGAAGCCACAGCTAGCTGGCATCTCAGACAAAGGCACTGGTGACTCCTCTCCTCGGTCAATTAGAAAATGTGGCACTCTCGGTCCTGGAATACGTAAAATCATTGAATCATTGCTACATTGCACAGAAGAATGCAGATGGTGCAGCTTAGAGCTAGCTGAGTGCAACCAAGCTTCATCGTTTGACTGGTGCCCTTCATACTCTGCTAACCTCAGTGGGGATATTTTTACACCATTATAAGATACTGAACCTTGACCGCCAATTACAAGTTTGCCAAAGTGGACTGGGTTTTCAGGGACTGCTCCATATGCAGCACCAGCTTCAAAAAGGGACTCAGGATCAGCCCTTAAAGAAGAACACAGTGATACCACAGCCATCGTAAAAAGTAAAATCCCCTTTGCCCAAGGCATAGTAAGTTCTCAAGCAAACCCCAAGAAATTCACAGTTATTGGAG
>NZ_QODI01000042.1:0-2275 GCF_009935975.1 Pseudomonas sp. Q1 | reverse complement strand
GGATTGGCTCTGGTGCTGCCGGATTACATGGTGCCCCGTCTGTTCATGACCCTGGTCGCACTGCCACAGACGCCGAACGGCAAACTTGACCGCAAGGCATTGCCGGCTCCGCGCAGTGCAGCGGGTACGGGCCGGGCACCGGCAACGGCACAGGAAGCACAGCTGGTGCAGCTGTTTGCCCAAGTGTTGGGGCTGGAGCAGGTAGGGGTGGACGATTCGTTTTTTGCCCTGGGCGGGGACAGTATCTTGTCCATTAAATTGGTAAGTCGGGCTCGACTGGTCGGGCTTACCTTCGCGCCTGCCGATGTGTTTATGCAACGCACGCCCGCCCGGCTGGCCCTGGTGGTTCGTAGCCAAACGCCGGTTGCCCTGGGTTGGGATGATGGAACCGGCAGGATTGAACCGACGCCGGTCATGCAATGGTTTGGCTCGCGTGGCGGACCGTTGGCCAAGTTCAGTCAGTCGATGTTGATCGAGTTGCCTCAAGGCGTTCAGCAAAAGCCGTTGTTCCAGGCCTTGCAGGCCGTGCTGCAGCATCATGCATTGCTGGGGGCGACATTGGCTCCGGATGGCGGGTTGGAGGTGCCGGCTGCGCAGCAGGCGATTACCGACACGGCTGTTAAGCGTATCGATGTGACGACGCTGATATCTCGGGCGTTATCCGACACCATCGCTGCGGCCCAGCAGGATGCAGAACAACGTCTGGCACCGCAGCAAGGCCGGATGGCACACATTGCCTGGTTTGACCGTGGCGATGCAGCCGGGTGGCTGTTATTGACGCTGCATCATTGGGTGGTCGATGGCGTTTCGTGGCGCATCCTGATCGAAGATCTGGCGCAGGCGTATGACCAAGCCAGTTCGGCGGCGGCCATTGCCTTGCCGCCAGTGCCCACTTCATTCAAACACTGGACCACACACCTGCAGGCTCAAGCCTACGCCCCGGAACGCCTGGCCGAGCTTGACTGGTGGCACGAGACGCTGTCGGTAGACGAACTCCAGCTTGGCGACCGGCCATTATCCGCACAAGACACGGCAGGCGACGCCGGTCGTGTGGTGCGCCGTCTGAATGCCCGTGCGACCAGACGATTGTTGGGTGAAGTGCCGGCGTTGTTCAACTGTGGTGTCAACGATGTCTTGCTTGCAGCCCTGGCTCTCGCTGTGGCGGATTGGCGTAAAACGGCAGGGCCGATGTTGATCGATATTGAGGGGCACGGCCGTGAGCCAGGGGAGAGTGGTCTGGATCTGTCCCGCACCATCGGCTGGTTCACAACATTGAGCCCGCTCAGTATTGATCTCACTGCGATGGACCTTGCCGACGCATGGGCGGGAGGTCCGGCTTTCGCCAGCCTGATCAAGGATGTCAAGGAGCGCTTGCGCCGGGTGACCGACCACGGTCTCGGGTTTGGTCTGTTGCGCTGGCTGAACGAGCAGACCCGACCTGCGTTGGCGGCCTGTCGGGTGCCGCAAATCGCCTTCAACTATCTGGGGCGCTTCGGCAGTGCAGGGGGGGCATGGTCTCCAGTCGCTGGTGGTCTGTCCCTGGACGGTGGCATTGATCCTCAGATGCCGTTGGGGCACGTACTCTCGCTTGATGCGTTGGTGGTGGAAAATGCCCAGACCGTAGAGCTTGAGGCGCATTGGACATTTGCCACTGGCTTGCTTGACGAGGTTCGGGTGCAAGGACTGGCCGAGCGATGGGTGGATGCCCTGAACGTGGCGGCAAGCTTGCAGAGCGGAGGGCTGACCCCATCAGATGTGCCGCTGGGTGGGCTGACACAAGACGAGCTGGACCGGTTGTCCACAGCGTTGCCCGACATCCAAGAAGTACTCCCTCTGTCGCCATTGCAGCAAGGTCTGCATTTTCACTCGCTGTACGAAACCCAAGGGCCGGACCCGTATCTGGTGCAACTGGCGCTGACGCTGGACGGGCCGTTGGATGTGGCCGTGCTGCGTGCGGCGGTGCAGGCGTTGTTCGCCCGGCACGAGGCGCTGCGCATTGCGATTCCGCAAGTCGAGGGGCTGGAGCCGCTGGTACAAGTGGTGTGCAAACATGTGAGCGTGCCCTGGTTTGAGGTTGATCTGTCAGCAGAAGCCGACCCCGAGGCTGCATGGCAAGCGCTCCTGGAGGCCGATCGAGGGGAACGCCTGGACTTGGCGCTGGCACCGCTGGCGCGGTTCCGGCTGGTGCGGTTCGGGCTGACGCGCTACCGCCTGTTGATGACCAACCATCACATGTTGCTTGATGGCTGGTCGATGCCGATCCTGGTGCAGGACC
>NZ_QODI01000041.1:0-2626 GCF_009935975.1 Pseudomonas sp. Q1 | reverse complement strand
GGACTCCACCGATCGCTGGGAATGTCGCCAATGGCGGTTTCCCGGTTGTTCAATAAGCGCCAGAACTCTTCTGGAGAATTCGCACCACCTGGAAACCTGCATCCGATACCAAGGATTTCTATCATTGTAATTCCCCTGCGGGCTGGATGACTGTAGCGACAACGACGGAGCATAGTTGGCAATCTGGCCAATACAAGAGCGGGCAGTCAAAAAATAATGTAAAACCTAGCGTCATACTTGTGTCGAAACGCTCTGGTCCGCTGCGCGTTTAAGTCGCTTCTGTTCTGATGTATTCAACAATGAACCCGGCTATACCTCAAGCTAGGCAACTGCCAGCAAGACCGGCTACGGAGTGAGGAATTGGTCAGCGCGTATCAACAAATGCCTCGTCGCGGACACGGTTATGCTGCGCACGCCTACAGCTCATATCTTGCATTTGATTTTTAAGAGGTATGGCTATAAAATCGCTGGTGGCATGCTTTGTTCAAGAAGAAATGCCAGTCTAGCTAAAACCGCGGAGGTGTAGCAATGGCCGCTGAAAAAATTCAAATATCGCTTAAGGATTTTGACAAGGACGGAAGTCCTGACGCTCGAATCGAGTTTCTTCGCGATAACGTGAGTTACCTACTCACGTTTGTTTCTTCTTCTAAAAAAATGGAGTTTATGACAAGGTGGGTGTGAAGACTGACATTAATGAGGATGGTGTTCGCGATGCGCAAGATCAAGAGTTACTCTTCAATCTTGCCCAGGCAGCTGCGCCGTTGCTAATGGAGAAACTGAGTTAAGCGCTCCTCTTAACTTGAATATTCCTGAAAGATAGTATCAGTGTGGTGGGCGCGCTGAATCAAACCAGTGGGTCCGCCACATCGCTAAGCCCCATTCCCGTCATGCAATAAGTAAATGTATGATCAGTCCACCTTTTGCTACTCAGTCACGATGAACGGTAAATCACGCTTGCGCTGCTGAGAGCGAGCCAGGGATAAAAATATTGGTTGCGGTAATCATATGGAATTGCTGGGTATTGGATGTTCCGCGACTGCAGGCATCTCTTTGCTAGGTGGGTAAAAGCGCTCATTGCTCAAATAGAAAAAGGAAAGGGAAGACGGCGCTAAAAGACACCGCTTATCTATTTGTGCTTTCGTTGTGTATGGGGAGCAATTTTTTACAGCGATTCCGGACGTTAGTAGCTCCAGTGTCCTGGGTAGTCTATTATGACGGGCGTTCGAGCTATCTCGCTATCAATTGACCCAATCGAAGCCATTACGGCCTCAGGCACGACTCGTTCGTAGCAAAGAGAAGCGAATGCAACGAACCAGTAGGTTGTGATACAGGAAAGGCCAGCAGTTGTGAGGCTGCCGGCTTGATTAGCTCTAGCCGTGAGTTGAGTTCGGCTAATGTTGGGTGCTAGCCTTCCTTGATGTCAGGATAGTTGTCGCCTCTGCGGATCTTACTCTCAGAGTATACCGGGGACGAAAAGAGACAGAAGGTGCACGCTAATGCCACAGAACTCTCCAGGCTGTCATGCTTTTCGGTAAAATTTATTTCTCGTGAATGTATGGTTCTGGTCAAACACTCCAATAATTCTTTTCGCAGGAATATGCTCTCCGTAATTAATCTCTCTTGGTTTATGCTTTACAGGACTATTGGGCTGCTTTATCATCTGGTCATTGGCATAAAGGTGAAAGCCTTCCTGCTCTCTTGCATCAACGACGTAAGTGTAGCCGTTTTTATGGCCGCCATAATAATAAGCTCCAGAACCTGAATCATCATAATACGCAGACGTTGACACTCCTCTTCCGTCTCTGTCTGATGAATCATGCCCGCCACCAAACCCGCCTTTAACCCCAGTAATATCAGCAAGCTCCTTGTAGTTGTATTTTAATCTAAACCCTTTATTGAATATTACATCCGGGTTTCTCATGTCCCCCCTGAATACCAGGCCTCTGTATACATAGCCCTTGAGGTGACGGTCAACTAAATCAATATTATACGTTTTGTTTACAGCTTCCTGGAATTTATCTGGCGTGATGCGATTATCGTCTTTTTTCAGCAGCTTCTCCAGATCGTCCTTATTACTGAATATGGAGCGAACCGATTGTTTAATGCTTGGGCGGCGGGCACCAGCCGCGTCGTGCGCCGCTGATGTAGAATCTGTAATATTCATGACGCTGAACTCTTTGATAAGCCGCTCGGCTGTAGTGATTGCAATGGCATCGTTCGCTTCATAATCTGCCATCAGGCTGGCGGCTAATTCTTGCGGATCTTGAATTTCCTCTGGAGGCCAGTTTTTCCACGGCGACAGCTTGTCCCGTAAAATACCCTGATACATATCTTTTTCGATATAGCAGAATATGCTTTTTAGGTGCGCCTCGGTGGGAGTCATTCCTTTTTTATCAATAATATTTATCGGATTATCTCGACAAAACCGGTATAAATTCACCCCATCCACCAACCCGCCCGGATCGGCACTCAGCCACCTTCCCAGCGCCGGCTGGTAATACCGCCACCCGTAGTAATACAGCCCCGTGGCGTCCAACTCCTTGCCCGAGTAGCGTCGCGTACGCTGGGCCAGGCGACTGACCTCGGTCGCCGCCTCATCACAGCCCGTGGTGCCGCCATAAGGGGC
>NZ_QODI01000040.1:0-2836 GCF_009935975.1 Pseudomonas sp. Q1 | reverse complement strand
GGCCTCAAAAATGGGCCTGCTACGCAGTCCATCGGGAGCAAGTCGAATCGTCGCACCGCCCCTCCCACAGTGACAGCGTTAAGCCTTAACTGACTGGCATTAGGGCGAGCCCGCTCACTACCTATTTGGCGGGGGTGAGGGTCAGGCGGGTCTTGCCGTAGGCCTTGTCAAAGTTCTGCGGTTGCATCGGGAAGCTCAGGTATTGCGCCTTGAGCGACGCGTCGATGCCATTGGCATAGTTCGGGCTGGCCGGGTTGCCGGACTGGCCGATGCCGCCCTGACCCATCATCGGTTCCGCCTGGCCGAAGTCGACGATCATGCGCAGCGCCGGCACCTGGGTGGTGTTGAAGTCCTGCCCCCAGCTGTACGGCGCCGGGTTCAAGGTGTTGTGGTCGCCACCACTGGCCAGCGGGCCGCGAATCACTTGGCCTTGGGTGTTTTTCCAGGTGGTGCTGTGCAACTTGCCCCATTGCCAGGCTTTGTGATCGCCACCCAGCAGGCTGTCGCCGGCGCTGATCGCAGCGGCGAGGCTGCGGGCGAGAATGGCCGGTTTATCTTCTTTTTGCGACGTGCGCGTGTCATCCCAGAACGGGCTGTCTTCGCGGCCCAGCAAGTGGTCCGCCGTGGCGGAGTAAGACAGGCCGGCGTTGCTGACGAAGGCTTTCCAGGTGGCGCTGTTTTCCGGGCCGAGCTTGTCGAGGAAGATCTGCTTGGCGCTTTCCTGCAGGAACAGTTCATAGATCGCCGCGTCGGCGGAGCTGGACGTGAGGCGCCCATCGAAGGCCATCAGGCGATCCAATGCTTCGCGTGCCTTGGCCCGCTCGGCGGCGGGTAGCGCGTCAATGGCCTGCTTCAGCGGCTGGGCCATGCCCGGTGCCTGGAACAGGGTCTTGAGCTTGGCGGCAAAGGTGGTGGTCTGGTCGTACTGCATGGCGATCATGCTGCGGCTGTCATGCTTGCCGGCGTTGGCCAGTTGCGCCAGGCGCTCGCTGCGTTCCGGTGCATCCCACGAATTGGACAATTGCATGCCGTAGCCGCGCGGCGCGGTGCGCTGGTTGGCCGTGCCGATCCAGCCTTGAGGCGGGTCCTGGTCATAGGGGTGCAGCATCGCATCGGCGTAGCCGTCCCAGTCAAAACGCGCATCCCAGCCCGGTGAAGGCAGCAAGCCTTCGCCTTCGCGACGGTTGGGGAAGCGGCCGGTCACTTGCCAGCCGATGTTGCTGGCGTCGGCGAAGATCATGTTCAGCGCAATGGCGCGGATTTCCCGGGTGGCGTCCGAGGCCTTGCCGGCGTTCTGCGCGCGGGACAGGTCGAAGAACGCGTCCAGGCTCTTGTCGTCCTTGAGGTCGGCGGTTTGCAGGGCCAGCCCGAAACCGCTGGTCAGCGCCTGGCTGCTGTTGAGCAGGGCACCGTGACGCGTTTCATACACCACTTCGCGAATCGGCCGCTGACCCTTGGCGAAGAAGGTTTCGTTGCGCACGCCTGCGGGCAGCCATTTGCCGTTGCTCTCGTAGTACAACGCGCTGCCTTGGCGTTTGACCTTTTCCAGGAATAGGTCCTGGGTGTCGCCTTTCACCGCGCTCATGCTCCACGCGACTTTGCCGTTGAAGCCGGACAGCAGCGTCGGCAGGCCGGCAATCGAGGCGCCGACGGCCTGGTATTTCGGCGCACGGATCTGCACGTAGCTCCACGCCGAGGGGGCTTGCGGCTGGGCCGCCAGGTCGCCGGCCAGCAGACTTTTACCGCTGCGGCTGCGCTGGGGGCCAATCGCCCAGTTATTGGAGGTGGTGACGCCCAGTGCATTCAGGCTGCCCAACTGCTGGCTGACCGCATCCAGGCCGGCGAGGCCGGTGATCTGGCTCAGGTTCAGCCCCTTGAGTTTCTCGGCTTCTGCCGTCGGGATCGCCTCATCCGGCGCGCTTGGAATGAGCCAGGCGAGTTTGTCGACGCCGACTTTTTGCGCCAGCACCAGGGACGACAGTTCTTCCTGCAGGTTGCTCGACTCGCTGAAATTCAGCAGGCAGAACAACAGCGCCGAGTCCTCCGGCTTCCAGTACTCGGGCTTGTAACCCGTCTGGGCCAGGTCCGGCGGCAGCTTGTCGCGGTAGCGGAACAGGTAGGCGTTGACGCCGCGGGCATACACTTCGAAGAAGCGCTTCAGGCGCGGCGATGAGGCGTTGTACAGCTCACCGGCGCTTTTTTTCAGGTTGACCGCACGCATGAAGCGGTCGACATCCAGCACTTCAGGGCCGGACATTTCCGCCAGTCGGCCCTGGGCCAGCAGGCGCAACGTGACCATCTGCGTGATGCGGTCGCCGGCGTGCACGTAGCCCAGGCTGAACAGCGCGTCATGAAAGGTGCTGCTTTCGATCAGCGGCATGCCTTGGGCATTGCGGCGTACCGACACATTCTGCGCGAGCCCCTTGATCGGCTGCACACCGGCGACCGGCGGCAGCGTGTCCTGGGTGCTCTGGAGTTGGCAACCGGCCAGGCTTAATGCACTGGCCACTGCCGCGGCAACGCCGAACCGGGGAAGAAAATGTGAGAAGGCTGGCGAGGCCATGGCAAAGCTCCTGCGGGGGGTAGCGTCAGTAAAGGCGCTACGTTAGTGAGCGCGGCGAAACGACGCAAGCGGGAGTTTTGGTAAAGCATGAGATCTTGAAACTGTTGGAGGGGGCAAGCCCTAATGCTGGTCAGTTAAGAGAACCTGCCGCGACCAAACTCTGTAGGGAGCGGGCTTGCCCCGCGCTGGGTGGCGAAGCCGCCCCAAACCCAGGCACCTCGGTCCTCCTGAAATACCGCGGCGTCTTTGTTGGGGCGGCTTTGCCACCCAGCG